>CAWCBX010000019.1:0-10416 GCA_963793595.1 uncultured Gammaproteobacteria bacterium | reverse complement strand
CACAAAAATATAGTCCATGCGTGGCAGCACCGCGTCGAGCTGATCCATCGCCACCATTTCATGCACATGCCGGTGCGGCTTGCCGTGCCGACTGACACCGATGATATGCACCGGCATCTTGTCGAGCTGCGTTGCCGCTCCACCACCGATACTGCCGACCCCGACCAGGCCCACGGTTTTGCCTGCAATCGGTGTCGAAAACAATGAATTCCAGGTTGCTATGCGCTGGTTGCTCAGTATCGCCGGCATCTTGTTATGCAGCATCAACACCGCCATCAACGCGAATTCGCCAGCCTTATCGGCATGCGCTCCCTTGTTGTTGGTAATGGTGACGCCTGCGGGCACCCAGTCCATCGGGCACAGATGTTCGACACCGGCACCGATACAATGAATCCACTTTAACTTCGGCGCCACGGCAGCCAGGTTTTGCGTCGGCAGGTTCCAGGTCAGCAAAACCTCGGTATCGCGCATCGATTCGGCCCAGTGATCGGTATCCCAGTCGACGAACACTTTGAGCTGCGCGGCAAGATCGGGAAAAGCGAGCGCCGCCTGCTGGTACTTCTCCTCTGAAATTGTAAATACCGGTTCACTCTCGGGGGTCGACGGAAAGGTGTCCGGTCCCGCGTGATTATTCTTGATATGCAGCTTGATCGTCATGTGTTGAATCCGGACTCGAGTGACTTGAGAGCATCGATCACGGCCTGGTCACGCGCAACACCGGCCAACGCCTCGGCTTCGAACTGGATATGCATGACTCGCTCACCGATATCGATCAGCTGCCTGCTATCGTCGGCTGCGTCCGCGGGGATATGCAACACGGTGTCACCACCGTAGGTCGGGATCGGATTTTGCCAGATAGCGGTAACGTGATCCGGTTTAATACCCGCTTCGAGATCACGACACAGTTTGCGTAATTTCTTGCGGTACAAAATGATCGCCTTGTCGCTCGGCACCAGGTGTTCCATTTTCTGATCGGCGATGCGCCCCATCCCCTCAACCGCCTCGGCGTCACCGGGAAAGCGCTGTCGCTCGCTATAACTGCGATCCATGCGTTCGCCCTGCTCGATCAGCTCGGGTCCTTCGGGCGTATTGTATTCGTGCGGGTCGGCACGCTCACCGAAAATCGCCCAGGCAAAGGCCGTGGTCGTTTCGTCATCGACCGGCAGCACCCAGCGAGCAAAAGCGGTACGCCCATAGTAAATGGGATGGGTGCCGTCGGCGGAAAACGCGGCACCGGCCTGGGTATAATTGGGCAATACCAGCTCGTTGACCCGCACCCAGACATTGTCTCCGACACGACGCACGTTAGCTCCGAGGAAACTCATTTCACGCTCGTAGAACAAGAGTTCGCCAATTTCACCCATGCCCTCGGAAAACTGCGCGCGGCTCATGCGCGAATGCAGGAAACTGGTATGGATCGGGTCAAGAATCGCGTCCAGCACCTGCAGCCAGTTGCATTTGTAATCGGCGCGATAAGGCATCAGTGTCTGACCTTCGATTTCGAGCGTATCGTAAAGCGGGAACTCCGGCATATCTTCGATCGGCCCGAGGTAGGCAAAAATCAACCCGCGATATTCCTTCACCGGGTAGGCGCCGAGCGTGGTTTTGTCCCTGACCAGTTCGGCAATCTTCTCCGGCTGGCCGGGTACCTCGAGAATGCTGCCATCGATATCGAATAACCAGCCGTGGTAGCAGCAACGGATTCCATTGTGTTCACAAACGCCAAACTCCATCGACGCACGTCGATGCGGGCATTGCTTGTGTACCAGGCCGTAACGACCGGCTTTATCGCGAAACAATACCAGCTCCTCGCCGAGCACCTTGACGAGTCCGGGTACATCCTCCACCTCACTGGTCAACGCGACTGGCTGCCAGTAGCGCCGCAGATATTCACCACAGGCCGTGCCCTTCGACGTACGCACCAGGATCTCGTCGCTTTCGCCGCGCTGCGTCTGTGAATAACCCCTGTAGTTCAGGTTATCATTCATTATCGCCATCCTCTTCGCATAGAAAAAAACTTACCGCATGCATAGATACGGCGCAACCCGCATCTTGATCCGGCTGGCCCGTGGCTCAGTAACCAAAGCGATCCAGCAGACTGTGCCACCTGAGAATCGCAGGTAAAAACCAGGGGCGGCCCGAATACAATGGGCGAGTTGCAAAAGTGAGGTCATCCAGCGGGGTTGATCCTTCAGGGTCACCCAGCATCTTTCAGAGCCGCCTTGCGGCCGAACCAGGTCGCACGACCAACGCCCGAACCGCAGTAACCCATGGCATAGTAGACACCCGTCATCGGCCCGTCGGTTACTCGTCCGATATGCGGCGCGTGATCGAAGGTGTAGGCGACGGTCCCGGACCATGCATGGCTGATACCGGTGGTGCGCAGTTGAGGAAATATCCGTGTCATCAGTCGATGCAGATCTTTGGCGTAATTTTCCGGTCGATCCGCGAGATTTAACGCGCGCCCACCGAAAATCATGCGGCTACCATCGGGCGCAGGACGATAATAAGGCATCAACCGGCTGGTATCGCCAAAGCCCTGTCGCTGTGGACTCAGCTCCTGCATTAAATCCGCCGCCAGCGGCTCGGTGGCAATTAGCGCTGAGCGAATCGGAATCACCCTGCGGCGCAGGTAAGGAAAAGCCGGATCGGTGTAACCATTGGTAGCGACCATGGCTTCACCACAATCGATCGAAGTCGTTCCCAGCTTGACTCGAAAACCATCGCTGGTCGCTGCAAGCTGTTCTACCCTGGCCGGGGCAAAGATCTGCACCCCGGCCCCAAGCGCGAGCCTGGCCAGACCTTTGAGATACAGCCCCGGATGCAGGTGACCATCCTGGTGGTAGACAATTCCGCCCCGGTAATAATCGCTGCCAATATGGTTGAGTTGGGCGGATTGCGGCACCATTTCATATTCCAGATCGATCAGCTTGCGCAAACCCTGCGCCTGCAGCGCTAGATCGTCATAGCTCTTCGCGGTTACGGCTCCCCTGAAACGCCCCACCTCGGCTAACCCGCAGTCGATCCCCTCGCGCTTAATAAACTGCTTCAGCCAAATGAGTATATCCATGGACTCGCGCATAATCGCGGCGGCCCTGGCTTCCCCAAGCCTTGCCCTGAGGCCGGACAAGCCCAGTTTATGAAAGGAGGGACCGATCAAACCACCGTTGCGGCCGGAACAACCATAACCGGGTTGCGAGCTATCCAGCACTATTACCGACCTGCCCGCGCGCGCCAGCGTAAGTGCGGCTGACAGGCCGCTGTAACCGGCGCCGACAACGACACAATCGGTGTGCGCTGGCATCGCCTCGACTGATTTTGCCAGCAGCTCGAGCTCGAGCGGTTGATTGTCGGGGCCGGCATCCCACCAGTAGGGATGATTCTGCCATGAAGCGTGGTTAATTTTCGCCATAAGGCTCACTATTTGGACTGTTTGGTATCAATATCCAATACTTTAACCAAAAAGTATTGCTATACGGATCTTTACCACTATGCTCCTTGACGAATTGAATCAGTCATACAGCAGGTTCTTCGATGATCAGAATATCGCGCATACTATTTACCGCTCACTATCCAGGGCATTCGCAGTATTGTCACGCAGGGCTGCTATATTAAAGCCTGATATGTCCTTCATTCCCCTCATCGCCACCATCATCGCGATTTTCCTGACTGCGTCAATTTTTGGTACCGAGGAAAGTTTGCTGATCGGCCTGCTGGTGGCATTGATTTCACTGCAGTGGACCTCACGCCGCAAGTTCAACCAGCTGCAACAGCAAATCGATCGTCTGTGCGAACAGATTGGCGGAGTTTAAAACGCAGGCAGCAGAACCCGGTCCGGCCGACAGCGAAGCAGTCATGACCGCGACGCCGCCCGAACCCGAAATGACGTCGCAACCATCGACGGAAGAAGAGACGACCGGGGCAGCGGACCCCGTGACAACAATATTACCGACACCAGTCCCGGCTGCAGCAAATATGCCGCCCATCGCCGCGAGCGTTACCCCGGATCCGCAACCCCGCGCGAAAAATCCGGTCGATCATTTTGAAGATTTGATACGACGCCTTGGTAACCTGGTGGTTTCCTATTTCACCGATGGCAATATCTTCGTCCGCATCGGCATCCTGATCCTGTTCTTCGGTGTCGCCTTCCTGCTGAAATACGCGGCCGAAAACTCGCGCATACCCATCGAATTCCGTTTCATGGGGGCTGCTCTCGGTGGAATGGCGTTGCTGGTATTCGGCTGGCGCCTGCGTTTACGCAAGCAATTGTACGGCTTACTGTTGCAAGGCGGTGGCATCGGCGTGATCTACATCACCATATTCGCCGCCTTTCGACTGGCCGACCTGCTGCCACCGATGCTGACATTTACGCTACTGGTATTCTTTTCCGCGTTTACGGTCGCGCTGGCCATTATGCAGGACTCGAAGGCGTTGGCGATCTATGCCGTGCTGGGTGGTTTCCTGGCACCATTCCTCGCGTCGACCGGCAGTGGCAATTACATCGGCCTGTTCAGTTACTACAGCTTGCTGAATGCAGCCGTATTCGCAGTCGCCTGGTTTCGTGCCTGGCGCGCGCTCAATCTGCTGGGGTTCATGTTCACCTTCGGCGTGTTCGTGTTATGGGTGGCCTTCGATTACCGCCCCGAAGATTTACTGCCGGCCGGCGGGTTCCTGTTGCTGTTCTTCCTGATGTACAGCCTGATTGGCGTACTCTACGCATTACGCCAGCCACAGCATTTAACCGGACTCGTCGACGGCAGCATGGTATTCGGCACCCCGGTTATCGTATCCGGCTTGCTGATGGTGATGTTACGCCATCTCGATTACGGTATCGCCGGGGCTTCGGCCGGCATGGGTTTTTACTATATCCTGCTGGCGCGCTACGCCTGGAAACATGTCGGCGAAGAATTTCGCATGCTGGCCGAGGCGATGCTTGCCATCGGTGTCGTGTTCGCCACCCTGGCGATACCCTACGCACTGGATGGACACTGGAGCAGTGCGGCCTGGGCACTGGAAGCCGCGGGTATTCTGTGGGTATCGATTCGGCAGAAGCGTTTTTACGCGCAGTGTTTTGCGATCCTGTTACAGCTGGGTTCCGGGGTATTATTTTTTCTGCGTAATATCGACGATGTCGGCAACTCGATCTGGTTCAATCCCGCCTTCCTCGGCGGCGTTTTCATATCGCTGGGGGCTTTTATTTCCGCCCGCATGCTGTATCAACAGGCCGCCGACTTCAGGCTGCGACTACTGCACATTGCGTTTTATATCTGGGCGATGGGCTGGTGGCTGGTCAGCGCGTTAATACAAATCGACGAATATATAAAAAATGAGGTTGTCGCCTGGCTGGTGCTATTCGGTGCAACCGCGGCGGTGCTGGTTTACCTGGATCGCCTGCGCTCGTGGAACTGGATGCCGGCAGCCATTAACGCGGCACTGCTGCTACCCGTACTGGCATTGATAGCGCTGTATTCGCTGTTTGATCATAACCATATCCTGGTGTCACCCGATCTATATTTCTGGGTCGCAGTACTCGCGGTCAATTACTGGCTGATCGAGAAACTCGAAACCGTGGCCTGGCCGGGATGGATCAGCATCGCGTCGCATACCGGCTTCGTATTTTTCGTCGCGCTTATCCTGTCGATAGAACTGGTATGGATCTTCGAACATAAACTCGAGGTAGCGGGTAAAGCTTATTACGCCGTATTTGCCGTGGTGCCGTTACTCGCGTTGCGCGCCGCCCAGGCAGCTCTGTTCCCGGCGATCCAGCGTTTAGGCGAGCGTTTGCAATTGAGTATCATCGCGACGCTGTCGGTGTTCCTCGCGTTCTGGTCGGTGATCATCAATCTGACTAACAGCGGCGACCCGGCACCCCTGCCCTACCTCCCGTTCCTCAATCCGGTTGATCTCACACAGATTGCATTCTTTGTGCTGGTAGTGGCCAGTTTGAAACTGTTACGGCCCGCCATGACGGTGCAGCGCGAGCATATTCTGATCATCCTCGGCGGGCTGGTCTTCATCTGGCTGAGTGCCGTGTTGATACGTAGCATGCACCACTATCTCGATATTCGCTTCGACCTGTCGGCGATGTCAGTCGATACGCGGGTGCAATCTGCAATTTCAATCCTGTGGACCGTAATCGGCATGGGCGCGATGCTGTTTGCGTCACGCCGCATTACTCGCCCGCTATGGATCATCGGCGCCGCCCTGGTTGGTATCGTGCTGGTGAAAATGTTTTTCGTCGATCTCGGCGCCAGCGGCACGGTGGAACGAATCGTGTCATTCCTGGTGGTCGGCAGCCTGCTGGTTGCCACCGGCTATTTCTCTCCGATTCCAGCAAAACACCCTGACGTAAACACGGAAGAACCATCACATGCCTAGATTACTCTGCACTTGCCTGATATTGCTATTGATCGGACCGGCAGGGGCGGCTACAACCCGGCAGGATTACGCTTACCAGGCACTGCTCAGCGAATCCGATCAACCATTACAGCGCATCGAGTTGCCGCTCGATGTCATGCTGGCTTTGACGGATGCCGGGCTGAGTGATCTGGCCGTCTTCAACGTGCATGGCAAGCAGCTACCCCATTCAATAATGCGCACGCCGGGAACGGTGAGCGAACACAAACTGGTATTGCCGTTTCACGAATTCAGTAGTTTTCAGCGACAACAATCTAAGGTTGTTACCAAGCGCGAACAAAGCCAGCAACAGGGATTGATACAGGAACTCCAGACCACGCAAACAATACCGGTACAATCGGTACGCAAGGATTACCTGATAGAACTGGCGCCAGATGATGATACCCCCGGATTTGATCGAATCGAGCTGCAGTGGCTGCACGAACCCGCGGAGCAATTACTCGAACTCAAGATTGAAGTCGGCAATGAGCTCGATAACCTGCGCATACTCAAAAAACGCAAAACCCTGACCAACCAGACATCGGACGATAACGCCTGGCGCAGCATCAACGGCATTCCGCGCAATCAAAAATACATGCGCCTGTCACCCGTCAATGCGGTCACCCGATTCGAGCTGCAACAGGTCCGTGGTTACTACCGGAAAACCGTGCAGGCACCCGGGTTAACCTATCAAATTGAGCCATCATTGAGCCAACAGGAGCAGG
This sequence comes from uncultured Gammaproteobacteria bacterium, assembly GCA_963793595.1. Lineage (GTDB taxonomy): Bacteria > Pseudomonadota > Gammaproteobacteria. The sequence goes on along the minus strand of CAWCBX010000019.1, from coordinate 3,295 downwards.
GGGAATTTTTCTTTTTTGAATTCCCGTCGGCGGTTAACGCGGAGTCGATGCGTATTATTCCGTCCGCGTCGCATAGCGTCGTCAACGGTGACCTCTATGCCGGTGTCGCGGAATTCGATACCCGGCAACGCATTTACTCCGGCTTCAGCCAGCACAATATCAACGATGATGAAGTCAAGCCCAGTAAGCCGCTCAATTTGCCGCGCCGAAATTTCACCAGGATCTGGTTCAGTTTGAACCCGGACTCAACGACACCACCCCGGGTCGAACTGAATTACCCACAATACGAAGTCATCTTCCTGGGCGATGACAGCGGACCCTATACACTGGCCTGGGGCAACTATGAAAGCAAGGTACCGGTCACCGATTTGAACGGCTTACTCGAAGGTAGTCTGCAACAGGCCCGGCAACGCGGCACACAGGTATCCCTCCTCACGGTCGAGGAATCCGGTGGCACGGCCAGACTCGCCGCGCAAGCCGAGTTACCCTGGCAGAAGTGGCTGCTATGGGCACTGCTGGTTGCCGCGGCGCTGGTAACCGGTAGAATGTCACTGTCGTTATACCGCGAGATGAATAGTCCGCAGTCAACCTAACCCCGCAAGGAAAACAAAATGAGTAACAAACCGGTTGTGCTGGTAACGCGCAAACTGCCCGCTGCGGTCGAGCAAAAACTGGCAGAAAATTTTGCCACTATTCTCAACCCCGATGACAAGCTCTATAGCACCGATGAATTACTGGAGCTCGCGGCCGGGGCAGATGCAATTCTGCCCTGCCATACTGAAAAGTTCCCGGCGGCGACCATTGCGCAATTACCTGCCCGCGTAAAGGCGATCGCCAATTTTTCCGTCGGCGTCGACCATGTCGACCTCGCGGCGGCCAGACAAAAGCAGGTCATCGTAACCAACACGCCCGATGTGCTTTCCGATGCCACTGCCGAAATCGCGATACTGCTCATGCTCGGCGCAGCGCGTCGTGCCAGTGAAGGCGAACGCCTGGTACGCAGTCAACAGTGGCAAGACTGGAGCCCGGCCTTCATGGTTGGCCGACAGATCACCGGCAAGCGCCTGGGCATCCTCGGCCTGGGTCGAGTCGGCCAGGTGGTGGCCCGCCGCGCGCGCGGCTTTGAAATGACGGTGCATTACCACAATCGCAAACCGCTGGACCCGCAACAGGCCGGGGATGCGATCTACCACGATAGTGTGGAAGCGCTGCTGGCGAACATCGATGTGCTGTCGATTCACTGCCCGGCAGCGGCTGCGACGCGGGGATTGCTGAACCGCGAAACTATCGCCCTGATGCATCGTGACGCTATCCTGGTGAATACCTCGCGCGGTGGCGTCATCGATGACGACGCCCTCGTGGCCGCGCTGCAGGCAGGCGACATCGCGGCCGCCGGTCTCGACGTATTCAACGGTGAACCCGATGCGATACACCCCGGTTACCGGCAGCTGGACAACGTGTTCCTGTTGCCGCATATCGGCAGCGCCACCCGGGAAACCCGTGACGCCATGGGCTTCAGGGCGATCGACAACCTGGTGGCAATTTTTAACGGTGAAGAACCCGGCGACCGCGTGGCCTAGGGCTGACCAGAGTAAGACATTTAACCCCGGGGCAAAAAACGCTGTAACTCGGGCGTTGATCACAATATACTCGGCCCGCACATTAAATCTTGCGATGGCGGTCGAGAACGGTGGCAGATCCAGCATCGAATAATCTGGTATACAATATACAGATCAATATGCTTTAATCCCGACTCCAGTCATCCGCATAGCAACAACAAATAGGTGCAGGAGATTCGAAATATTGCTCCGCAGGAACAACATTTCATGCGTCATTGACTCGATAATAAATATCGCCTGCCACAATTATTACCAAAAATGAGGAAACCCGTTATGAGCGAAACAACCACATCACGTAGAAAATTTCTAACTACCGGCGCCGCCACGATTGCAGGCGGAGCGGCAGCAGCAGCATTCCCCAATATTTCGGTCGCCGCCGATCCCGTCGTATTGAAAGTACAGGCTGCCTGGGGCGGCGGTATCTTCCTTGAATTCGCCGAGGACTATGTCCGACGCGTCAACGAAATGTCCGGTGGATCACTTAAGATCGATTTACTCGGCGTGGGCGCGGTCGTCAAGACTGCCGAGATGCAAACCGCGGTACACAAGGGCGTACTCGACGGCGCGCACCTGGTTACCGCCTACTGGTATTCGAAAAGCCCGGTGGCCTCGCTGTTTGGCACCGGCCCCTGTTTCGGTTGGTCAGCCAACGAGCTGATGGGCTGGATCCAGTACGGTGGCGGTAAAGAGCTTTACTACGAACTGATGTATGACAAGCTGAGACTCGACCTGGTCGGTTTCTTCTCCGGTCCGATGCCGGCGCAACCGCTGGGCTGGTTCAAGGAGCACATCACCAAGAGCAGCCAGCTGAAAGGCCTCAAGTATCGTACCGTGGGACTCGCTGCAGACGTATTGCAGGAAATGGGAATGTCGGTCGTGCAATTGCCTGGTGGTGAAATCCAGCCGGCGATGAAAAGCGGCCTGATCGACGCGGCCGAATTCAACAACCCGACTTCGGATAAGGATTTCGGCATGCAGGACGTATCCAAGCATTACCACCTGGGCAGTTTTCACCAATCCCAGGAATGCTTCGAAATTATTTTCAACAAACGTCGCTTCGACAAGCTGGCGAAAGAGCACCAGGCAATCCTCGAATATGCTTCTGAAGCGGCCTCCGCCGACATGGCCTGGAAAGCCATGGAGCGTTACTCCGCGGATCTCGTCAGGCTGAAAGAAGAATTCGGCGTCAACGTTTACCGTACCCCTGACGATGTCATGAGTGATCAGCTCAAGGCATGGGACAAGATCGTCAAGAAATTCAATGCGGTCGATCCTTTCTTCAAGAAGGTTATTGATTCGCAAATGGCCTGGGCGAAGCGGCACGGCGCTTATGCATTGAATAATTCGCCAAACTACCAGGGTGCCTACGAGCATTACTTTGGCAAGCTGTAACGGCCGAAAAAGCTAGTCAGCAAGGGCGGTATTATTTAATACCGCCCGCGCTTTTTGTGTATCAAACTCCTGACTGACACCCCGGTGACATGCCATGATGACTCGCATTCTTCACTTTATCGATAGCCTGAGCGCCTGGACCGGCAAGGCCTTCGCCTGGTGTATCGTGATCCTGACCTTCTCTACCTGTTACGAAGTGTTCATGCGTTACGTGCTCAATTCCCCGACGGTCTGGGCCTTCGACATGAGTGTGCAAATGTACGGTGCGTTATTCACTATGTCCG
>CAWCBX010000018.1:0-27707 GCA_963793595.1 uncultured Gammaproteobacteria bacterium | reverse complement strand
TCACACATGTGCAGCAGCGCCTGCGCAGGAGCCACGGCACGCAGGGGGCGTCAGCAGCAGCGCAGCCACTCCAACGCAGCCCATGGCGGTGCCAGCGGGCGCGCCGCTGCACAGGGCCCCGTACCCTGCGCACTGTGTGTGCCCGAGGACTTGCCTCGAGGAATGGCCGTGCAGCAGCAACGACCACAGGCGTGTGCAGCGTCAATGTTGCCCACGCCCAGGGTGTTTGACATACCATCTGGGTGCGCACAGGGCAGCCCACTCAGCCCGCTGCTGTATGTCATCGCAGCGCAGCCGCTAGCAGCCAGGTGCAGAGCGCTGCAAGCAGCAGGACAGGTGGACAGCATCAGCATGCCCGATGGCTCAGCATCACCCTGCAGCATGCAGCATGCTGACGACACCACGTTGCATGCGGCTAGCAGGCAGGGTGCCAGTGTACTGGTCAGGAGAGCAGTGCAGCCTTTTTGTGCAGCCAGTGGGGCGAAGCTGAATGTCAGCAAGTGTCAGGGCATGGAGGTAGGCACGCAGCAGCCGTTTGTAGGTGTTGACCCAGACACCGGCATTCCGTTCCCTGATACAGCACAGCAGCCCATCAGGCATCTGGGCATCCTGCTGTCAGCAGCAGGGACAGAGCCGCATGCGGCGGCGCTGTTCACGCAGCGACTGCAGACCATCACATGGCGTGTGCGACAGTGGGCGCGACAGGACCTGACATATCTGGGGCGCTGCGCAGTGGCAAGGCAGGTGATGGCTTCTTGCCTCACTTACCATGCGCAGTTCGTGCCAGTGCCAGCAGATATCATGGCCAGGATACACCGCCGCGTCACAGCTTTTGTGACAGGGCAGGGCAGCGTGCGGGAGGCACACATCAGGCAGTGCAATGACAGCCCTCCTGCAGCAGTGGCCAGCTTACCAGTCAGCATGGGGGGTGCGGGACAGGTGGAGCAGCCCCTCCAAATGTTGAGGCGCTGCTGCTGCTGCTGTTCGTTTGCACGTGCTGGGGGCTGTTGCCTCTGCTGCTGCTGCCATCAAACAAGCTGCAGGTCACAACCAGCGAGATGTCCTGCAGCAGCTGCTCAGGCGCTTTGCTTGGTGTGTCAGGTGAAGACCCAGCAACAGCAGCACCACCACCGACAGCAGCAGCAGCAGCAGCAGCACAGAGCAGTACAGGGTGCCTCCATTGAGCACTGGACTGACTTAAGTGCTGCTGCTGCAGCCGAATGTGCAGTTGAGCAGTGCAAGCCTTGTGTGCTTGTAGCTTGCTGCAACTCAGCTTCCATCGCCATTTAAAGATCGCAGCTGCTCGATGATTCGACGCGCTTCGGCGGATAGCGGCACATCACGGGCATAGCCATTCTTCGTCAGCGGCAAATGCACATGTCGCTCGTTGACATGCTGCCATTCCAGGCTGCAGATTTCCCCCGCGCGCATTGCGGTCTCTATGGCGAAGAGATAGGCCGCACCGATTCGTGCCGATGTCGTCTTAGGTGGAGTTTCCCGAGAATAACCCAGAGTATCCAACAGTTTCTCGGTTTCTTCATCGGTCGGACGACGGGTGCGGGCCGCCGCGGTTGCCGGCCGCCTCACATCACTGACCGGATTAACACGCAGCCATCCCCACTCGCGGCGTGCCACAGAGCAGGCATGTCTGAGAATCGTCATCTCCCGCGCCACCGTCGAGCCAGAGACCTGATTCAGACGCCGATCGCGCCACGCGGCGATATCGGTCGGCGCGAGTATGCGCAGCGACACGTCGGCGACCGGGTCGCGGAGAAAAACATTGATCATTTTCTGCTCTCGCTTGGCACCACGCTTCTTTGAGCTGACTTCGCGACTATAGCGTTCGAGCAGATCACGGAACGGCTTGTTTGGCACCTTCCCGGATGAATCTTCCCGTAACCGGGTTTCTTCTTGCGACGCCCAGGCCTGGGCTTCGCGCTTGGTAGTGAACGTTGCCGACGTGCGAATACCCTTGATACACACCTCGGCACGCCACCCACTGCTCCGTTTTCTGAATGTAGCCATTTGCGATCCTCCCTTGATTTACACCTATGGCGTAGTTTGGCGTAAATTTGGCGTAGAGAAATTATACATTAAGAGGGATAACGCGTGTTAATGTGATCGGATAAAAAATAATAACTTACATCGCAACCTATTGTTTTAAATAAATAAAATGGCAGTAAGCGTCAAAAATGCGAGAAGAAGCGTAAGTTATTGATTTTATAAAAATGGTGCCCAGGGGCGGAATCGAACCTCCGACACGACGATTTCAATCCGTCTGCTCTACCGACTGAGCTACCCCGGCAATGGCAAAAGAGTACAAGAATAACAGGCGATAAACCACGATTCTCAGAAATACAACTGCCTGTCATGCTTCGACCGAAGGAAACAAGCGGGGGGAGAAAACTCGAGGATAATCTGCAACTAAACCGTAACTTCTATTTGCGGTTGTCGCAGCAGCTTCACGAACTCCGTTTCGTTGACGGCACGGGAAAAATAAAATCCCTGCCCGAATGAGGTATTGAAATTACGCATCAATTCGGCCTCCTGCGCGGATTCGATACCCTCGGCAACCACGTCCATACCCAGATCGTGGGACAGGTTGACCAGTGATTTTACAATCTGATGGCTCTTCTCACTGCGCGACATCGCACCAACGAATACCCGATCGATTTTGAGGGTATCGAAAGGGAAACGGTGCAGATAACTGAAGCTCGAATAGCCGGTGCCAAAATCGTCGATGGCCAGTTTTGCACCGGTCTCCTTCAACTGGTGCAGCGACTGGGTCGCGAGCTCTGGATTGTCAATCAACAGGCTCTCCGTGATCTCGAATTTGATCCGTTCGCGCCGGGCACCTGTTTTGTCCATGATATCGGCCAGGCTCGGAACCAGAAACTGATCATCGAATTGTTTGCCGGACAAGTTGATAGCGACGAATAAATCATGCTGAAAATCGTTGAAGAGACGACTTTGGAAGTGGCAGGCCTCCTCTGCTATCCAGTATCCCAGGTCGATGATCAGATCGCTGCTTTCAACCTGGGTCAAAAAACGGGACGGCAGCAACAACTCGCCAGACGGATGGTTCCAGCGAACCAGCGCCTCGCAGCCAACAATCCGATTACTCGCCAAATCGACAATCGGCTGGTAATGCAGGCGGAATTCCTTTTTCGCCATGGCGGCTTTGAGCAACTTTTCCTCGGTGACCAGCAGTTTCGTAATCTCCAGCGTTTTTTCTCCGAATAATGGACTGCTGTCGGAGTGAATCGGTTTTGTGACCGCGGAATCTATGCGTTGCTGCATTTCCAGCAATTGCTCCATGACGTTTTTCAGTTCCATGGTGCTCGAAGCGAAGGCATCGGTTGCTGACTCGGAATGGCCTAGCGAGAGACCTTCGAAAACCTGTCCCAGGCGCGCATTGAGGTCCCGGTAACGCGCCATCGCAAGCCGCAAAAACATGCGCACCGTGGGATCGGATTGTTCGATCTTTTGACTTACGTAGTCGAGCGGAATTGCCGTCACCACCGTGGGAACAATTGCACGTGCCGAGGCCGTGCGCGGAAGTCTGTCGATGATCGCCATCTCACCGAGTATTTCGCCCTTGGTGAGCGTCGCCATAACGAGTTTGCGCCCGTCCTTGTCGAACGCTACCTCGACCATACCGTTATCGATGATATAAGCGCAGTCTCCAGGATCACCTTCCCTGAATATGTATTCGTCCGTATCGAACGTTGTTTGAATCTCGATTGAATCCATGGATTTACTATAATTGTCGAAACATACGTTTATAAAACCGCGCCATATACCCTTATCTAATACAAACCAAGTAAAAAGCTATTAAAAAATAACTATTGATCGCCAAAGCCCCGACAACCGGGATCGATGGTGAAACGGGGTAAGGCTGATACAGGAGACTGTAACCTTTATCTCTCCAGTGCTTGATATTCCGTAAGAAGAGGCTTAATCGCGCCCGCCGAACCTCGTATTTCGGCCGGGGCTCGGTGAAAACCAGATCAATCGACGCTGATCACCTTGATTCTCTCCGCGCCACTGCAGAGGCACTAGTCGAGATGGTTTCTGAAGATACGGGTCATGGCAAGGGTGATAAGCAGCAGCATGGTGGCGCTGACGACGATGGCCGGGCCGGTTTGCCAGTCGAAATGGAACGAACTGGTGATACCGCCGGCCAGTGCGCCCAATCCATAGAGTGCGCTGACTGCGACCATTTGCTCCGGACTGCGACTGAACAGTCGAGCACTGGTCGTGGGGATGACCAGCATCGCTGCAATCAGTAAAACCCCCATGACCTTCATCATCACCGCCACCAGCAAGGCAATCATGATATACATCAGCAACTGAACCTTGCGCACTTCGATGCCTTCGGCCTGAGCGATTTCACGACTCACCGAGACCGCCACAAACGACCGCCAGTGATGCAGCAACAGCAATAGCAAAACTACCGTGGTGATCAGCAGCCGGATTAAATCAGCGCTGGTTGTAGCCAGCAGATCGCCAAACAATATGGCTTCGAGATTAACCGCCTGTGCCGGCAACAGCCCGACCAGGATAATGCCCCCGGCCAGTCCGGTATGGGAAATAATAGCGAGTGTCGTTTCCGAAAGCGCGCTATTGAAAGTATTGACACGGCTAAGCGAGAACACGATCAACAAGGCTACCGCTAGCACGCCAAATACCGGGGTCACTTCCAGTAACAATCCCAGGCCGACCCCCATCACCGCGGCATGACCCAGGGTGTCACTTAGAAATGCGAGTCGCTGCCATACCATGAGACATCCCATGGGCGCCGCGATAGCGACCATGATCAGCCCGGCAATGACACTGCGCACCAGGAAATCATCGAGCCATTCAGTCATGTCGATGCCCTGCGTGATCATCGGCAACATCATGCTCGTGATCGTGATGATGCGCATAGATCGCGATTGAATCGGCGGCCTGCTGGCCGAACAGGGCCAGATATTCCGGATGCTGACTCACCGATTCGGGTAACCCCGAACAACACAGGTGCTGATTGAGGCAAAGCACCTGGTCGGTTTTCGACATCACCAGGTGCAGATCATGCGATACCAGCAACACTGCGCATTGCAATTCCGTACGCAATTCACCGATTAATTCATACATGCGAATTTCTCCGCTGACATCGACCCCGGCGGTTGGTTCATCCAGTACGATCAGGTCGGGTTGCCCGAGCGTGGTGCGCGCGAGTAACACCCGTTTCAATTCACCTTCGGACAGGGAACGCACCTGGCGCTGTTGCAGATAGGTCACCCCGGTTTGCGCCAGGGCATGTTCAATCTCCTGGTCGGAAGAGTTGTGCGTCAGGCGCAACAGGCGCAGAACGCTGAGTGGCATTAGCGTATTGACATAAACTTTTTGCGGCAGGTAGCCGATGCGTAAACCCGGGGCGCGTTCGATTTCGCCGTCGAAATTATTGATCAATCCATTAACAATGTTGGTTAGCGTTGACTTACCTGCGCCGTTGGGACCGATAATCGTCGTAATCTGGGCACGCCTGAGTTCAAAGCTGATGTGATCGAGAATCACTCGCTTACCGATGGCGTAACTCAGGTTGCTGGCACGCAGTAACAATTCAGCCTGCATGTTTCTGGCACTCCGCACACACCCCGGTTATCTCGACTACCGAGTGATCGGCCGCAAAGCCGAGATTGTCCGCTGCGGCGAGCAAACTTTGCGCGCTGGTTTCAATTTCGGCAACCTGTTCGCAATCCCGGCAAATCAGAAACTGTGCTATAGATTCATGGCCCGGATGTACGCAGGTGATGAATGCATTCCTGCTTTCGATACGATGGATCAAACCTTCAGCCATAAGGAATTCCAACGCGCGATACACGATCGGCGGCGCAATCCGATCCGCGCTACCGGCACGGTTGAGCCGAGCGAGAATATCGTAGGCGCCCATTGGCTGGTGGCTGGACAGCATGATTTCGAGTACCTGCCGACGACGTGGCGTCAGGCGCAGCTTGCGCGTCGCACACAGCTGGCTGGCCTCGGTCAATAACTGACGCTGACAACGACGATGGTCGTGCTTGCGAAAGGCGATATCAGGGGACTTAATCTTACGCGACATTGTGTTATATTATAACGTAACTAAATATTTAGCCACCACCTGAATTCTCCCATATGCGCCTGTGCGTCCTTTTGTTATGCCTCCACTCCGCCGCGCTGGCCGCCGCGCCGCGCGTGGTCACATCGATTACACCAGTTTACGAAATCACCGCCGCAATAATGAACGGCGTCGCCGAGCCCGGGTTGATTATCGATAGCCAGGCGTCGGCGCATCATTTTGCCTTTAAGCCTTCGCATATGCGCAGCTTGGAGCAGGCGGACCTGGTGATCTGGATAGATCGGCATTTTGAGGCCGGGTTTTTGCGGGTACCGGAAATCCTGCCGTCAAACACACAGCAGCTCGAGCTAATGCCGGCGCTCGGCCTCGAAGGCGCTGATGGTCATATCTGGTACTCGCCACGGCTACTGCTACGCAGCATAGAAATTATCTCAACCGCATTGACACGGCTGGACCCGGAAAATCAAAAGTTATACCAGGCAAATGCCGCGTTGCTGATGCAGGACATCAGGGTTTGGCGAGATGAGACGCGGCGGCGCTGGCAGAACCGGCAGCCGCGCTTTGTTACCGATCACAATTTCACCGCGTATTTCGAACAGGACATCGGACTCAGGCCAATCGCCACCGTGCACGATCAACACAGCGACCACGGCGGCATCAAAGACCTGGAGCGGCTCGACAACATCCTGCGGCAGTTTCCCGCAGCCTGCCTGCTTACCCTGCAAAGCACCGCCTCACCGCTAGCGCGCAGCTTTGCGCGCAAGTACGGCTTAAAGATCATCAGCATCTCACGGGAGCCGGTTAGCGACCCTGCACAGCCACTTATACTGCAACGTCTCGCACAACTCACGGCGGCCCTGGAGGAGTGCATTTGAGCGGCAGCGCATAAACCCGCTGAATGGACCTAACACCAGATTCGATTGCGATCTTTGGCAGCAGTCGTTACATTCTGTTAAATCAAAATACCGGGCATAGAAAAATGATAAATCCAGTTGGCTCAGACAAGCTTCTCCCCCTGTTCGTGGATGACGAAGCCGAGCGCAATGCCCTGCTCGAAGAGGCCCGGGGGTTACCTTCAGTAGAGATCAGTTCCGCCGCTGCGGCCAACGCGGTAATGTTCGGCGGTGGGTACTTCACACCGCTACAGGGTTACATGAACCTTGCCGATGGACTCAGCGTGGCCGAAAACATGCATACCTGTGAGGGCCGCTTTTTCCCGGTACCGATCCTGAACCTGGTGGAATCAGTCGAGGCGATCGAAGGCGCGGCGCGGATCGCCTTACGCGACCCGAATGTCGAGGGCAGTCCGGTAATCGCGATTCAGCAGGTAACAGCTATCGAATCGGTTAACGATGAACAAATGGCACTGATGACCGAAAAAGTCTACCGCACCAGCGACCACGAACATCCAGGTGTTGCCGCCTTCAACGGGCATGGGCGTTACGCCATCAGCGGTCCCATCCAGGTGCTCAATTTCAGTTACTTCGCAACCGACTTTCCCGATACTTTCAGAACTGCAGTACAAATTCGCGCCGAAATCGAGCAACGCGGCTGGCACCGCGTGGTTGCCTTTCAAACGCGCAACCCGATGCACCTGGCGCATGAGGAACTGTGTCACATGGCGATGGAGCGGCTAGGCTGCGACGGACTGGTGATCCACATGTTGCTCGGCAAGCTCAAGGCGGGCGATATACCCGCCGATGTGCGCGACAACGCAATCCGTACCATGGTGAATCTGTACTTCCCGGAAAACAGCGCGATCGTAACCGGATACGGCTTCGATATGCTCTACGCGGGTCCTCGCGAAGCAGTTTTACACGCCTATTTTCGACAGAATATGGGCGCCAGTCATTTCATCATCGGCCGCGATCACGCCGGGGTTGGAGATTATTACGGCGCCTTCGACGCGCAGACAATTTTCGATACCGAAGTTCCCGCCGACGCGCTCGAGATCGAAATCTTCCGCGCCGATCATACCGCCTGGTCGAAAAAGTTGAACCGGGTGGTGATGATGAATGAAGCGCCCAATCATACCAAAGACGATTTTGTTCTGCTTTCAGGTACGCGCGTGCGCGAAATGTTGAGCGAGGGGATCGCGCCTCCGAAAGAGTTTTCTCGTCCCGAGGTCGCCGAAATACTGATAAATTATTATCAATCCCTGTAAATAAAACTGACGCTAAAGCTAGATCGCGGGCAGTGTCTTTGCGATACTCCGCACTATGTCTGAAGCAGCAGTAACTACGAGTAATTCTTTCACCCTGGAAGACCTCAAGACCCTCACCGGTGCCGATATGCTACGGGTGAACCAGGTAATTAGCGACAACCTGGCATCGGAGGTGGTTTTGATCAACCAGCTCAGTCAGCACATTATTTTGAGTGGTGGCAAACGCCTGCGCCCGATGCTGGTCATCCTCGCAGCGAAAGCCTGCCGCTACCAGGGAGAAGACGACGCACTGCTGGCGACCGTGGTCGAGTTTATTCATACCGCGACCCTGCTGCACGATGACGTCGTCGATGATTCGGATATGCGCCGTGGCAAAGAAACCGCAAGCACTATCTGGGGCAATGAAGCCGCAGTGCTGGTCGGTGATTACCTGTATTCACGGGCGTTCCAGATGATGGTACGCGCGCAATCCATGACGATCATGGATTTGCTGGCGAATACCACCAATACCATCGCCCAGGGTGAAGTACTGCAGCTGCTCAATATCCGTGATGCCGATACCGACGAAGCGAAGTATCACGAGGTTATCTATGCCAAAACGGCGTGCCTGTTCGAAGCTGCAGCACTCATCGGTGCCCTGCTGGGAGGCGTCGAAACAGAGCAGGAGCTGGCATTGAAGGCATATGGCAAACATCTGGGAGTCGCTTTTCAGCTGATCGACGACGCCCTCGATTACTCTGCGGATAGCGAAGAATTAGGCAAAAATGTTGGTGATGACCTCGCCGAGGGTAAGCCAACCCTGCCGCTGATTCGAGCGCTGGAAGTTGGCAACGCCAGGCAGAAAGCATTAATCCGGGAAGCCATCGAAACCGGACATGCCGAGCAATTCGATGCCATCAACCAGGCCATCAAAGACACAGGGGCATTGCAGTACACCATCGATCGGGCTAATTTCGAAGCCGCGCAGGCAAAACAGAGCATCGACTGCCTGGACGAAAGCGAATACAAGCGGGCGCTCATTTTTCTCGCCGACTACGCGGTTGAAAGACGCTATTGAACCCCTTCGAAAAACTGCTCGGTGAAAAGTCTACGCTGCTCGCCGATGGCGCCACCGGCACCAGTTTCTTCGCCATGGGGCTGCAAAGCGGTGACGCCCCGGAATTATGGAATGTCGACTATCCAGAGCGTGTCATCACCCATTACCAGTCATTCATCGATGCCGGTTCAGACCTGATATTGACCAATAGTTTCGGCGGCACCCGCTATCGCCTGCAATTACACAAAGCTGAACATCGCGTAGCCGAATTGAATATCGCTGCGGCGGCGCTGCTGCGCGAGGTTGCCAGTAAGAGCGATCGCGAAATCATCGTCGCGGGCTCGATTGGCCCGACCGGCGAAATCCTGGCGCCGCTGGGGGATTTGCAGGCTGCAGACGCGGTGGCGGCTTTTGCCGAACAGGCCCTGGCGCTGGAACAGGGCGGCGCAGATGTCATCTGGATTGAGACCATGTCGTCGCAGGAAGAAGTTGAGTACGCGGTACAGGGTGCCCGGCAAACCAGTTTACCGATTGTGTTTACGATGAGTTTCGACACTAACGGGCGCACCATGATGGGCGTCGGTGCCGCCGATATGATGAACTTGCACCAACGCCTCGGGGTGCATGCCTGCGGCACCAACTGCGGCATCGGTGCTTCCGAAGTGGTAGCCGCAATTCTAAATATGCGGGCGAGCAATCCAGGCGAGGGCGACGACCCCATCCTGGTGGCCAAGGCAAACTGTGGTATTCCCGAGTTTATCGACGGCGAAATTCATTATAACGGCACGCCTGAAATTATGGCGCGCTATGCCACCATGGCACGCGATGCCGGCGCGCGCATCATCGGTGGTTGCTGCGGCACCTCACCCGAACATGTCGCCGCCATGCGTCATGCGCTCGACAGCACGGCGCCAGGCCCGGTGCCGAGCATCGATGATGTCAGGCGCGAGCTTGGCGATGTCACCAAAGGCGCACAGGCGCAGGCCGATGGCCAGCACCAGGTGCAGACTCGGGGCAGTTCACGCCGCCGCAGAAGACGCTAATCACTTGTTAGTCAGGTAATTCCAGCGGCGCGAGTTCGTCGAAGCGATCGCCGGGACCGGGATTGTCGGTCGGGCTCGTGCCACCAAAATGATTGACGATACCCCAGACCGCATTCAGTGAAGTCTGCACCGCACCCTCGACCCAGCCGGGAATCCAGCCGACATCATCTCCCGCCATGAAAATACCTTTTTGCGCGGCCGGCAGATCACGCTGCATGAAGTGACAAAACATGCGGCGGTTATAGCGATAGTGCCCCGGTAGCGCACCCTTGAATGCGCCCAGGAAGTTCGGGTCGTCCTCCCAGGAAACGGTGATCGGGTCGCCAATGATATGCCGCCTGATATCGAGTTTCGGATAAATCTTCTGCAACGAATCAAGCGCCAGCTGGACACGTTTTTCCACTGGCAACGGCAGCATTTTCAGCGCATCACTCATCCACGAATAGGACAGGCAGATCACGCCGGGCTTGCCTTCACCGAGATCAAACAGGTAAGTACCCCGGGTGAGGCGATCGGTGAGCGTCATGCTCATCACATCATGACCAGTCTCCGGATCCTTGTCCTTCCAGAAAGGTCTATCAACCATAACGAAGGTCTTGGCCGATTGCATGTAACGAGTGCGGTCCAGGGCCATCCATATTTTCTGCGAGAACAGTGTTTCATCGCAGTTGATATTAGTCGTCAGCAACCAGCTCTGACAGGTCACCAGCGCAGCAGCAAACTCACGTTTGTCTCCCCAGACATCGGTAACCTGGATGCGGTCGTCGGCACAGCGTTCGATGCGGGCGACCCCGGGACGTGGTGCCCCATGGTGTAATTTCTCCAATGACGTGCCCGCGGGCCAGTGGGCCATATTCCCGGGCTCGTCCTGCCACATGCGGCGCGGTACCTGTTCGACCCCGCCAACGACAAAGTACTGGTCGTCGTCGCAATTGGTGTAGACCACGCGCAGGATTTCGAGCATCGAGTTGGGGAAATCGGTATCCCAGCCCCCGGTGCCGAAGCCGACCTGCCCGAAGGCTTCGAGATGCTTGAAGGAATGCCGCATGAAGGCTTCCGAATTGGCGATAAAACCGTAAAAGGTTCGATCGTCCCAGGTCGGGATCAGGTCATTCCAGATTTGCTTGATGGCGCCGACATCGCGGCTCTTGATCGCCGCCTGCATCGCGCTGAAACTGGCTTCAGTTTCCAGGGCTTCGTGCCATGCCGCGCCCACTTCCTGTAACAACGGTGTTAGCTGGTCGCTGCTCTCCACGTAAAGCGACTTGCCTTCCAGATCCACCACTGTGCTCGAAGCCGCCGCCGACAGCGGATTTGGAAACGGACGCGTTTCCAGCCCGTATCGATTCAGGTAGTGATAAAAACCCGTCGAGGAAAGTGGGAAACGCATACCACCGAGTTCGGCAATCACGCCCTGCGCGCCCTTGAACGGCTCGGAATGCAGCCGCCCACCGAGGCGTCGCGATTCGTACATCACCGGCTTCAGGCCCATCTTCATCAATTCATAGGCTGCAACCATCCCCGCCATACCCGCGCCGATAATTGCAACCTCGCTACCATGCATCGCCGCGGGAATTTGCCCGAGCCCCGCAGGATGCCTGAGCCAGTCGTCGTAGGGAAAAGGGAAATCAGGTCCGAAAATCGTTACCGGGTCCTGCTCCGCTGCGGCACCGGTTATCGTTGCATGGGGGGCTGTCATGACTGGACTCCCTGGTTGATGTCATCGCATAGTGACTGGTAAAGCGCGGGTTTTCTATCCGGTAAATAGGTATTGATCCGGCGCCACTGCTGCAGCAAAGCTTTATCCAGTTCGGCAAAAATCAGACCGCTGTCGGTGTCCGCGCGTGCCAGATCGTTGCCATCAGGTGCGACGACGCAGCTCAGGCCGCAGTACTCGAGCCCGTTCTCGATCCCGCAGCGGTTGGCATAGGCAATAAACACCGAGTTTTCGAAAGCCCTGGTCGGTAGCATGCCGCGCGCGACGAAATCGTAGGGATGCATCAACGCGGTCGGTACCGCGACAAAATCGACCCCGGCCAGCGCGAGGCGACGCAGGTTTTCAGGGAACTCGACGTCGTAACATATCAACAGGCCAATATGCCAGTCATCCAGTTGCAGCGTCACGTTAGCCTGCTCGCCGGGGCTGAACGCGTCGCGATCGATATCCCCGAACAGGTGCGTTTTGCGATAGTTTGCGAGCCGGCTGCCGTCGCGATCTATCATTTGTGCAGCATTGTAAATGGCATCACCGTCACGTTCGGCATAGCCATACAGAATCGCAATACCCTGGCTGCTGGCGATCTCGGCAACCCGCTGCGCAGCCGCGCCATCCGCGTTCTGCGCGCGCGCGGCGATCGCTTCGGCGCCAATGTTGTAACCGCATAAAAACATTTCCGCGGTAATCAACAGGCGCGCACCCTCTGCGGCAGCGTGCTCGGCCAGCTCTGCCAGGCGGGTCAGGTTCTGTTCGATGTCACCGGAGGCATCCGGACCCTGGTATAAAGCGATTTTCATCTTGTCACCCCCTTCAGCTACGATATTCGACACCGGGAAATACACAGAGCATTTCGAATAACAGGTTGGCCGCTACCAGGGCGGTGTTGCCCGAAGTATCGTAGGCAGGCGCGACTTCCACCAGGTCGCCACCGACAATGTCCAGGCCGCGGCATCCGCGCACGATTTCAAGGCCCTGGTGAACCGTGAGCCCGCCGATTTCCGGCGTACCGGTACCCGGTGCGTAGGCCGGGTCGAGTCCGTCGATATCGAAAGTAAGGTAGACCGGACCCTCACCAAGCTGGGTGCGCACTTCTTCCATCAGCGGTTTGAGCGACTGGTACCAGCACTCTTCGGCCTGTACCACGCGCACCCCCTGCTCGCGCGGCCAGTCGAAATCATCGGCTTCGTAACCGCTGGCGCGCAGGCCGATTTGCACCATTCGGGTGGGCTCTACCAGCCCTTCTTCGATCGCTCGCCGAAACGGTGTGCCATGCGCGATACGCTCACCGAACATGTGATCATTGATATCGGCATGCGCATCAACATGAACGATGCCAACTGGCCCGTATTGCTTTTTCAAGGCGCGTAGTATCGGCAGAGAAATCGTGTGATCGCCGCCCATGGTCAGGGGTTTGCAGCCCTGCTCGAGGATTTCGTTATAAGCCTGTTCGATAATCGCAACAGATTTTTCCAGGTTAAAGGTATTGATCGCGACATCGCCGATATCCGCCACCTGCAACGAGTCGAACGGCGCCGCCCGGGTAGCCATATTGTAGGGCCGGATCAGGCAGGACTCGGTGCGAATCTGCCGCGGACCGAAACGTGCGCCGGATCGATTGGAAGTTCCAATATCAAACGGTACCCCGACGAAAGCGACGTCGAGCCCCGCAGCGTTGGGGTTATGGGGCAAACGCATCATCGTCGCAATACCACCGAAGCGCGGCATTTCGTTGCCACCGAGAGGTTGATTAAATTTCTTTTCGCTCATGTAGTCCTCCTGCTATGAGATATCTCAGGATGCACAGCGCCCCGCATCGGCCACGGTAATCTCTGCGCAACGACCTGCCCGGGTTTCAATGGCAATCAGGAAACTTGCGCGAACAGGTAACGCCGTCCTGCTGCAGGCGGCTATATGCGGAAATTTGCGAGGCCCTTCTTGGGTTTGACCTTAATCGCATCATGCGGGTAAAGGTGTTGCAGCCAGTGCTTTTCCCAGTAACGAAACCCACGGGAAACCATTAATACAATAATGAAATAAAGTACCGCGGCGGTAATAAAGCCTTCATAGGCGAGGTAGTAACGGCCGTTCAGCCAGCGTCCGACACCGAGTAAATCCTGGATCGTAATCGTGCTCGCCACGACGGAGCCATGCAACATGAAAATGACTTCGTTCGAATAGGCCGGCAGTGCGCGGCGAAACGCACTCGGCAGCACGATGCGCTTGAGACGCATCCAGCTGCTGAAACCGCAGGCCTTGGCGGCTTCGACTTCACCGCGGCTGGTGTTTATGATCGAACCACGCAGCAATTCAGTGGTATAGGCCGCGGTATTTAATGAAAAGGCAATCAACGCACACCACCAGGCCTGTGACAGTACCGGCCCCCATAAGACAGATTCACGCACCGCTTCGAACTGGCCCAGGCCGTAATAAAACAGGTAAGTCTGCACCAGTAGTGGCGTGCCACGGAAGGTATAGGTAAACATCCAGACGGGTCCGTTAATGAACGGATTCTTGCTGGTGCGCGCAATTGCCAGCGGAATCGCCAGCGCACCACCGATGACCAACGAAACCACGGTTAATTGCAGCGTGACCCAGGCGCCGAGCAGAAAGCGATCGAAATTCTGCGCGATCAACACCACATCGAGCGGCGACCAGGTTTCGAGAAACTGGATGATAGATTCACCCATCGTCAGGCCTCACGACAATCCCCTTGCTGTATTTGCGGTCGAGCCAGCGCAGGGCGAGATCGGAAATCGCGGTCAACAGCAGGTAAATCATCAGCACCGCAAACATGAAAGTGAACAGTAACCGCGTCGAACGCCCGGCGACAAAACCGTTGTAAACGACATCCTGCAGGCCGATTACCGAGACCAGCGCGGTCGATTTGATTTGTACCAGCCAGTTATTGGAAAATCCCGGCAACGCGTAGCGCACCATTTGCGGTCCGATGATACGTCGAAAAATCAACACGCGGTTCATACCGCAGGCGACGCCGGCTTCGATCTGACCCTTTGGAATGGAAAGAATCGCGCCGCGAAAGGTTTCGGTCATGTAACCACCGAAGACCACGCCAATCGTGCAAACCCCGGCGGCAAACTGGCTGATTTCCGCGTACTCCCACAGGCCGGTGATGGCACCGATCGAATTGGCGAGTTCCTGGCCGCCAAAAAACACCAGCAGGATCAACACCAGGTCAGGCACGCCCCGCACGATGGTGGTGTAACCGGCGGCGGTTTTTTGTGCGACAAGGTTCTTCGATAATTTGGCCCAGGCACCGAGCAGGCCGAAAAGCACCGAAAACATCAGCGAATATATTGCCAGCTGAATAGTAACCCAGGTGCCCTGTAACAGCTGACCCTGGTATTCGAGGATTGCGTCCAAGATAATTACCGGCGGGAGTTACCCGGCCCGCAGGCCGGGTGATCCGTTTTTATGCGAAATCCTAACCACCAAAAATATCGAATTCGAAATACTTGGCGTTGATTTTCTGGTAAACGCCATTGTCGCGGATGGCCTTGATTGCAGCGTTGAATTCATTACGCAGTTTGTCGTCACCCTTGCGCACTGCGATACCGGCACCTTCGCCATGACACTCCATATCGTGCATATCGCCGCCGACGAAGCTATAGCCTTTGCCGGCATCGGTTTTTAGAAAACCGTCATCGGCAGCAATCGAATCCGAGAACTGTGCATCGATACGTCCGATCGCGAGATCCTGGAAAACTTCTTCCTGTGATGCATACAGTACCAGTTCGGCATCGGGGTACATTTTTTCCATGAAACACTGGTGAGTGGTGCCGCGCTGCAAGCCAATTCGCTTGCCTTTGAGGCCGGCCTTGCTGATTTCGAGTCCAGAGCCATCTTTGGCGACGAACTTGGCCGGAGTGTTGTAGTACTTCCCGGTAAAATTGACACGCTTCTTACGTTCTTCGGTGATCGACATCGAGGCGACGATGGCATCATATTTCTTCGCCATCAGGGCCGGTATCATACCGTCCCAGTCCTGCTCGACCAGGGTGCATTTGCGTTTCATTTGCGCGCACAGGGCTTCGGCGATTTCGATATCGAAACCCTTCAGCGTGCCGTCGGACTCTTTCCAGGAAAACGGTGGATAAGCACCTTCGACACCGATACGCAGATCGGCAGCCTGTACAGCTCCCATGCCGAGAACCATTACCACCAGGGTGGTGAATATTTTACTGAGTTTCATTTTCTTTCCTCTCTTCGATTGTGTTGCATGATAAAAATTTTTATTGTGCCCTGTGGGCGGTTACTGCATGGTCCTCGACAGAAACTGTCGAAAACGATCAGAATTCGGGTTACTGAACATCTGCTGTGGCTGACCCTGTTCCTCGATCTGGCCCTCGTGCAAAAATACGACGCTTGACGAGACGTCGCGAGCAAAGCTCATTTCATGAGTCACTACCAGCATGGTACGCCCTTCCTCGGCGAGATCGCGCATAACCTTCAGCACCTCGCCCACCAGCTCGGGATCGAGCGCGGAGGTGGGTTCGTCGAACAGCATTACCTCGGGACGCATTGCCAGTCCGCGGGCAATCGCAACCCGCTGCTGCTGACCGCCGGAGAGCTGTGCCGGGTAATAATCCTTGCGATCATAAATACCCACTTTTTTGAGCAGGGCTTCGCCCTGTTCAATCGCTTCGGCTTTCGGGATTTTGAGCACATGGATTGGCGCTTCAACAACATTTTCGATAACGGTCATGTGCGACCACAGGTTGAAACTCTGAAACACCATTCCCAGGCGCGCGCGCAGGCGCTCGACCTGGTGGATATCTTCAGGCTCGTAGTTACCGGATTTGCCGTTGCGCATGCGAATTTTTTCACCGGCGATAAACACTTCGCCGGCAGTGGGGATTTCAAGCAGGTTAATACAGCGCAGGAAGGTGCTCTTGCCGGATCCGGAGGCGCCCAATATCGAGATGACATCGCCTTTATGCGCCTGCAGGGACACGCCCCGGATTACCTCGACATCAGCAAAGCTTTTATGAAGGTCCACGACCTCAAGCGCCGCATGATCGCCCGATGTTTCGCTCATTCGGTTTACCCCTCCCGAGGTTATCGCTTTAGCGATATTTTCTAATTATGCGCGCATGGTAACACTTTTTTAGAGCTCGCAGCACTAACACTTTACTGGCCTGGAACGGGATCTATTGCAGCAGCAATATTTCGATCATCCGCCGCGCCTGCGCAGCATAGCCACCGCCAAACAGGTTGGCGTGATTGAGGATATGATAGAGATTGTATAACTCACGGCGCAGGGTATAACCGGCATCCAGCGGGAAATGTTCAGCATAGCTGGCGAAGAAACGCTCGCCCGGGTGGCCGAACAATTCCATCATCGCGAGATCGGCTTCATGATCGCCGAAATAACAGGCCGGATCATATACCACCGGGTTGCCCTGTGTATCGGCGGCCTGGTTGCCACCCCACAGGTCGCCATGCAACAGCGATGGGCGCGGCTGGTAGGTCGCAAAAAACTTGTCCAGCTGCTCGGCCAGGCGATGACCGCCATCAATCAGGCTGGCATCGAGGCCGTTTTGTGCTGCCAGCTCAAGTTGATACCCCAGCCGATGGCGGCGCCAGAAATCGACCCAGTCGTGATTGAAGGTATTCACTTGCGCTGTGCTACCGATGGTATTGTCGCCAGCGAAGCCGAACTGTTCATTAAAACAGTTATGCATCGCGGCAAGCGCTCGCGCGAAACGAGTAGCGTCGGGTTGCCCGGCAAGCTCGATGAACTCCATTGCTATGAAAGCATGGTCGCCCTCACGCCCGGTCATGAACACCTCGGGCACACGCAACGCAGCGCTATGCCGGATTGCATCGAGTCCGGCTCTTTCAGCGTCGAACATCGGCAGTAGATCGGCCCGATTCAGTTTAACAAAAAATCGGCAGCTACCGAGTTCGAGCCGCCAGGCCTGGTTAATATCACCCCCGTGTGCCGGTGTCGCACGAATAGTTCCCGGCGGCAGTTGCAGCAGCCCTGCCAGTGAAGCACCGAGTGATTGCCAGTTGATCACAGCAGTCGATACTCACCCGGCGACAAACCGTTTAAGGTCCAGTCACCGATGCCAATCCTGACCAGGCGCAAGGTCGGGTGCCCGACGGCAGCGGTCATGCGCCGTACCTGTCGATTGCGCCCTTCAGTAATTTCAAGCCGCAGCCATTGCGTGGGGATATTCTTACGCTCGCGAATCGGTGGATCGCGCGGCCACAACCAGTCGGGCTCATCGATTTGCTCTACTTTTGCCGGCCGGGTCGGACCATCCTTCAGCTCCACTCCGGTCGATAAGTCCCGCAAAGCATGAGGTTCAGGGCTGCCCTCGACCTGGGCCAGGTAGATTTTCGATTGTCGGTAGCGCGGGTTCGAAACTCGTGCCTGCAGGGCGCCATCGTCAGTCAACAGCATTAAACCCTCGCTATCGAAATCCAGTCGACCTGCGGCGTAAACCCCGGCAACATCAATGTAGTCGGCTAGCGTCTGTTTACCCGCCACCGGCGAAAACTGGCTCAATACCTGAAAGGGTTTGTTGAACAGTAATACGCGCGCCATGTTATCCGGCTCCAGGCAAAGGCGTTTGCAAGTAAGCCAGCCAACGCTCGCTGCGCGCCGGATCGAAGGACTGCTCGCGCATCATGCGCTCAAGTTGTCTCGCATCAGCTTCATGACGCGATATATCGACCTGCCGCATTTCGCTGATCTTGCGATTAATCCGGGTTAATTGCAGGCTGATATCCAGCTGCGACTCATGCTCGATCAATGAGCGCTGCACGCGAGCGGCATAGCGAAATTTCATTTCCCCGACCTGGTGCAAATGCCGCCGCAGGTTATCAACTGAATCGTATTTCTTGAGTAAACGCGCGGCGGTCTTCAGTCCCACTTCCGGTATTCCCGGAATATTGTCAACCTTGTCCCCGGTTAATGCCAGTTGATCGGCAATCTGCTCCGGGCGAACACCGAACTTCCTGCAAATCGCCCGATAGTCGAGTTTTTTATCGTCGAGGTAAGACCACCAGATATCCGGTTCGGCGATCAACTGCGCGAGATCTTTGTCCGCGGTCAGAATCACAACCGGAAGTTGCGCCGAGCCATGGTAGTTTACCAGCGAACCGATCAGGTCATCCGCTTCCCACTGCTTGCTGCTAACGCAGCTGATGCCAAGCGCTTCAAGCCATTGCCGACACCAGGCAAACTGGCGCTTCAATTCCTGCGGAGCCGGGCTACGATTCGCTTTGTATGCGGGATAAATCTCCTTGCGTGACGATTTCGACAGGCTTTCGTCAAAAGCAAATACAAGCCGCTGCGGCGCCTGTTCGGTCAGCAGCCGGTACACGAAATCGCTGAAACCGACGAAAGCCTGGTTGGGCTGCTGCTGCAGGTTTACCCGGTCGCGCTCCGGGCCGAACCAGGCGCGGAAAACAAATATGCTGGAATCAACCAGGAATAGACGCATTAGCTAATTTTCAGCGCAATTTTAAGAATGAAGATTTTACAACGGGGTTTGCTATAATCGCGCGCTAATTTTCGACTATATATTAATGATGCAACGTTTTGTCGTTATTATTCTCTGTTTGCTCGTGACCGGCACCGCCATGGCTGCCGCTTCAGTGCAGCAAATGCAGCAATTGATTACGCAAAAACGCTTTGTTGACGCGGCCAGCGCCGGTGAGCAATTACTAGTGCAGAACCCCCGACACAGCCAGGCCAGATTCCTGACCGCCTATGCATACCAGATGAACGCACAAACCGACCAGGCCATCCGCCTGTACCAGGGTTTAATCAAGGACAATCCGCAACTACCCGAGCCGCTTAATAACCTGGCCATGATTTACCTGGCACAGGGCGATTATGATCGTGCCAGCCAACTATTGGTCGAGGCGCTCAATACCCATTCCAGCTATGCAATTGCCTATGACAACCTGAGCCAGGTGTACAAGGGCATCGCCAGTGAAGCCTATCGGCGAGCGGTCAGCGAATCGAGCGAACCATCCAGATATACCCATAAAATTGAGCTGACCGCGATCATGGACCTGGAAATGGCGCCGGCGCAATTGACTGAAACTGAAAACGCGGCAGCACCAACCCTGGTTAATTTCGCCAACCAGGAGACCCTGTTGATCGAAAGAGTCAAATCATGGGCACAGGCGTGGAGCGACAAGGACTTCACTGCCTATACCGGTTTTTATACGAATCAGTACCGGGCCAAGTTCGAATCTCACCAGCAGTGGCTGGAACAGCGGCGTAACCGAATCACGCGTCCAGGCTCGATCAGCGTCGAAGTCAGCGACATTCAAATCAAGTGGCGCAGCGAAAACCGGGCAATTATAGACTTTGAACAGGCCTTCGATTCGCCCCGTTACAGCGACCGCGTAATCAAGCGAATCGGCTTTAGCCTTACCGGCTCACAATGGAAAATTACTGAAGAGCGGGTATTATCTGTGCTATGAATCGAATTTTAATCCTTTTGCTACTGCTCGGTTTGCACAGCAGTCTCTACGCGGCTAGTCCACCGGGCGATAGTTACGAACAAACTCTGCTCGACACGATCAGGGAAATTCAAAGCCTCAATCATGAACAGGCCCTGAGTAGTACCCGTGATCTGATCAAGCAATATCCGCATAGCCGCCTCGGGCATATGCTGTATGCCGACCTGTTACTGGCCAAGGCCGAACCGCTCACCGAAATTGGTTCCGGTATCGAAGTCGACCGTGCAATACAGGATTTCAGATACGAAATTCAGCAACGCTGGCAAAACGATAGTAACCAGGCGCATCGGGATTTATACCCGGAAAACATCTTGTTCCTCTCCGAGGATCAGCCCTTTGTCGTCCTGGTAGATCAACACAGTTCGCGGGTTTACGTTTACCGCAACGACGGGGGCAACCTGCTGCTCGAAACAGATTATTTCATTTCCATCGGCTTAAAGGGCTACGGTAAGCAAAAACGGGGCGATCAAAAGACACCGATAGGAATCTACCACGTGACCCGCTATATCGATGGCGCCGAACTGCCCGATTTGTATGGTGAAGGTGCTTTTCCGATCAACTATCCGAACGCATGGGACCTGCGCAAGCAACGTACCGGTGCCGGAATCTGGATTCATGGCACCCCGTCTTATACCTATAATCGTTCACCCTGGGCCAGCAATGGTTGCATCGTTGTCAGCAATCCCGATTTCCGGCATATAGAAAACTACATCCAGCCCAGCCTGCATACCCCTGTTATCGTCGCGGAAGAGGTTAACTGGATAACTCGCGAGCAATGGCTGGCAAAACGCCAGCAGGTAATGCAGCTACTATCGAGCTGGTTTATCGACTGGGAAAGCCTCGATCACGAAAGCTATCGCCGGCACTACTCGCGCTCCGAGCTGGACGCTTTTGGACGAAACTTCAAGAGCTGGGACGGGCACAAGCGCTGGGTAAACCGTAACAAGACCTGGATCGATGTCGAGTACAGCAAGCTGAATATCTTCAATTATCCCGGTGAAGAAAACCTGATGTTGATGCAGTTTGAGCAAAACTATCGCAGCAATAATTTGAACCTTGAATCATCCAAGGAACTTTACTGGCGCAAGGCTGATACGGACTGGCAGATTGTTTACGAGGGTCGTCGAACTTTCCCGGTACCCGACAGCAAAATCGTTGAAAATTAGCACCCCTGTCAAAAAGCGGGGACAGACCCCATTTTTCGCCGCAGATTACTTTGCCGGCACACAAAGCACCGAAAAACCTGGCCTGTCCCCCTCGAAATTCTTCTAGGGTTTGATTGAACTCAGGATTACGAACCTGCTGTCGGCGGCGATGGTTTCACAGTTGCCGAACAGTTTCTTCAGCTTGGCGTGATAGCCAAGATGGCGATTACCCACCAGGCGCAATTCACCACCAGTTACCAGCACCCGTCGCGCATCCTTGAACATCTTCCATGCGACAGCATCGCCGACACTGTGCTGCTGGTGGAAGGGTGGGTTTATCAGTACCAGGTCGCGACTAGCGGATGCCACCGCCTGCAGACAGTCATCGACATTGAATTCGACGCTGCGCGCCTGTGCAAAGGCGTGATGAAAATTTTCACGAGCACTAGCAATCGCCATATGTGATTCGTCACTAAACAGCAGGCTTGCCGCAGGGTTTAGCGAGGCTGCGATAATGCCTAGCACCCCATTGCCACAACCCAGGTCAACGATGCGTCGATACTGCTCACCGACAGGCATATGTTCGATGAGTAACTGGGTACCCTGATCGAGTCGATCCCGGCTAAACAGGCTGGCATGGTTGACAATTCGATAACCACGGTCGACCTCCAGTTCATAACTATCAGGGAATTGACTCTGACCCTCATTTATGGAATGGTCTCGATCCACCATGATCAGTCGGCTTTTCTTACGCGCGCGGGTGGTGGTAGTTGGTCCGAGAATACTTTCAAACAATTCCAGGGTGGAGTTGTGAATATGGCGCGACATCCCCGCTGCAAAAATATGCGTATCGTGATGCAAGACCTCGCGTAAGGCATAAAGCTGGTATTCGAGCAGGGCCAGGGTTTTTGGAATTTTGAGTAGAACGCAATCTACTGCCACCGAGGGGAAATCGATAGCGGAATTGGTTTTGACCTGCTCTGCCGGGTAACCGTTAGCGACCAGGTTGTTGCGCAGGGCCTGTTGCGCCAGGAATGAATCATTCCATGAATAGACCGGACAGTTAGCCAGCGCCACTGCCAGCGCACCGCAGGCATCATTTAAAATTAATAGTTTGCTATGCGCAGATAAAATCTGCAGACCATCGATATGGCTGAGCAGGAACTCATCGGCCGAGTCCCAGGCTTGCAGAGTTATCATCGGGTGGATTACAGGCCAGCTCGAACTCACCCTGTGGTACCAACAGAGTCTTGCGGCTATCGATCAACAGCGGCTTGTTCATGGTTTACCAATAAACGGCAAAGCCAGCATGCCTGGCAGCCGATCTACCTGTTTAGGATCACGAAATTCGGTAATTCCTATGGCCATCCTGTCGTGACCCTTTGCAGGCTGAGCGACGTAAGTCCTGAACATTCGATCCCAGATCGAGAGATTAAACCCGTAATTGCTATTGGTCTCACGTTTTATAACTGAATGATGCACCCGGTGCATATCCGGAGTGACGAACAGGTAACGCACTACCCGTTCCACAGCTGGCGGTAAACTGACATTGGCATGATTAAAGATTGCCATGCCATTTAGCAGCACTTCGAAGACAAGCACCGCGATCAAGGCCGGGCCCAGCAATAAAATCACCACCCCTTTGATCAGCATTGAAACAACGATCTCGATCGTATGGAAGCGGGACCCGGTGGTCAGGTCGATATCCAGATCGGCGTGGTGAACGCGATGCAGCCGCCACAGCAAGGGCACCCGGTGCATGAACAAATGTTGCAGATAAATCGCCAGATCGAGTAGCAACACCGCGGCTACGGCCTCAAACCAGAAAGGTAAAGCCAGCAGATTGAAGAGACCCCAGCCCATTTCCCCAACCGATAGCGCAATCCCGACCGCGGCGGCCGGAAACAACAGCCTCAATACGATACTGTTAAGCGCAAAAAGTCCGAGGTTGTTAAGCCAGCGCAGAGACTTCGATACGCTTGGACCACGGCGCGGCGCCAGTAGCTCCCAGGCCAGCATGGTAATAAACACAAAAGCGAAAAATCCCAGGCGAACCTCGGCTTCGCGTTGCAGAACAAAATCTTCGATGGCAGATACTTCCATGGCAGGTATTTTCGGGCAAATATCATCATATTGACAGGATTAATCAAGGATAACAGCCAGGCTGGGGATTAGCCGGGTAAATGCTTCAACCGTGAAATGCTCGGCTATGGATTCGAAGTTAACTTATTCCTAACTGCCTTTGTGTGGTATACAGGCCCGAATAATATTTAACCGGCCTTAACATGCTAAAGGAACTCATGGCGGGGCTGCAGGGTATCTATGTGACTATTGAAGCAGAGGACTGTCCCGGAGAACTGCAATGGGAACTCAGGGTATCGCGACGGGTTCGCTATGCCCGCCTGCAAATCAAGCCCTTCGGCGGACTCGAAGTCGTTATTCCGCCACGCTTTCCTCGCCACCAGGTTCCCGGCCTGGTGGCGAAGCACTCCGGCTGGGCTCGACGCCAGCTCAACCGGCAGGCACAGCTGCGGCAGTCCGTACAGCTGCCGTCGCATATCAACCTGGCCTTCGACAACAGTTCGACCCCGGTGATTTACACGGCAGACCCGCTGCAGATGAACTTCGATTTGTTCGCGGAACGGTCTACTGAAAAAATATTGATCGACGCTGACGGCCAGCGTGAACGCATCAACAAGTTACGCCGCTGGGTGCGACTCAGGGCCCGGGAATCATTCCCTGCACTGCTCACGGAGATATCGACCCGGACCGGGCTCGACTTCAATCGATTGAGCATCCGCAGCCAGAAGACACGTTGGGGCAGTTGCTCGATTCGCGGCAACATCAGCCTTAATGATCAGTTATTGTTCATGCCGGAGAAAACCGTGCGCTATCTGATGATTCACGAGCTTTGCCATACTCGTCATCTCAACCATTCAAAAGCTTTCTGGACGCTGGTGGAACATCACTGTGCCGATTATCGCTCCCACGAAAAACAGCTCAGTGAATCACGTAACCTGGTACCCGACTGGTTTCTGCTCGACCTCTATGCCTGATGCAGGGCCCGATCAGGGCACGCTGCGTTGCATAAACCTGATATCGTTTTCGATTAACAGGTTCTTGGCGCGCGATAACTTTGTCTCGCTCGAAAACGGCCCCAACTGAACGCGGTGCCAGGTCTCATCGTTGACGACAGCGGATTTGACGGTGGCCTGCAGCCCCAGAAATGCCAACTGGGCTTTCAGACTGTCGGCTTCACCGCTACTGTGAAACGAGCCGACCTGTAATATGGATTTATCGACGGCTTCTTTGTTGATGCTCGGATTTTCGATGGCCTCGCGATCTTCTTCATCAATCGGAATTTCGACTTTACGTTGCGGTAGCACCGAGTAGAAATCAATGGTTGGCTTATTCTCGCTAGCGGTCGATTCCTGCTGCTGACGGTCTTCAGTCCCGCTTTTTATAATCTTTTGATCAAGAAACAACACGAAGGCCACGAATGAGCCCAGTATCAATATCAGGAATAGCCAGACCCACGGCGATGTCGATTTCTTTTTCTGTACCATAAGCCGCGCTACATTTTCTCGGGTGCGGATACACCCATCAAATTGAGCCCATTACGCAGCACCTGGCCAATCGCCGAGGCCAGGGCGAGACGCGCATCGCGCAGTTCGGTGTCATCCACTATGAAATGGTGCGCGTTATACCAGGAGTGGAACTGGTGCGCGAGCTCACGCAGGTAATTGACTACCAGGTGCGGCTCGCGGCGAATGGCTGCCGCTTCCACCCGCTCGGGAAACAGGCCAAGCTGTTTCACCAGGGCCTGCTCGTGGGTATTGTCGAGACGTGCCAGGTTGGCATCGCTTGCTGAAACACTGATGCCTTTTTCGACACACTGACGCCTGACACTGCAAATTCGGGCATATGCGTACTGCAGGTAATAAACCGGGTTATCGTTGGATTGCTCACGCGCCAGGTCGAGATCGAAATCCATATGCTGTTCGGCCTTGCGCATGACGTAGAAAAAGCGCGCCGCATCCAGGCCAACGTCTTCTCGCAGTTGGCGCAGCGTGACGAATTCCCCGGAGCGAGTCGACATCGATATTTTGACGCCATTTTCGAACAGGTTGGCGAACTGTACCAATTGAACTTCGAGATTGTCCGCAATATAGCCCAACGCGCTGAGCGAGGCCTTGACGCGGGGGATGTAGCCGTGATGATCCGCGCCCCAGATGTTGATGACCCTGTCGAAACCACGGTCGAATTTATTCATATGGTAAGCAATATCGGAGGCAAAATACGTGGTCTGCCCATTTTCGCGCCTTACCACGCGATCTTTTTCATCACCGAAATCAGTGGAGCGAAACCACAACGCGCCGCCCTGCTCATAAACATGACCATTGTCCTGCAAGCGCGTAATCGCCTGCTCGATCAAACCCTCGTCACTCAACGAGCGCTCCGAAAACCAGCGATCAAACTCAACCCCGAAGTTCTGCAGATCGACTCGAATCACATCGGTTAGCGTCACCAAGGCGAGATCGAAAACGATACGGTAATCATCCTCGCCCAGCAGTCCATGCGCGTTCGCGATCAAATCATCGATGTGCTTTTCCTTGTCACCCGCGGGCGCATCCGCGCTCACATCGGCCATCACCTGCGCGACAGGCCGGTGAAAGCGATCTGCATTTTCGCGGTGCAGGGTCGCTGCTATATCCCACACGTAGTCACCCTGGTAACCGTTACTGGGGAAGACGATGGTTTCGCCACAGAGCTCGAGATAGCGCAGCCAGACCGAAGTACCGAGAATGTGCATTTGCCGCCCGGCATCGTTGACGTAGTATTCTTTTTGTACCTCGTAACCGACATAACTCAACAGGTTGGCGAGCGTCGCGCCAAAGGCAGCGCCCCGGCCATGCCCGACATGCAATGGCCCGGTCGGATTGGCGGAAACAAACTCGACCTGGATTTTGCTGCCTTGCCCGAACTCGCTGCGCCCGAAGTCTTCAGCCTGCTCGAGTATCCTGCTAATCACCGAATGGCTGGTGCTGCTGGCGACAAAGAAGTTGATGAATCCCGGGCCGGCCACTTCGATTTTTTCGATCGCGTCAACGGTGGCTAATCTGCCGACTATCATTTCAGCCAGTGCGCGGGGTGCCATGCCGGCCGGTTTGGCCAGCATCAGCGCGATATTCGAGGCATAGTCACCCTGACTGGCATCGCGAGCCGGAGTTACCTGGATATTGACACTGAGTTCTGCTGGAATCTGTGACGCCTGCGCAAGCTCGTGCAGAGCCTGCGCGATCAGATCGTTAATGATTTGCTTCAAGAGCTAAAACCTGCAACCGGCCGGGAAAAATGAACCGGGATTTTACCCGAGCTGGTCAGACTGGGCCACCCATCATTTCACTTTGAGTTTAAAGATCGTAAGCGTCGACGTCGATGCTCCAGCTGACACGGGAGCTGCTGGGTATCTGCTGGATCGCGGGCATGGTCTGGGCCAGTACCGAGCGCAGTACCTGGTAGTCCTGTGCCAGCAGGCACAATTGGGCGCGATAACGACCGATGCGGCGCGTCATCAACGCTGGCATCGGCCCAATGCAGGATAGCGCCTCGAAGCCTCGTGCCGGTTGCAGCAAGGCATTGATTTCGTCCAGTTTGGCCAACGCCGCCTTGAGCTCAACCGCATCGGCACGAAATATAACTACCCGCGCGTAGGGCGGAAAGCCAAGCAGCCGACGCTCCTGTAACAGGTCGTCGGCAATAGCCCGATAATCCTGCCTGGCCAGCGCCTGCATCAGCGGGTGCTCGGGAAACCGCGTTTGCAGGATCGCCTCGCCCTGGCGATCACCCCGTCCCGAACGCCCGGAAACCTGGAACAGGGTTTGCGCGAGACGTTCGCTGGAACGATAGGAAGCACTGAACAAAGCCTGGTCGGCATCGAGAATCACGCTTAAGGTGATCGCCGGGTAGTCGTGCCCCTTGGCAATCATCTGG
>CAWCBX010000017.1:0-26110 GCA_963793595.1 uncultured Gammaproteobacteria bacterium | reverse complement strand
GCAGTGAGAAGAGCCATCAGATTGTAAAATCACTGGTCAACCTGTCCCACGATCTGGGTATGGACGTGGTTGCCGAGGGTATCGAATCCGCGCAGGAGGCCGAATTGATGCGTAATTTCAATACCTCATTCGGGCAGGGATTTTATTTTTCCCGTGCCGTCAACGAAACGGAGTTCGTGAAGCTGCTGCGACAACCGCAAATAGAAGTTACGGTTTAGTTGCAGATTATCCTCGAGTTTTCTCCCCCCGCTTGTTTCCTTCGGTCGAAGCATGACAGGCAGTTGTATTTCTGAGAATCGTGGTTTATCGCCTGTTATTCTTGTACTCTTTTGCCATTGCCGGGGTAGCTCAGTTGGTAGAGCAACGCATTCGTAATGCGTGGGTCGGAGGTTCGATTCCTCTCTCCGGCACCGCTTAAACTCTTATTAGGGCTAGCTTTTAGACGTCTCAGCATCACTACTGGAGAGTCGGCAAGACCCGCAGAGACCTCGCAACCAAAAATAACGGGAGCACACCGAAGCTGACGCCGAGAAATTCAGAATAAAAGGCAAAAATGACCCATAACGGGGATCCCCAGCGTTTCAGCTTTGCTGGGCCGGCCGCATGTGGTTGTTAACCTCCTAGTACGCACCCTGTGAATAGGTCAATTCATAACTGTGTGAATAAACCTCAAAGATGAGGCCGAATGGATCTTCGACATAGCACATCCTGTAGGGCTTTTCTCCGGGGTAGTATTCGCGGATAGGCATTCTCTGTTTGCCGCCGTGTTCGACAATTTTTGCTACGAGTCCTTCAATGTCCGGATCCTGAACGCAAAAATGAAAGGTGCTCGTCTTCCAGTACTCAAAGTCTTTTGGGGTTTCATTGTTTTTAAATTCAAACATTTCAACGCCAATTTTATCACCAGTAGACATGTGTGCGATTTTGAAAGAACCCCAGCCCTGGCCAAATACATCAATACACATTTGTCCTATTGGCGTGTTTGACTCTTCGGTAATGACGGTGGGTTCCATTATGTGATACCAGCCCATAACTTCACTGTAAAAATTGGCTGCTTTCTCTACATCTGGGACGGAAATCCCGATATGCGAGAACGTTCTTGGGTATGTACTCATATTTATTCCTTAGTATTAAAAGTTAACAGTCCATTGAAAAGGTCTTCGACTTTTTAGTATGAATTATTGGGAATGAGGATTAGTAATGAGTGTAAGTTACCGTATCGCATAGACAAATATCACCCCCATTAATTGATGTCGATATTATCAGGGAAATGACCTGAAAACCTGTTATCAATTAATTGTTGCGTCGATCAGTTGAACCCATCGGCCCCGCAAGACGTTAGGGTTCGAGACACCGGCAGAGAGATTTAACGCATGTATTGCGTCGACCGGTTGAGGTCACCGCCGAAGATTGTCTCCTTCCAGGATTCATAGAGGGTCCACTCACGAGGAAACTGACGCTCAAACTGGGTGGGTTAGCGGTGAAAAACGACCCTGAACGGACTCGCATAGTTTTTCTAGGAATCTTTTGAATTTAGCTAAAGTTGGCTTACCGATTATTCAGATGGGCATTCGTTAGAGATCCATTCAAATCGAAGCAAATATTCTTCACAGTTTAAGTCGGAGAGTAAAAAGTAAATAATTTAATACTCTGATATAGTTGCCTGGTTGTTTGGTGCGATAAATTGAAAATATGAATGCTTACAACGTCACAAACAGTGGAACGCGGCGCTCGGCAAACCCTACGTCACGCTGCACGACGCTTGTATCGTGTATCCACTTACAGAGGTGGACGCCGCGGCGATGGGCTGGGCCGGAACCCCAGCGCAGGTCGTCGAGATTCTGAATTAAGTTATCAATGCCTGATGGGAAAAAGCCATTAACCTGCCACCATACCTGACCTAGCCCAGGTCGTGCGACCGCCTTTTACTCCGCTGCAGTTTGTACTGCTACTGTTCGTCTTCATGCTGGCGGTCATCGTCCTGTACATGGGAATATTTACGCTGGCACTCGACAAGTTGGGGCTATCAACGCATTCGGCGATGCTGTTGCTCGCCGGCACGCTGCTGGGCAGCACGATCAACCTGCCGCTATTTCAGATAACGGCGGAAGCCCCGTCGCAAGACGAGGCCCAATCACTGTATCGATTACTATTCGGGCGGCCGCTGCCGTTCACCGGAAAAACCATTATCGCGATAAATGTAGGCGGCGCGCTGATTCCGATCTCGTTTTCGATCTACCTGGCGAGTATCAATGAGTTGCCGATATCCCAGTTATTGCCCGCAATCGCGCTGGTTACGACCATCTGCTACCTCGCGAGCCGACCTATTCGTGGAATCGGGATCGGAATGCCTATATTCGTCGCCCCGTTTGTAGCAGCCCTGACAGCAATTCTAATCGCGCCCGATAGCAGTGCACCGCTGGCCTATATCTGCGGTACCCTGGGCGTGTTGATCGGGGCGGATCTTCTGCATCTTAACGATATTCGGAAAATCGGCACACCGGTGGCATCCATTGGTGGCGCCGGTACTTTTGACGGGATTTTTCTGACCGGTATCGTCGCGGTACTACTCGCCTGACAGGCGATTGAACCTGCCCTGCAATAATTTAACGGCAGCGCAAATCATCGACCTAAACGGCGATGCTTGATTTGGCGGGCAACAGTCCGGTCACCACGATTCGCGTATACATCGGGCTGCGACCTGTTCTCGAAGCGGAAGAAATCCACGAACCGGGGTCAATTAGTATTTCAGGCAAGTATGTTTCACACTTTAAACCCGGCAAAGAGTTACGAAAAAGAGTTCTGTAGCGCCTTGTGTAAAGCCTCGGTAAAACAGCATTTAAATCGCCATTAGCCCAACTCTGCCTTCAGGTATACCTCAATCAAGATAGCAAAGTGACGAGGGTCAGTTCCTGACCGTAGGTTGCCACTAATAAGAAGTTTACCGGTGACGATTTCGGGCAGTTTGTCGGCCTTTGTCGTACGAGCATGCAGCCGCCCGCTTTGCATGGTGGTTAATTTTTGGAATCAAACGGTTATAGGCATTGACCTGCACCCCCCCAGCCGCTAGAATTCGGCCCCTTTTTCAGTATTGCATCGGAGTAACACATGTACGCTGTCATCGCCACAGGCGGAAAACAGTATAAGGTAACCAAGGGTGAAACCCTGCGCGTAGAAAAGCTGGCCGGCGATGAAGGTTCCACCGTCAAGCTCGATAATGTGTTGATGGTTGCCGACGGTGACAAGGTCTCCGTGGGAACCCCGACGCTCGACAAAGCAAGCGTGACCGCCAAAATCATGGCTCATGGTCGTGGTAAAAAGGTGGAAATCATTAAATTCCGCCGCCGCAAGCATTCGCGTAGCCAGGCAGGTCATCGCCAAAGCTATACTGAAATCGAAGTTACCGATATCAAGGCATAGGTTCTGAACAATGGCACATAAGAAAGCGGCGGGCAGTACCCGCAACGGACGCGATTCCGAATCCAAACGTTTAGGCGTGAAGAAATTTGGTGGTCAGGTGGTAATTCCGGGTAACATCCTGGTACGTCAGCGCGGTACCAAGTTTCATCCCGGCGATAATGTCGGCTGTGGCAAGGATCATACCCTGTACGCCAAAGCTGAAGGCAAGGTCGAATTCAAGGTCAGGGGACGTCACAATCGCACCTTTGTGGATGTTGTAAACTGATTCAGGTTGCTACCTGGTTCGAATTCATAAAGCCTCGCTACCGCGGGGCTTTTTTATTTTCCGATGGTATTATTCTGCGATGAAATTTATCGATGAAGCCAATATTTTCGTCAAGGCTGGCAATGGTGGTAACGGCATCGTCAGCTTCCGTCGCGAAAAGTATATTCCCATGGGTGGCCCCGATGGGGGCGACGGCGGTGATGGCGGCTCGGTATATGTGATCGGTTCCACTGATTTGAATACCCTGTCTGATTTTCGCCATACGCGTCGTTTCGTCGCCCAGCGGGGTGCTAACGGGCAGGGTAAAAACTGTACCGGCGCAAAGGGCGAAGATATTGTTATCGAAGTGCCCCTGGGTACGATCATAACGACGCTGGACCAGGGTGAATTAATCGCCGATGTGGACTCGCCGGAAGAGCCTGTCCTGATTGCACGGGGCGGGTTTCATGGCCTGGGCAATACGCGCTATAAAAGCTCGACCAACCGGGCGCCACGGCAATGCAGTAAAGGCAGTGCCGGTGAGCAGTTTGATCTCAAACTCGAACTCAAGGTCATCGCCGATGTGGGTTTGCTGGGTATGCCCAATGCCGGCAAATCAACCTTCATTCGCTCGGTGTCGGCTGCGCGTCCCAAGGTGGCCGATTATCCCTTCACCACCTTGCACCCGAATCTTGGCGTGGTTAGCGTCAGCAAGCATCGAAGTTTTGTGGTCGCGGACATCCCGGGTTTGATCGAAGGTGCTGCCGACGGGGTCGGGCTGGGCATTCAGTTTCTGAAGCACTTGCAACGCACCCGACTGCTGCTGCATATAGTCGATGTCATGCCCGACGCCAGTGCGGATAGCGCGGTCGAATCGGCTGTCAAGATACTGCGTGAGCTGGAACGCTATGATGAATCGCTTTATCGCAAGCCGCGCTGGCTGATACTAAACAAACTTGACCTGGTACCGGCCGACGAGCGCGAGGACCTTTGTGCTGAAATTACCACTGGTCTCGATTGGCAGGGTCCGGTGTATGAAATCAGTGCCATCAGCGGGCAGGGCACAGAACATCTCTGCCATGACATTATGACTTACCTCGAAAGCGATGAAACTTTATAGCAAGGTAGTCGTCAAGATCGGTTCCGCGCTGATCACCGCTGGCGGCAAAGGACTGGATCGCGCCATGATTACCGCCCTGGCAGAGCAAATGGCTTATCTGCGGGAGCAGGGAGTCGATGTGGTGCTGGTTTCATCGGGCGCGATCGCCGAGGGTATCACCAGGCTCGGTTTGAAATCTCGCCCGAGTAGTATCTCGGAGTTGCAGGCTACCGCCGCGGTCGGGCAAATGGGTCTGGTACAGGCTTACGAAGCATGCTTTCAGAAGCATGGTCTGAACAGTGCTCAAATACTGCTGACCCATGCCGACTTATCCAACCGGCGGCGTTACCTGAATGCGCGCACCACGCTACGCACCCTGCTTGAATTCGGCACCGTACCGGTGGTCAACGAAAACGATAGTGTCGCCAACGAGGAAATACGCTTCGGCGATAACGACACGCTCGGTGCGCTGGTCGCCAACCTGATCGAAGCCGACCTGCTGATTATATTGACCGACCAGGAAGGTCTGTTTGACGCCAATCCGGCCGCCAATCCGGGCGCGAAACTGATTCAACGAGCCGATGCGCTTGACCCGCTGCTGGAAAAATATGCGGGGCCCAGTAGTGGTCATCTCGGCCGTGGCGGCATGCAGACCAAGGTGAGTGCGGCACAGCTGGCCGCACGTTCGGGCACGCACACGATCATTGTTTCCGGCAAAACGGAAAACGTGATTACGCGCCTGGTGCAGGGCGAGGCGCTGGGTAGCTTTCTCGAAGCGAGCGAAGGCCATCTCGCCGCGCGCAAACAATGGCTCGCGGGGCATATGCGCTGTGCGGGTGAGCTGAGCCTGGATGAAGGCGCCGTCGAAGTGCTGGTGAATAAAAACGCAAGCCTGCTGCCGATAGGGGTGATGGCGGTTAGCGGCGTATTCAATCGCGGCGAAGTGGTCGCCTGCCTCGCGCCGGATGGCAGTGAGGTGGCGCGTGGCCTGGTCAACTACCCGTCGGATGAGTGCAAACAGATTATCGGTAAGGCGAGCAGCCAGATACCTGACATTCTCGGTTACCAGGATGATCCCGAACTAATCAACCGTGAAAATCTTATCCTGATGAGGGCCTAGTCCATGCGTAAAAAAATCATCGCCTTTGCGGCCAGCAGCAGCAGTCGTTCGATCAACAAGCAACTGGTCAGCTATGCCGCGGGCCTGCTTACGGATGTCGAGGTCGAAATTCTCGACCTGAACGACTATGAATTGCCGCTGTTCAGCGTCGATCGTGAAGATCAACTCGGACAGCCCGATCTGGCGCATGCGTTTTTGCAAAAAATCGATAACAGTGACGGCATCATCATTGCCTTTGCCGAGCACAATGGCTGTTACAGCGCTGCCTATAAGAACATCTACGACTGGGCATCACGCATAAAACCGAAGGTATACCAGGATAAGCCGATGGTGTTGCTGGCAACCTCGCCCGGCGGTCGGGGTGGCAAGTCAGTGCTCGATCTTGCGCTGAGTCAGATCCCCCGCTTTGGCGGGCAAATTAAAGCCAGCGTTTCGGTGCCCATGTTTGCGGAAAACTTTAATTCGGACTCGGGCATGGTTAGTAATGATGAAGTCGGGGCGCAACTTCAGGCGGCGGTTAACTGCCTGTTTGCAGCATGAGTAACAACGCTACCATTATTTTTATTCCGCATGGTGGTGGACCGTTGCCATTATTGAATGAGCCCGGTCACGCCGCGATGAATCGTTTCCTGCGTGCCTTCCCCGATACCATCGACAGACCAGAGGCGATCATTGTTATCAGCGCCCACTGGGAAGAACCCGTGATCTCGATTACAGCGGCGGCGTCTCCGCCGCTACTGTTCGATTACAGCGGTTTCCCCGCTGAAACCTATGCATATGAGTACCCGGCGCCGGGTCACCCCGGGCTCGCCGGGCGCGTGCAGGGTTTGTTGCAAGCTGACGGAATCGATGCCAGGCTCGACCATCAGCGCGGCTTCGACCATGGCATGTTCGTGCCGTTGATAATGATGTACCCCGAGGCCGATATCCCCTGTATCCAGGTCTCGCTGTCGACCAGCCTCGACCCCGCCGAGCATGTGCGTATCGGCCGGGCGCTTGGCGGGCTCAAAAACGAAAACCTGCTCATCCTCGGTTCCGGGTTTTCCTTCCACAATATGCAGGCGTTGATGAGCAAGCGTGATGATGCTATCGATCAACGCAACCAGGAATTCGAAACCTGGCTGGCGCAGACCTGTAGTGATCCGGGTATCAGCGAAGCGGAACGCGAGGCACGGCTGGTTAGCTGGGAGCTGGCGCCGCATGCGCGTTACTGTCATCCGCGCGAGGAGCATTTATTGCCGCTACAGGTTTGTTATGGCATCGGGCAGAGCGCCGCGACGACTGTATTCCAGGAACCGGTGGCGGGATTTATCGCCAGCGCCTATCAATGGGGTTAAGGCTAATCCTGCTGCGCCAGCTCTGCCGCCTGCACCGGTAGCAAAGCGGTTTCCTTGCGCTGTATCTGGCGCTCGCGATACCAGATGTACAGACTGCTGGAAACCAGCACTGCGATGCCGACAATGCTCGTTGGCCCCGGCGTTTCGTTCCAGAACAGGTAGCCGAAAATCACCGCCCATAGAATGTAGGTAAATTCAAACGGGGCGATGGCACTCGCCTCGGAAACACAGTAGGCCTGCGACAGGCAGTAAAATCCGATCGCGGCAATGAGACCGATCGCCACCATCAGTAATAAATCAAGATGTTCCGGCATGACCCAGTCCCGGCCAAAAAAAGCCAGTGAGGGATGGCTGGATGAAATCGAGATTACACCACTAAACATTAACAGGGTCAGGATCCCGCTGGCACAGGTAAAGATAAAAATTGCGTTGAAAGCGATAGTTAGCGGGTGATCGTGGCTACCGAGGAAGCGGGTGATGATGGTCTGCGAAGCGTAGGTGATGGCTGCGATCATGGCGAATGATACCGCCAGTGAATTAAACTCTCCTTGCGGCGACAAGATGATCAACACGCCGATAAATCCGACTACCACGGCAGTCCAGCGCCGAAGGCCGACTTTTTCACCGAGTATCAGTGCCGACATCGCAGTAACGAACAACGGCATGGTGAAGGTAATCGCAACGACTTCCGCCAGGGGCATCGCGGCGACCGCGAGGTAGTAGCAGGTATAGGAAGCAAATCCGAGCAATCCCCTGGCAATCATTAACCAGGGTCGGCGCGATCCCAGTGGAATTGTTTCGTGCATGAATTTGAAGAGCAGCAACAACAGCCCGAGCGCGATCAGGCCGCGCACGAAGACGATCTGCAGCACGGAATAGTTGCTGCTGAAATGCTTGATGATGATGTCCTGGATCGAGAACAGGAATAAACCGAACACGAGGATCATCGCGCCGTTGCTCGTATCGAGTTTGGAGACCAGTGCCCTGGCGTTCATAGCAGTGTCGCGCCCATAGAAATGCCGATTCCTGATTGAGCGCATAAGTCTAGCTGGTAAAGACTATTTGAAAAGTGAATTTTTATGCATAGTATGATCGGATTAACCGATACCTATTTATCTGGAGATGCCTGTGAAAATCGACCATATCCGTACTTTCCTGGAGATCTCCGATTGCGGTAATTTTAATCGCGCCGCCGAGAATTTGAATGTTACTCAGTCGACCGTCAGCGCGCGGGTGAA
Organism: uncultured Gammaproteobacteria bacterium; assembly: GCA_963793595.1. Classification (GTDB taxonomy): domain Bacteria; phylum Pseudomonadota; class Gammaproteobacteria. The sequence goes on along the minus strand of CAWCBX010000017.1, from coordinate 17,652 downwards.
GGCGATGGAAGAACGTTTCGGCCGCATTCTGTTTACGCGTGGCCATGCCGGGGTCGAACTGACCTCGGCAGGGCAGCATTTCCGCCAGTATGCCCTCAATATTCAGCGCCTCTGGCAACAGGCGCAGCAACAGATTTCGCTGCCGGAAAACTTCAGCCACGGGATTGGTCTGGGGTCCCAGGTCAGTCTCTGGGATAGCCTGATTCTGAAGTGGATACCCTGGATGCGGCGTAATGCCAACGATGTCGCGATCCACGTGGAGGCGGATTATTCACCCAGCCTGATGCGCCAGCTCTCTGACGGCTTGCTCGACATCGGCGTGATGTACAACCCGCGCCGGACCCCGGGCCTGGTAATCGAAGACCTGCTCGATGAATCCCTGGTGCTGGTGGCAACCGATCAGCGCGACATGATTGACGGCTGGGTCGAAGATTATGTTTTCGTCGACTGGGGAAGGGAGTTTCGCATACGCCATGCCGAGGTCTTCCCGGGCATGGATACGCCCGCAGTTGCGGTTGGCCTCGGTGCGCTCGGGCTCGAGTATATTTTGCAAAATGGTGGCTCGGGTTATTTTCCACTGCGCGTGGCGCAACCCTATATCGATAGTGGCAAGCTGTTTCTGGTTGGGGCGGCACCGACTATGCAGCGCCCGGCATACATGGTGTATCCCGAGGTCTCGCGCCAACAGGAAACGCTCGATCTGGCGCTTAACGGCTTGCGTGAGATCGCGCAGCAGTGGGAAACGCGCTAAAGCTTTTGTCTTCGCTGATGGTGATGATAGTGGCTGATCACATCTCGATCATTTCGAAGTCATCCTTACCCATACCGCAGTCAGGGCAGGTCCAGTCGGCGGGGACATCATCCCAACGGGTGCCGGCGGCGATACCATCCTCGGGCCAGCCCTCGGCTTCATCATAAATAAACCCGCAGACAATGCACTCCCAACGCTTCATCGATTCAACCTCAATAGTGTTCTGTTAACAGGATGTAGTGATCCGCGACATAGCCCAGGTATTCGATTTCACGCTCGGTCAGTGGGCGCTTCTGCTTTGCCGGGTTGCCGAGATACAGGTATCCGGATTCCAGTCGTTTGCCGGGCGGCACCAGGCTACCCGAGCCGATGATGACCCGATCTTCGATCACCGCGTTGTCGGTAATAATGGAACCCATGCCAATCAGGCATTGATTGCCGATGCGGCAACCGTGTAACAAGGCCTTGTGACCCACGGTAACCTGGTTACCGATATGCAGTTCTGCGCCCTCGGGGCTGTATTCGCCACGGTGCGTTACATGCAACACGCTGCCATCCTGGATATTGGTATTATCGCCAATACGGATCCTGTTGATATCTCCCCGAATCACGGTAAGTGGCCACACCGAACAATTTTCACCAATCTCGACATCCCCGATGACGACCGCGGATTCGTCGATGTAAGTGTTGGCGCCGATAATCGGGCTGGTATCTTTGAAACTGCGAATCATAGTTTCGCCCTGGATAAAGAAACGCGTATAGTAACTATTTTTTCGCAACGCGCATCGATTTTTGATGAAACTTCCCGCCCTGGCAATCCCCAAGCTGCCTCCCGAGCCTGGCTCGAGACTCGACCTCTATGCCAGGTTAATCCGCCTTGAAAAACCGATCGGGGCATATTTGCTGTTGTGGCCTACGCTCTGGGCGCTGGCGGTCGCAGCGGAAGGCTCCCCCGATGGCTGGGTCCTGTTCGTGTTCGTCTGCGGCGTATTCCTGATGCGTTCGGCGGGTTGTGCGATAAACGACTACGCCGATCGTGATATCGACCTGCATGTCGCACGTACGCGGGAACGTCCGTTAACCAGCGGCAAGATAGCCCCAAAGGAAGCACTGGCAGTGTTTGCGGTGCTCGGCGTGATCGCCTTTCTGCTGGTTTTAAGCCTCAACCGATTTACCATTCAGCTTTCATTTGTCGGTATAGTGCTCGCCGCCAGCTATCCCTACATGAAACGCTTCCACTACCTGCCCCAGGTACATCTGGGTGCCGCTTTTGGCTGGGCGGTTCCGATGGCTTTCGCGGCGCAAACTGGAACCATACCCAAGCAGGGCTGGTTGCTGTTCGTGGGCGCACTGCTATGGGCGGTCGCCTACGATACGATCTACAGCATGGTCGACCGCGAAGATGATCTGAAGCTTGGTGTAAAGTCGACGGCGATCCTGTTTGGTGATTACGATCGCGGCATGATTGCGCTCTTCCAGCTATTGTTTCTGCTGGCCCTGGTGCTGGTCGGAATCGACCTGCAATTTTCCGGCGTTTATTATCTGGGGCTGGGAGTCGCCGCGTTATTACTCGGCTATGAACAGTTCCTGATTGCCGATCGCGTCCCCGCGCATTGTTTTGCTGCCTTCCTGCATAATCACTGGGTCGGTGCGGTGGTTTTCGCCGGTATTATGGGGCATTACTACTCGATTTAATTGGCGGCAGCCGTTGTTAGCTGTTGCCGATTAGCTGCGCTACCTCTTTGGCCAGCGATTCAACCAGTTCGATATCCTGCTTGCTGAAGGGTTCATCCCGCTGCGCCATGCTGCTGAAATCCAGGCAGCCCCAGGGCCTGTCATGCAACAAAATCGGCACACCGATATAACACTCGAGTGGTAACGAGCGATACAGGGGGTGGTGCAGCTTGAGTGGCGAGTTTTCCTGGCTGGTTACGGCTATGGTTTGCTGCTGCTCAAACACTTGCCGACTATAGCTGTTACCGAGGGCATATTTTTCACTGGGCACGTAAGCGCCCGAGTTTGACTGCACCGCTACAATCTCGTAGTTGTCATTTTCGATTCGCGCCAGTACACCCAGTGTCAGCGATAGTTCACGCACACCGAGCGACAATAACTTGTCGACACGATCCTTGAATTGGTTGACCCGCATTAAAATGGCAGTTCTCCATATAGGATCTTTAATACTAGTAGCAGGCGGGTTTAAGACTAATTGTAAATTCCTATTTCGGAGACAGGCCGGAAGGACTGTTTTCGGGTACCGGTGGCGTTATTCTGCCTCACCACGTAGAAATCGAGCGGGCAGGTAAAGAAACTGATTGATAAAAGTAATCAAATGCACGCCTGAACATGCTTTTACGGTCGGCTATGGGCGCGCCGCAAGTAATTGTCGCGGTTTCGGGATGACAGGGGTTGCGTGATAAATCAGCAAATTGATTGTCGCCTGCACCCGTATATTGCCCCGTGGTTAACTATGCCAGTGTTGCATCAACCAGTTGCGCAGGCTAATCACGTTTATATCGTCCTGTAGATAGTCGCGGCAGATAAAATAGTAGCCGAAATCGGTTTTCAACGACTGTTCGACGGGACGCAGCAGCCGCCCCTGGGTAATCAGGTCGTCGACCAGGTAACGCCAACCGAGAGCGACTCCCTGGCCGGCACAGGCCGCGTCGATTACCAGGGGATAGCTGTTAATCTGCAGGTTGCGATGTGCCAACGGCTGATCGATATCGTTACCGCCCAGCCACAGGCGCCAGTTCATCCAGTTCCAGTGGCTGTCAGCGAGGTCGATCAGCTGCGCCTGCAATAGCCATGTCACCCAGTCCTGGTGCGCGAGATCGTGGTCGAAAGCGGGACTGCATACCGGAAACACCTCTTCGTCAAAAAGCCGTAATGCATGAAACCCGGGCCATACACCATCGCCGTGTAAAACAGCTACCTGGACCTCGCTGCCCAGGCTTTCGCTGTAATCATCGGAGGCGATGATGCGCAAGGTAACCTCGGGCATCAATAATCGCAGTTGCGAGATTCTCGGGCTAAGCCATTGGGTGGCGAATGACTGGTCGCAGCCAATCACCAGCTGCTGGGCAATTTCGATATTTTGAATATCCATCGTGGCGCCGGCTAACTGCTTCAGTATGGCCGCCACGGTATGCTGGTACTCGCGTCCCTCGTTGGTCAACTGTACGGCTCGATGCGAGCGTGTGAACAGCTTTACCTGCAGGCTTTGTTCGAGACTGCGAATTTGCTGGCTGATCGCTGCCTGCGATAAATGCAATTCTTCTCCGGCCCGGGTGAAACTCAGCAAGCGTGCGGCTGCTTCAAAAGCAATCAGTGGGTCTAGCGGTGGCAGGCGAGTTTTCAGCATAATCTATAAGTAAATATTATCTATTTTAATAATAAATTTGCGTTTGAGTCCCGATTTTCATTAGTTTAAATTATAGAAAGTAAAAAACAATATTCCGGAGTCGAAAACCTATGAATGTAGTAGCCCTGCAAAAACGTACCGATGATGCTCCTTTTGATCGAGATCCCGAGCGCTCCTTTACGATCCCAGCGCGCTACTACCTGGATGCCGATATTTTGCAGCAGGAGAAGGAAGCTATTTTTTACCGTAACTGGTGGTATGCCGGACACCAGAGTCAACTGGCCGAAGCGGGTTGTTACCTGACCGTGCAGGTATGTGATCAAAATATCATCGTCATTCGTGACAAGAGTGGTGAATTGAACGCCTATTACAACGTCTGCCAGCATCGTGGTCATGAACTGCTTTTTGGTAGCGGTAAAGTGCGCACCATCACCTGCCCCTATCATGCCTGGTCATATGGGTTCGACGGCGAACTCAAGGCGGCGCGCAATACCGAAAAGATGGTCGATTTCGACAAGTGCAAATTTTCGTTGAAGTCGGTACAGGTAGAAGTATTCTGTGGACTCGTGTTCGTCAATCTCGATCCCGCAGCCGAGTCATTGAAAGTGCAGGCCGCGGATCTCGAAACGGAAATACGTGAATTCTGTCCCCGCGTCGATGAGGTGAAATTTGCACAGCGCGACGACTATGATGTCGCCAGTAACTGGAAAATCATGGTCGACAATTTCCTCGAATGCTATCACTGCCATCCCGCCCACAAGGACTTCGTCAACCTGGTCGATATGGATAGCTATAGTTCGAAGGTAAACGGAATATATTCGAGCCATATTTCGAACGCGGTGGCGACCACCGAAAGCAGCGCCTACCAGTTCGAAAAAGGCGAGGTCGATTTTGGTTATGCGGGCTGGTTTTTATGGCCTAACCTGACGATATGGATTTATCCCGGGGAACCGAATATATCGACGCTGCAGATTATCCCGAACGGGGCGGGGCGTACTATCGAGCACCAGGACTGGTACCTGCCGAATCCCGAGCCCAGTCAGCAGCAGCGCGACGCGATGGATTACCAGCGCGATGTTTTACAACCCGAAGATGTGAGCCTGTGTGAAAGCGTTTACCGCGGTTTACAGTCGAAGGGCTACAACCAGGGACGCTTCGTGGTTGACCCGGAGCGCAGTGAACTCTCCGAACACGCGGTGCATCATTTTCAGCAAATGTACGTCGACGCCATGCAGAGCGATATCTGACTCGCTGCACGACTTATTGTCATACCGCGGCTTGACCCGATGCATCGGGTCAACGACACTTGGGGCGCAAGTGGGCGCAGTGGGTCGCTTATCGACGGCCGATGTATCGAATTTGAGGATCTGTTTTCTCCATTGCAGACGCTGAAAATGTAGAGTTCAGAGACGACCTTCGACCAATAGCGGACCATCTGAAAGAAAGGTATGTCATTCCCGCGAAAGCGGGGATCTTGCAATTGCGGCGCGTTCTAAGATTCCCGCTTTCGCGGGAATGACTTTGTTACTAGATGGTTTCCAGGTCTGAGATGGGTCGAACTCGGAAGCTCACCGTAATTTTCTCGGCGTCAACTTTGGAGTGATTTTCAGATTTTCTGGTTGGTGCCTAAAAGAGACAATCTTCGGCCAGTTCTTGTCATTCCGGCGGTCAAGCCGCGGGATGACAGGTTCTGGAGTTAATCATTGTTACTCATCTAAAGAGTCGATTTTGGGCCGACAATTGCCGCTTACCCGCGGCAGGCACTGGAATTAGGCTGGTTCCTGCCAGGCCCCGGCGAGGGTATTGATGGCCTTGCAGATGCGGGCGAAGGCCTGCGTTGGCGGTAGCGCTGACGTGTCGCGCGCGCAGGTAGTCGTGCACCAGGCCCGGCTCGTTGATCCACTCGGCCTTTACTCCGGCCTGCTGTAATTTTTCAACGTAAAGCCTGGCGTCATCACGCAGTGGATCGACATCGGCGGAAATTGCGATTGTTGGCGGAGTTGCGCTGAAATCATCTGCCACCAACGGATAGAACTCGGGATCCCTGGTCGGCAATTCGTCGTCTGCGCATCTCGTGCCACGGTAAAACATGATGTCGTCGCTGGTCAGCAATGGTGCAGTGGCGTTAACCCGGTAAGAATCGAGATCAAAACAATCACCGCCGAGGCCGGGGTAAATCAGTACCTGGCCAGCCGGTTTATGCGGGCTCGATCCCAGGCGGTGACATAGCGCCGCTGCCAGTGTCCCGCCGGCTGACGCACCGACCAGAATCGTGCGCTGGTGTCGGCAGGCATCGAAGGCGTCTTCGACATCGTCCAGGTGGGTCGGGTGAAAATGTTCCGGTGACAGGCGATAGTCGACCGAAACCAGGTCGAAGCCGGTATTTGCACACAGCTCCGCGCAAATATCGTCATGCGAGTCGAGGCTGCCGAGGATAAAACCGCCACCGTGAATAAACATGACCAGGGCAGCGGCGTTGCCCTGCTGGTAACGGTAATGGCGCAGTGGAACAGGGCCGTGGCGGCCTGTGATCGTCTCATCGTGAACGCCGATTCCTGCCGGATGCGGGTAGCGAAAATGCGTGACCATGGCTTCATAGTCGATACGTTGCCGGGCGACGCTGGTGGCAGTCGACAGGCTCGAAACCTCGATGTACCTGTCGATAAACGCGATGACCTCGGGATCCAGGTTAAATTCTTGCATCCGCTTATCTTAACAAGCCGAATATCGAATGGAAGCGTCGGTTTGCAATGATCGTTAAGCGGCGTAATATTGCTGCTACGATGAATTTCAGGCGTTACATTCCGGACCATGCGATCACCACGATACCGGTGCTCGCACTCATGTTTGCGGTGCATTATTTCCTGTTACGCGATGATGCGGCTGATAACGGTATCGAGCCGGCTGAAGGTGCGTCGGTGTATAACGATTTCTGGCAACGTCCAGGTATCGAAACCGAGTTTGATATCGATGGCGAGCTCGAGCGACTCGAACTCGATGATGCCCGCCGCGATCGGCTGATCCGTGAATTGTTGCACCAGGGCAAATATCAGCAGGCGCGTACCCAGTTACTCGAAATAGCCGCTGCGGCCGTGTTGCAGGATGACCAGACCCGGCTTGGCGCTACCCTGCTTTTACTCGGTGAAGTCGCCATCAATCAGCAAGAGCTGGCAAGCGCGGAGGTGTATCTACAGGAAGCGCTTTACCTGGCGATGTCGAGCGATAACGTGATGGCGACCGCGCGCAGTTACCAGTTACTGGGGCAATTGAATATCCGCGGGCGCGAACTGGCGCGACAGGCATCCAATACCTGGGACGAGCTGTGGCAGGCGCGCAATTCGATAGCGCGCGGGTATTACCAGGGTGTGAACGAAAAGCTGCAATCCGTGATTCACGATAACCTGGAAATTCGACGCTATGGTGCCGCTGCGGATGCCTGGGAGGCGCTCGCCTCGTTGCACGAACAGGTACACGATGACTACCAGGCGCAACAGGCGCGCATCGAGGCGGCCAGGTTGTTTGCTTCCACGGGTCAAATGAATCACGTTCGTCGCCTTATTGATGGCCTGGAACGAAGTTTTTTCAGTAATACCGACATGGCTGAAATCGAGCGCGAAATTCAGGGCCTGTTCAAGGAACATCAAAATGACCTGGTAAGAACCTCGCAGGCACGAGACTACCAGATGCTCTACCACCATTACCTGCGCAATGGACAGCTCGAGCGCGCCTGGGAGTTCAGAATAAAATCCAGCGAGACCCTCGCCAGTACCAGTGATCGCTCGATGTTTCAGCGCCAGGGCGATATCATCGCGGTACTTTATAATTCCAATTTCGCGATGGACAGGGCAAAGAAATATCTCGACCAGGCTGGCGCTATTTATAGCGATGGTGGTGTGTCCGAGATGCTCGAACAAACCCGGGAAATGGAATCGTTAATCTATTAACCCGGATTTTTGTGCATGACTGCTAGCAATGAAGTCGAATTCGATGCGCGCGATTTGCGTCGCGCCTTCGGCAATTTCGCCACCGGTGTAACCATCGTTACGACGCTGGATGCAGGTGGCAATCCCTGCGGTTTCACCGCCAACTCCTTTACCTCGGTCTCCATTGATCCGCCGCTGCTGCTGGTCAATATTGCAAAGTCGGCTTTTGGCTGTGACGCATTTACCGGGTCACGCGGATTCGCGGTCAATATACTGGCGCGTGACCAGCGCGATTTATCCAATCGATTTGCCGCGGCCGGAACTGATAAATTTGCCAACCAGGGCTGGTCTGCAGCGGTGACCGGTTCCCCGATTCTCGATGACGTGGTCGCCTGGTTTGACTGCGAACATTTTGAACAGGTTGATGCGGGCGATCATATCATTCTGCTCGGCAGGGTAATGCAATACAGCTACAACACGCATGCGCCGCTTGGTTTCTGCCGCGGAGCCTATGTCTCATTTGGACTGACGCCGAGTATGCTGCAGCTGATCGCGTCCCCGGGCAGTCTCAAGGTCAGCGCGATCATTGAATCGAACGGCAGGATTTTGCTGGAGCGCAATCCCGAGAATGGTCAGTTGCTGCTGCCGACTTCGAATATTGTCGGTGACGCCGGAACCCCTGATAGCCTGCTGGGTAAGCTCGCCTCCGCCGGGATTGAAGTCGATTTGCCTTTCATTTACGCGGCTTACCATGAAAATTCACAACGCTTTATTTATTACCTGGGTGAATTGTTATCGGTAGATGATGCGGTTGAAACCAGGGCGCTGCACTTTTACGAGTTTGACAACATAACCTGGGAAGAAATCAGTGAGGCTACGATCATCGCAATGCTGGAACGCTTCATTATGGAAAAAAGACTCGGCAATTATCGGGTTTACATCGGTGATCAGACGCAGGGTGAAATGCACCCGGCATGACACCAGCCGGTGCCCTGGGTACGGAAAACCGATTATTAATCAATAATATCGCTGCTTTCGGCGGTGTCGCGTTAAGGCAATGCGAAGTCGCTGTAACGTCAGACCCAGCCGCCGTTAAAACCTATTCTGCTGTATCACGGTTGCCTGTCCGGGCGGCTGTCGATTGCGTGAGGATTTTATGTAATGACTGACAACGATGATGACTACGACGATGAAGACGATCTGGATCTGAGCACTTTGCCGGATGACGAACTCGTCGAACAAATGCACGACGATTTGTACAACGGTCTCAAAGAAGAAGTCGCCGAGGGCACCCAGATTTTGCTGGACCGTGGCTGGGATGCCAACAAGGTATTGAACGAGGCCCTGGTAGCCGGTATGACTATTGTCGGTATCGATTTCCGCGATGGCATATTGTTCGTGCCCGAAGTATTAATGTCCGCCAATTCGATGAAAGCCGGCATGGCCCTGCTCAAGCCCCTGTTGTCGCAATCGGACGAACCCACCGCGGGCAAGATGGTAATCGGCACGGTCAAGGGTGACATTCATGACATCGGTAAAAACCTGGTCTGCATGATGATGGAAGGTGCCGGATTCGAGGTTGTCGATCTTGGTATCAACACCCCGGTGGAAGATTTCCTTGCCGCGCTTGAAGAACACAAGCCTGAAATTCTCGGCATGTCGGCGTTGTTAACCACCACCATGCCCTATATGAAGGTCGTCATCGACACCATGAAGGAACAGGGTATCCGTGATGACTACATCATCCTGGTCGGTGGCGCGCCCCTGAACCAGGAGTTTGGCGAAGCAATCGGCGCCAATGCCTATTGCCGCGACGCTGCGGTTGCTGCTGATACGGCCAAGCAACTTGTCGCCGAAATGCGTGCCGGTTAGCTGGTCGAAGCCCGGTTGCCAGGGTGCTAATGCAAAATGGAAAAATCAGCCCCGATACTGGTGATCACCTGTGCTGCGATTGCGCGCGAAGTCAATGAGATAAAAAAACTCGGACAATGGTTGCAAATGGATCTGCAGGCCATTACCGCCGATCTGCATGCCCGCCCGGAAAAAATTGCGGCCGCGGTGGCGGAAAAGATCGATCAGGCAGCTGAGCAGCTACGAACATATTTTCGTTGCTTACGGTGACTGTGGTACCGCCGGTGCGCTTGATCGCGTACTCGAGGAACGCGGCGTGAAGCGGCTGCCCGGGGCACATTGCTACGATTTCCTGGCAGGGCGGGAAACCTACCAGCAAATGCAGGAAGAAGAGCCGGGCACGTTCTACCTGACCGATTTTCTGACCCAGCATTTCCAGCGCCTGGTGATCGAGATACTCGGCATCGATCGGCATCCCGAATTGATGGAAATGTATTTCGGCAATTACACACGCCTGGTTTACCTCGCGCAAACCGAGTCCGACGAATTAACCGCAATGGCAAGCGCCGCAGCCGCTCAACTCGGTCTGCGCTTCGAGCGGAAATTCACCGGTATGGGCGAAATGGTGCCGGAGCTGGATGCAGCCATGCAGGAGGCATTGTGGCGCAACTGAAAATTGTCTACTGGCGTGACATTCCCGGCCAGGTGGTGATACGCAAAGGCGGGCGCAGCACGCGCATACGCCTGTCGGCGCGCTTTATGAAGGCGATCGAGCGGGCCGGATATCGTCTCAGGAAAAAGCAGCAGGATGCATTGTTTGAGCCCTGGCATGACGTTACCCAGCCTTTTGCTGGTGATGTCGGGTTGCAGGCCAGGCAGCTCGTGCAGCAGCTGGAAGAACGCTATACGGAAGAAGTTCTGGAAACATTAATTCGAGCCAGCGGTGTTGACGAAACCCGCGACTCAGGCGCCTGATTGGAGTGATTAGTGAATAAAATTCGTCAATGGTCGGTGACTCATTCGCGCAAGCTCGAAGGGCTTTACCATAACTTCGAACCGATGCTGATCAAGTTGCATCCGTTGTTCCAGAAGCTTGGTTATGGGCGTCTGGAAAAACCGGTTCGCATAGTTGAAAAGGCGATCAAGGGATTGATGTTCGATTGCCAGATGTGTGGTAAATGCGCGCTCAGTTCAACCGGCATGTCCTGTCCGATGAATTGCCCGAAATCGATACGCAATGGACCCTGCGGCGGGGTGCGTCTGAATGGCCATTGCGAAGTCATACCCGAAATGCGTTGTGTCTGGGTAGAAGCCTGGCGTGGAAGTCAGCAAATGCGCGATGACCAGGCAATCCACCAGGTTCAGATTCCAGTCAATCATTTACTCAAGAACAGCTCATCCTGGTTGCGTGTAGTACGCGAGGATTTTACTGCGCGCGATAACGAGGCTGACCAATGATGGCAACTTCCGAGCATAATCCGGCAAGCCCGTTGCCGCAGCTGGAAGGTCATTCATCTACTGGTCGTCTCGAGCGGGTATTGCGCTCGGGCAAGTTTGCGGTTACCGCGGAACTGGCGCCACCCGATTCGGCCCTGGCCGAGGACGTATATGAACGCGCGCAGCTATTCGATGGTTATGTCGATGGTATGAACGCTACCGATGGTTCGGGTGCGCACTGCCACATGTCCAGCGTTGCGATGTGTGCGCTACTCACCAACATAGGTTACTCGCCGGTGTTACAGATTTCCTGCCGCGATAAAAACCGGATTGCTATCCAGGGTGACGTGCTCGGCGCCGCCGCGATGGGGGTCTCCAATGTACTGTGCCTGAGTGGCGACGGTGTTCAGGTGGGCGATCATCCCGAAGCCAAGCCGGTGTTCGATCTCGACAGCATGTCACTGCTCGAAACCATCCGCGTCATGCGCGATGAATCGCGCTTCCTGAGTGGCAGGCCGATTACCACGCCGCCACAGATGTTTCTCGGCGCCGCGGAGAATCCGAGCGCACCGCCGTTCGATTATCGACCCCACCGACTGGCCAAGAAAATTGCCGCGGGCGCCCAGTTTATCCAGACACAGTATGTTTTCGATATTGAACACCTGCGTGTATTCATGGCCAGGTCACGCGATCTCGGATTACTCGAGCAATGTTTCATCATCCCCGGCGTCGGGCCGCTGGCCTCGGCGCGCACCGCGCTATGGATTCGTAACAATGTACCTGGAATCCATATCCCTGACGCGATCATCAAGCGTCTCGAGACTGCCAAAGAGCCGAAGCAGGAAGGGCGCAAAATCTGTGTTGAACTGATTCAGCAGATCAGGGAAATCGAAGGTGTTAGCGGCGTGCACGTAATGGCATATCGCCAGGAAGAGGCGGTCGGCGAAATAATTCAACAATCGGGGGTACTCGACGGACGGGTTCCGTGGTATCCGGGTTGTGAGCTTCAGTCCAATTCAGCCTGATCTGTCGGCGTGGATTGGTTTCAGATTTAGTAAGTGTATTTTTAGAGGAAATAACAATGACCGAAACGGTTGTCAGTTCAGCTACCAAAGAGTTAGTCATCGGCTTCGAGCGACCCTTCGTGCTTATCGGTGAACGTATCAATCCCACTGGCCGTAAAATTATGGCCGAGGAAATGAAGGTAGGCGACTATAGCCGCGTGCAAAGCGATGCCCTCGCACAGGTCGAGGCGGGCGCGCATATGCTGGATGTCAACGCCGGTATCCCGCTGGCTGACGAGCCGCGCATCCTGGCCGAATCAATCCAGCTGGTGCAAAGCCTTACCGATGTGCCGTTGAGTATCGACTCGTCGATCATCGACGCCCTCGAAGCTGGACTGGCAGTGTACCAGGGCAAGGCACTGGTTAACTCGGTTACGGGCGAAGACGAGAGCCTGGATCGGGTTTTGCCGCTGGTCAAAAAGCACGGCGCCGCGGTGGTTGCGATATCAAACGATGAAACCGGAATCTCGGAAGATATCGATGAGCGTTACAAGGTCGCCAAAAAAATCGTCGAACGCGCCGCGGATTATGGTATTCCGGCCTGTGACGTCGTTGTCGATCCGCTGGTAATGCCGATCGGCGCTATCAATTCCGCCGGACGCGAAGTGCTCAAGTTAATCCACCGCTTGCGCACCGAGCTCAAGGTCAATACCACCTGCGGCGCGTCCAATGTCAGTTTCGGCCTGCCAAATCGTAATGGCTTCAACGGTGCGTTCATCAGCATGGCGATCCAGGCAGGCATGACCTCGGCGATTACCAACCCCCTGCATGCTGAAGTCGTTGCCGCGAGTCTCGGTGCCGATGTCATGCTGGGTAAAGATCCGGATTGCACGCGCTGGATCAAGCAATTCCGTGAACCAGCCCCCGAAGGCAGCGGTCGCGGCACTGGTCGCCGGGGTGCCGGTCGCCGTCGTCGTCCGGCAGCTTAGAACTGCGATCTGCAACCCGGTCTAATTACGATGGAAGAAGAAGTCAGCGTACTGTTCATGCCCTCGGGTTTGCGCGGCCAGGTTCCGGTCGGGACCAGCGTGCTACAGGCGGCACAGCGACTCGGGGTCGACCTGGAATCGATATGTGGCGGGCAGGGCAAATGCCGCAAGTGCCAGGTATTGCCCCAGGAAGGTGAATTTGCCAAGCATGGAATAATTTCTCGCGCCGACCACCTGTCCCCGCTGACCGAGACCGAACTGCACCATCAGTCCAGGAAACGTCTCAAGGGAGGCCGTCGCCTGGGTTGCAACGCCCGTATCCTGGGTGACCTGGTGGTCGATGTTCCCGAGGAAAGCCAGCAGCACAAACAGCATATCGCCAAGGCGGTAACAGCCTACGATATACAGGTTCTGCCGGCCTTGCGCCTGTACACGGTGACCTTGCCCGAACCCGACATGCATGCGCCGATTTCCGACAAGCGCCGTTTGCAACAGGCGCTCGCGAGTGAACACGAACTGCCGATCATGGATTGCGATCTCTCACAGCTGCGACTGCTACAACCGGCACTGGCCAGGGCCGGACGTCAGATCACGGTGGCGGTATACCAGTTCCAGCAGATCATCGCTGTCTGGCCGGGCGTGAAGAAGGAAGTTTATGGACTCGCGGTTGATCTCGGTTCGACCACCATCGCGGCGCAACTGTGTAACCTGGACACCGGTGAAATCGTCGCCACCGCCGACACCATGAACCCGCAAATTCGGTTTGGCGAGGATTTAATGAGTCGTGTCTCATACGTGATGATGAATGATGGCGGCGATATCGCGATGACCGAGGTGGTGCGCGACGCTTTCAACCAGCTTGCCAAACGCGCGGCTAAGTCGGCTGGAATCCAGGTCGAAGACATTCTCGATATGACGGTAGTCGCCAATCCAATCATGCATCACCTGTTTCTTGGTATCGATCCGACCCCCCTGGGCACTGCCCCGTTCACGTTGACCACCGATCAAGCCCAGGTTTTGCGTGCTGCGGATATCGATATCCAGTTGCATCCGGAAGCGCGTATCTGCACGCTACCCTGTATTGCCGGGCATATCGGCGCCGATACCGCCGGGGTGATTCTGTCGGAACGCCCGGACCTGTCGGAGGAGTACGTACTCCTGGTAGACGTTGGTACCAATGCCGAAATCGTGCTGGGCAATCGCAACCGTCTGCTGGCGGCATCGAGCCCGACCGGGCCCGCCTTCGAGGGCGCGCAGATAACCTCCGGGCAGCGGGCTGCTCCCGGCGCAATCGAACGCGTCCGCATCGACCCCGAAACACTGCAACCCCGCTTTCGAGTGATCGGTTGCGAAGCCTGGTCCGACGCTCCCGACTTTGCAGAGAAAAGTGCGCGTATCGGGGTTAGCGGAATTTGCGGTTCTGGAATAATCGAAGTAGTTGCGGAAATGTTTCTCGCCAGCATCATCGACCAGGATGGGGTCATCGGACCGGTTGCAGGCAAGGATAGCGACCGCATTGTTCAGGATGGCCGCACCTTTGCCTATGTGTTGCAGGAAGGTGAGCGTTCGATACGCATAACGCAAAACGATGTGCGCGCGATTCAGCTGGCGAAGGCCGCGTTGCACGCCGGCACCCGCCTGTTGATCGATCGTATGGGCATCGAAAAAGTTGATCGCATCGGTTTAGCCGGTGCGTTTGGTAGCCATATCGATGTTAAATACGCAATGGTACTGGGGCTTATTCCGGACTGTAACCTCGACAACGTCGGTTCGGTCGGTAATGCCGCCGGAACCGGAGCGCGTATCGCCTTATTGAATTTTCCGTCGCGACTCGAAATAGGCGAAATTCTGCCCAAGGTTGAAAAGATCGAAACCGCGATCGAGCCGAGTTTTCAGGAATATTTCATCGAGGCGATGGCGCTGCCGCATAAGACCGATAGCTACGAGGAACTTTCCAAAGTGGTGACCCTGCCGGCGCCGAAACCGGCGATCGAAGGTAGCGCTGCCGAGGATCGCAAGCGACGCTCGCGCCGCCGCCGCGGTCGCGCCTAACTCGCGAGATCAGCCTCGTCCTGGGCAGCAGACTTCAACTGCAGTTTGCGGCGCTCGTCGCGTGGCGGCAGACCGAATAAATCACGGTAGCATTTACTGAAATGCGGCGCCGAGATAAAACCACATGCGAGCGCGATATCAACGATCGATTTACTCGTCTGTAGCAGCAGCAGGCGTGCGCGATTGAGACGCAAATTCAGATAATAACGGGTGGGCACACAATTCAAATGTTTTTGAAACAGGCGCTCGAGCTGGCGCCTGGAGATGCCAACATAGCTGGATAGTTCATCGAGGCTGATCGGCTCCTCGATATTCGCTTCCATCAAGGTGACCGCCTCGGTCAGTTTGGGCTGATTCGATCCCAGTGCCAGGTGCAGTGGTATGCGTTGTCGATCATCCGAGCTGCGGATGCGTTCGCACATGAATTGCTCGGATATGTGGGTAACCAGTTTATTGCCGTGACGATCGTTTATCAGTTGCAGCATCATGTCCATTGATGCCTGCCCGCCGGCACAGGTAATGCGATCCCGGTCAAACAGAAACAGGTCATCGGATACCTGTACCTCTGGAAACTCTTCCCGCAGGCTGGCGATATTTTCCCAGTGAATCGTACATTTATAGCCGTCGAGTAAACCCGCCCGCGCGAGCAGATAACTGCCGGTGCACAGTGCCCCGAGTTTCACATTATTACGTTTAGCGATACGGCGTAACGCGAACTGTAAAGGCCTGGACCAGGTGTCGGCGATATCAGAGCCACCACAGACGAACAAAATAGAAATATCGGTCGCGTTTTCGATGCTGCCGTCGGGGGTAATTTCAAGTCCGTTACTGGCCTTTTCCGGTAACCCGTCGATGGTATAAACGCTCCAGCGATAAAGTTCCTTGCCGGCATCGCGATTCGCCATACGCAATGGTTCGATTGCGGAGGAAAACGCTATCATCGAATAATTGGGAACTTGCAAAAAACCAAAATGCTCGGTTATTGCTGCGGCTTTTTCGTCACTCATAAGTCTGATTGTAGTGAAGCGCGGTAAGGACCTGATCATAATTTGATCAATCGCGCAAAATACTAGTCGCTAAACCGGCCCATTGCACGATATTTTTTGCGTGTTACTGGTGGCGACTTTAGGGTGACTTCGTGGGGGTCAGAGCAAAATTTTCGGTGCTATCGAGGCAGCAGGGAAATGGTTGGCGAAATTCCTGGTCTGACCCCGACTTTCCCAAACCTGAACCGTCGGGGTCAGACCACGCTTTTCGTCATACATTTCAAGCTTCGCTCGGAAAGCACCGAAAACCGTGCTCTGACCCCTCGAGGAGAGAGGCCCAGATGGTCTAGACCATCGAATCGGGCATCGAGTCTTTGCGTTGTTTGATGTACGCCAGCAGGGCTTCGTCGATGGCCGGGTCGAGCGGCGGTGCTTCGTACTCAGCGAGCAGTTTCTTGAAGCGGGCATTGCAACGCTGCGCATGATCGAGGCTACCTTCCGACTGCCATTGCTCGAAGCTGTTATTGTCGGTAATCGGCGAGCGGTAAAACGCGGTCTTGAAATTTTGCTGTGTATGGTTGCAGCCTAGAAAATGAACCCCGGGACCGACTTCACGAATCGCGTCCATCGCCTGGCCGTTTTCGGACAGGTCAACCCCGCCCATAAGGATTTCCATCATCGCCGCCTGGTCGGCGTCCATGATGAATTTCTCATAGCCCATCGATAAGCCACCTTCCATCCAGCCGGCGGTGTGCAAGACGAAGTTGACTCCAGCCATGACTGCCGGATACAGCGTACTGGCGGCTTCGTAGGCTGCCTGGGCATCGGGCAGCTTGGAACCACAAAGCCCGCCGCCGGAACGAAACGGTACCCCGAGTCGACGTGCCAGTGCGGCCATGACATAGAGCACCAGGGCTGGTTCCGGCGTACCGAAGGTCGGTGCGCCCGACTGCATCGACATCGAACTGGCGAAGCTGCCGAAAATAACCGGCGCACCGGGATTGACCAGTTGCACGAAAGTCATTCCGGCGAGCGCTTCGGCGAGCGACTGTGCCGCGGTACCGGCGACGGTAACCGGTGACATCGCGCCGGCAAGAATAAATGGTGTAACAATCGTTGCCTGGTTGTTTTCGGCGTAAACCTTGGCGGCACCGAGCATGGTATCGTCAAAGGTCATTGGCGAGTTGGCATTGATCAGGCTGGTCGCGTAGGTGCGTGGCCGCCCGCTTTCCGCATCGATGTAATTCTCGCCGGCGATGATCTTGATCATCTCGACGGTGTCCTGTGCACGCTCG
>CAWCBX010000016.1:0-11912 GCA_963793595.1 uncultured Gammaproteobacteria bacterium | reverse complement strand
CCGAATTTCGGGTCGCTGGCCATGATGTCGAAAAAACAATCGACCAGCTTGCGAATCCCGATTTGCTGTCCCGCCGCCTGGTAAGTCGCGTCGCCGTTACCGTATTCGACCGGTTGCGTCATTGCTCGTTCCTCCGGTTATATTTTGCGATGAGAAATTCATCATGCCTGCTGACCATTGTGAAACGTTATCATTTTCTACCGCAATATCCAGCCCCATGCTAAGGTTTGCAGGGGGTGATTCACAATAACCCGTTAGTTCAATGACTTTTAAACGGCTCATCATATCGATCGCAGTAATCACATTGCTTGCGCTTGTGCTGTACCTGCTGATCGCAACCCGGTTGTTACGCGAGCCGGCACTGGCTGAACTATCGATCCAGTCTCCACCTGACGCAGTGGGGATCGATAAAAATGAACCTGCGCCATCTGCTGTAGACCTGTCCGGATCATCACCGCGCGCTGTTATCCTCCAGCAACAAAGCAGAGATCAGACCGGTTCGAGACTAATCGAAATTTTCGGACGCGTGGTGGATCAGCAGCAACAACCGATCAAGGGCGTGTTGATTACCGAAGAACGCTACTTTTTCAACACCCGCAGCGACGCCAGCGGATACTACCGGTTATTGCTCGATATGCCCAGGCATCGCGCTCCGGCGCTGCACTTCTTACGCCACGGATTCAGCGGCAAACGTGTCAAACCGGACAAAACGCAACTACAGCAGAAACCAGTCGTTGAACTTAATCTCGTGCTCGACGATAACCCTGACTCGGTCAGGCTATCAGGCTGGGTGGGTAACGATGCCGGGGTCGCGCTGGAAGCGGTACGGGTCGAACTCACTGCCCTGGAAACCGGCGACGGGGATAACTTTTACCTGACTGTATTTACCGATGCGTATGGCAACTTTAGCCTGGAAGGCGTTGGCGCGGGTGAGAGATACAGATTATCGGTAAAACCGGCGCCCGAGTATCAAGGCTATCAGGATAGCGACTTCGTCGTCAGTCCTAATGCGGAGCAGATCAACATCGTGCTGAATTCACTCAAGTTGGTCGACATAGATGGCATGATCCTGAATTCTGAAGCGGCACCGATACCCAATTTCGAACTCCAGGTTAGCAATGTCACCACCGGGGTTCACCGCAGGAAGATCGTCAGCGACGCCTCCGGCTTTTTTTCACTCAAGGATTTCCCACTCGGCGCAATCAGCCTTACTTCCCGCCTCGCCAGCAGCGGCGCCGAGTATTTCAAGATCTCAGGCCTGACCCTGACCAACGACGAATATCGCAACCTGGTGTTAATCGTCGACAAGGGGGGGCACTATCTGTCGGGCTGGGTCAGCGATGAAAATGGAATCGGGGTGGCAAAGGCAATGGTGACCATGACTGCGATAACGCGGGACGGTTCGATCGAGTATTCTTCCTACCGCTCGCAAAGCACCGACCGCGCCGGAAGATTCGCATTTAGCAATGTTGGCGGCGGTGAACACCAGTTGTCGGTATACGCGGACGGTTTCAACAATCACGATCTGGCACACCGTTTCGACGCCCAGTCTGATGAAATCCAGGTCAGCCTGACGCGACACAATTAATCCGGAACATAGCCCTACTTCTGCGCTAACTGCAACAGGTGATTAAACTGCTGGGTATTGACCAGCGCACCATAACGCTTTGCAGAATTGTCCACCAGGTTTTTAGCAACTATCGGTTTACCGGTATCAAGCGCCATTTGTGCATAGAACAGGGTTCGCGACACATCCGGCAGAATAAATTGCGGGCTCAAAGACTGGCAGCGTTCGATGTAATACAACGCGCGGCCATGTCGATTTTCCCGATCCAGTATCTGAATCAGTAATCTCCCCAGGCAGGCCAGGCCGCGCGATGGACCCCATTCGAAAGCCCGCTCGAACACCGGTTCAATCTCGGTAAACGGAGATTGCAGATCGTAGCGACTCAAAAGCTGCAGCACCGCCTCGCTATCGCGGTGGGTCTTGACCATCTGGTAAATCTGGCTCATGAACTTGTCGTAGTCACGCTGCCGCTCCCGCTCGGCGATCAGAGGATCGGTCGCCTTTTTATAACGATGAGCCTCGGCCCTGGTTTTACCATGACGTTGCTGGATACGCATTGCTTCGATTTCGTCAGCCAGTTCCTCGCTGATTTCCTGCTTACGATCGCCCAGCCAAAGCACACCATATGTATAACCAGCCAGTCCTCCGGCGACATGGGCTACCAGGTTTACGCCGCCGAAATTATTCAGCGAAAGCATCGCCCAGGCATCGAGTCCGATGTAAACCGCCGCGATTATCCAGGCTGGCACGAAGAAGATCTTCCACACGATAAGCCAGCATAATACCCGCACTCGTGCATGTGGCATCAGATAAGCTGAAAGGCCGACCATGCCCATGACCACACCCGAAAATCCTAACGTGGGGATTACCGCAGCGCCACTGATCACGGTCCACATCGAATAACTGATACCGCTTACCAGGGCCACGAACAACATCACCCCGGAATAACGCCACGAACTACCGATCAGGATTTCAAGCGCAGGCGCAAACGCCATAAAAAACAACAGGTTACCGAACAGATGCCAGAAACCCGCGTGCGCTAGTGAAGCGGTAACCATGGTCACTGGGTTCCAGCTATCGGGGTAATACATCAGGCTTTCAGTGATCGGAGCGCCAAGCTGCAGGGAAAAAACCACCAGGCATAAAAAGACCGCCGCGTAACTGACGTACGGTGGCCTGCCCAGGGATAAAGCGGTGCTGTAAGGGAATATGAGCATACAAAATTCTGCTTCGAGTCCAGTCCTGAGTGTAGTTTGATATTTACCAGCCTGCGCGCTGGAATAGTTTGACGGGTGAGCATCGGGGGAAATCACCCTGCTGAAGGGATTTTTCAGTGAGCCGGCGGTTAATGTTATGCTGCGTGTCTACGATTTACCCGAGAGCAGGGAAATGTCGCAGGAATTCAGTGATCCTGTCACGATTGTGCGGTTAAGCCCCTGAACAGATCAATGCAAGCAGCCAACGCGACCTGGTCGCTATATATCATCGAAGCCAGCGACAGCTCGTTCTACACCGGAATTACCACTGATGTCGAACGCCGTTTCGAGGAACACCTGCAATGTCGCAAGGGAGCGAAATACTTTAACGGACGCAGCCCGACCAGAGTGGTTTACCGTGAGGACGGACACACCCGCAGCAGCGCTAGCCGGCGCGAGGCGGAAATCAAAAAACTGTCGCGCGGTGAAAAAGAATCACTGATCGCCGGACCGAATTAATTTTCCCGTGGCCATGCAGAATCAACTGGGAGAATTTGAAGTCGAGCAGCTGCCCCTGGTCGATGCCGATTTACTACTGTGGCAACGGGTAGATCTGGGTCGACCACACGAAGTCCTGTTGCAAGCAATAATAGATGACACCGCGTGGCGCCAGGAGGAAATCATCGTCTATGGCAAACCGCACCTGCAACCACGCCTGAGCGCCTGGTATGGAGACCTGGCCTACAGCTACTCGGGTATCAGGCTCGAGCCCCTGCCCTGGACGCCAACCCTGCTGGACATCAAGCTCCGCGTAGAGGCACTGGTCAAGCAACAATTTAATAGCGTTTTGCTTAACTACTATCGCGATCAAAACGACAGCATGGGAATGCATAGCGACGATGAGCGCGAACTCGGGCCAGAACCGGCGATCGCATCTTTGAGCCTGGGCGAAGAACGAACTTTCCTGCTCAGGCACAAGTCACGCAAGGATTTAAAGACGGTTAAACTAGCCCTGCCCGCGGGCAGCCTGTTGCTAATGCAGGGTCAGACTCAACAATACTGGCGGCATGGAATCAACAAGGAAAGGCAGGCTTGTGCGCCACGCATCAACCTGACCTTCAGAAGCATACGCTCGCCTGATCTGAAGGAACAAACCAGATGACATTGCAGGCTTTATCGATCTGCCTGTTCGGCGTAACTGTTTATAGCGGATTTAACCAATGACTAAAATCGAATCTATCGAACTCGCCCGCGCCTATGTCGCGCTTTCCAACGCCCACCGGGTCGAACTCATTCTGCCAATGTTTGCCGCCGGGGCTGTATATACGTCATCCGCCGTCGGTGAATTCGTCGGACCGATCGCGATAAGCAACATGATGCAGGGCTTTTTCGCTCGCTACCCTGACGTATTCTGGCTCGCGGAAAACTTTCGCTATGACAATGGCAGGGTGACGTTCGATTTCAGCCTGCAGGCGAACGCGGCCGATTCGGGCGAACACCTGCAGCGCCAGGGCGTCGAACACGTCGAGTTCGACCGGCACGGTTTGATCAGGAAACTGGAAGTGAACGCCGACAATAGCTAGCGATGTCACAGCCGTTTAGAGTTGTTGGAATCAAGAAAATGTGGCGAATTCGAGCTCTAATGGCGATCTGTGTTGCCCTGGCAGGGCAATCCGTTGCCGGTGGGCCGCTAGTTCCGCTATCCATTATCCCCGCGTTACCCGGTACGGGCACCGAAACACCTGAACGCGGCATGTTTCTGGTGGCCAGGCGCGCGCTCGACGACTCACATTTCGGACAATCCGTTATCTACCTGGTAGAGCATGGTGAGGACGGCACACTCGGTTTGATCGTGAACCGGTCAAGCGATATCAAACTGTCCGAAGCGGTACCCGACATCGAAGACAGGCTGGTAACGGCACATGCGCTGCACTACGGAGGGCCGGTCGGACTGTCAATGATACTTATGCTGGTGCGCAGTGAATCGGCGCTAGAGGGAATGGAACATGTTGCTGACGATGTCTATATCAGCTCGAATCGACGCGTACTCGACGAGGTACTTGCGGCGAAAAAACCCGAAAGCGAAGTGCGTTTTTACATTGGGCATTCCGGGTGGGCGGCTGGGCAACTCGAGTCCGAGCTCGAACGTGGCAGCTGGCATGTCGTGGCAGCCGACATCGATGCTATCTTCTCTGGAGACACGGACTCGCTATGGAACCGGCTGATTGAGCGATTGGAGCCGGAGGGTATCCAGGTGGATAATCGACTCTCCCTGCCCGTCCTCGCCAGGGAGACGCTCAGGAATCCGGGGTGGAGACAATCTTCGGCCAGGAGCCGCCATTGCTGGACTTCATACAGTCGAGGATGCTGTTACCCGGTCGCGGTAGGCAATGATTCGCTGTTTCAGTCCCGGGCGACCGGCCGTCGTTACAATTGCGGCGATGTCGTCGTTGCGGCTGTCGTTAGCCGTCAGACCGAGCATGTGCTTTATCGCTAGTGGCGACAGGGCGGTGGCACGTTTTTTCAATCCGTCGACAAGTACGGGCCATTCCTCCTGATGAGCAAGATCTGTCGCCAGTCCACAAGCCAGGCTTTCCTCGGCCGATAATACTTTAGTGTCGATTAGCAGATCGCGCGCCGCATCTTGCCCAATCAAGTGCACCAGCCGGCGGGTACCGAGTGCCAGTTCAAAATTCCAGCCCGGCATCCTGAATTTGGCATCGGGTGCAGCTACGCGACGCCAGCAGGCGGCAAAAAGATCGGCGCCGGCACCGACCACCTGCCCGTGGCCGAGCGCAACAACCGGAAACGGTGCGTGATGCACCGCTTGCAACAGTGTCTCTATACGTAGAAAGCGCCACAGCAGGTCGCCGTCACTTAAGTTTTCCAGACCGGAAAGATCGAATCCCGAGCAAAAATGCCGGCCGGCGCCGCGCAGAACGCAGAGTCGGATTGCCTTCGCTTGGGTTATCGCCTGGATGAGAGCTTCGGTCAGGTCAGGACTCAATGCGTTGGCGCTGTCCGGGCGGTTCAACGTAAGCTGCAGCAGACCGTCATTTTGTTCTACTTTGAGGATTGTGTCATCGGGGCTGGTCATCAGGCGTTCCTGGAACGAATTGCGGTGGGATATGGTACTACCTTACCGGGCCTGGCGAGAACTGCTTAGCGAAAAAGTGGGGGGTGGGGTTACTTTTTTACCCTGCATCTCCTGTTCTCGATTCAAGGTTACCGATGAGCCGATCCCGGCTTCGTATTTTTGAGTTACAGGGGTCCGTTCTGCAAAGGAGACACTCGCAAACGCTGCCTGGACTTCCGAGTTCGGCCAGCAGCGGCCCCCCAGCCACTAATCGAAAATGTGTTACAAGATCAGGGATCTTATAATTCTACAATTATAGGGACGCAATACTTAACTATGTAACCCGGATCGGCGAGTTATGTATTGTGTCCCGATATCCGACTAAGCAACGACTATCCTTTGGTCCAGGACGATATTCCCAGGAATTTCGGGCGCAGTTTAACAGTTTCAGCTGACACCGGGACATGATGCTACATATCGAGGAATAGTATACGGCCCCGTATTTCTATTTTATCCAGTCGCGGGCCGCAAGTTCATTTCGCAATCGCTGCCAGGCCAGTTTTTCGGTGCTGTCGTAATTGCGTAATCCCAGCGACCACAGGTAGTGTTTGAACTCGTTTTCGTTCGGCTGACCGCTCATACCGTAGTCGATAACCCACTGGTCGGCGGTGGCTTCAGAAACATCGTACTGCCAGGTGAAGTCGATCAGATCGATGCGGTCACGATGTGTGTCCCAGGCCGCGAATACCGCCGAGATGAAATCTGCCTGGCTGGCTTCACTGCTGAGATTGACGGCACTCGACGCGTAACCGCACTCCTGCAGCAAAATCTGTTTTCCGACTATGGTGCTGACGATATAGTTGAAATCGGCGGCGACTTCGGTGGTAGGGCGCATGGTCAGATCGTTGTTCAGTGGATAATAGGTGACTGCCGCCGCGTCGAGCAGGGGCAACAGGTTATTGTAACGCGCCAGCACGGCCGGGTTCTTCAAGCCCCCGAATTGGACGATACTGCTGACCTCGATGCCCGCACCCCAAAGGCTTTCGATTTGGATTTTCGCAGCGCTGAAAAATGTCTGCCACTGCGTCCATTTGGCGCTATCGCTACCGAGGTTCGAATCGATTTCGTTGCCGACATGGATCCAGCGCAGCCGCCCACTCGCATTCATATTGGTCAATTGCCCATGCAGATGGGTCAGGAAGTTCTCGAATGCCGTTATGACGGCCGGATCGTCGAATGGCAGGCTGTCGATATCAGCCGGCAGACGCGGACCCGCGGTATCGAGCGGACGTAGCACCAGGGTCAGATCGGCACTCTGCGTGGGATAAAAGGCTTCGATCAGCCCCGGCAGCGTATCGTCGTAGTTTCCGACCGTGGGCTCGAGTCCTACCCAGTCCAGCGAAACACTGACTTCGCGCACCCCGAGCGCAACGGCCTCGCCGTAAGCCGCCGCATAGGTCACTGAAGGAACTTCCTTGACGTCCATCCCGAGAATACGATTACCCTGGGTGAGTGATCCGCCCGGCAAATCGTCGGCACCGCCACCCGAACCGCCTCCGCCACAGGCGCTCAGCGACAGCAGGACACAAACCAGTAAATGTTTACCTCGCAACATTGCTTACTAATAGTCGAAAAGGCAGCTCGCTGCAAACCCCGCCTCCGCCAAACGGATCTATTGTC
This sequence comes from uncultured Gammaproteobacteria bacterium, assembly GCA_963793595.1. GTDB lineage: Bacteria > Pseudomonadota > Gammaproteobacteria. Next base: position 4,393 of record CAWCBX010000016.1, on the reverse strand, counting down.
GTGACAAACGCAGGCTGGCTGCCGATATTGAAATCAAAGGGACCAGTGTTAATTGATTCGGAATTTTATCCGAAGATCCACTCAGTGCCGGTACCTCATCTTTTCATCCGCAGGTAAAGTGTTGCGTTGATCAGTTGAACCCACCGCAAGTTTTGGACACTCGTCACAATCAAATCATGATTATCCTCAATCCGGGAATCATGGTCTGCCATCGAATACAGTGATTGTTTCGACTATGTTTGATTTATTGCGACGGGAAAGGCTAATTTTCAGGCACAGAATAACGCCAGACCTGTGCTATCTGTGTCGCATAGTCTTTCCAGCAAAAAGATTTTTCTGCCTGCAGATTCTGTTTCAGTTTTTCCAGCGCATCCGGCTTCCCTACCACCGAGACTGGCAAGTACACGAGACTTTGCAACAGCTGCTGCCGGATACTCGCCGGCAAACTGTAATCCGAATTGGCATACTCGATAACATCGCCATGAGCCGTCACCAGGCTCGCTTGTTTTTCAAGGTTAACGATTTTTTCCGACGCCTTGAAATCGGCAAAGCCATGTTGCCAGGCTTGTTCCGCAGGCCAGTGGTATGACATCGTTTCACTCAATGGTTTGTAGACAGCCGTGTAAACCGTGCCGAACTTTTGCGGGTAGTTAGAAGAGCGCAATGGCGTGGTTAAAAATGCTTTGCGAAGTTGTTGCTCATTAACCTTGCCCCTTGCCAGAAATTCATCCAGAAACTGTTTGCGTTCAAGCGTTTTAGAAAACACTGCCTGCTGTGGCCAGGTTACCCGTGTCTGATGATTGGTAATACAACGTTCATGAGTTACGATCGCGGCTTGCTCAGGGGCTATCATAACAGTCGCAAAAGCCCCTTGCCTGTCGAGAAGGGTGACATTGTATGCCATATGCGAAGGTACCCGTTGCAGTACCTTAATAGCCTGCTTGACGTTCTCGCAGGTCTGCAGCATATAGCGCAATATGAACGGGATGCCGAAACCCTTTCCCACCTTGTTGCGGCCGCCAAAGGACAGCGAAGCGGCAAGTCCTGACTTGTTCATGCCATCATCCAGTCCCCAAAGGCACTCATTGCTACCGATGATCTCTTGCCCCAGCCAATTCGATTTCGTCACCAGGTTCTCGGACAGATCCGGACTAAGATCATAATTACGCATCAGCAATGGTTCATCATCCAGTAACACCGCCTGTGAACAGCTCACCAAATATGCCGGTGGCTGATAACCCGTCAAAAACTGCGCCGCGACAGGGCAATCATTGCTTGCCTCCAGGAAACTTTCGTAGAGTGGTAGCATTTCCGGCATGATCATCGCCAGCTGCCGATGTCCCTGTTTGAGTGCACGCGGATTAATATCACCAGACTTATTCTGACGATACCAGGATTTGTAAGCTGGCCAGTAGTTATCGAAAACAGTTTGCCATTGCGTATCGATCGTCCCGATTTTACGTGCGCGAAAAGTTGTTGGCAGCATCAGTTTCTCCTGTGATTGCCTTATGAGTTAGATATCAATATGATGCATACTGTGATCATTCATGGGGACATTGTCAACAGTATGGAGCATATTGATTTGCAATTTCCGCTGCAACTAAGTGTGAAATCGACCGATATTCCAGGTCTATTTAGCTTGTGGCGTATCCAGAACACGGCCGCCGTGTACCGTATCAAGCGCGAATTCCAGAGCGGAGGTTTCGGCGATCCGGACAGGCACCCGTACGTCTGGGCCGTGGCATTGCTGGTCGATGGCCAATGGGCGCGCGTGCACAATACGCGTGATCAGGGTCGGGAATGGAGTAATCTGGACCGGTTGGAAATATGGCTGCGGGAACAGGGCATCTCACGCTGGCAAGTGGTTAACGATTTGGAGGAAACAGGCGTTAAAAGGCTGGGTGAAGCCTTTTACGTGCCACCTAAATAACATTGGAAATATGGACTCTGGAAGACTGCGGTTTCCAGGCCTTTGGACCCTGGCTCCCAGGGGTCTAACCACATTTGATATAACCAGACAAACCAGGCGTATCTATTAAACTCGAACAGCAGACGAGGGTCTGGGCTGGATTGCTTAGCGTCGCTGATTTATCGAGCCAGGATTTTTTATTTCGGAGGATTAGCTGGCTGAACACCACGTCTTCGCTTTCAGGTTACCCGGATAGTGCTAGTATTATGCCGCAGGGTTTCATCGGACTTTCTAATTGATTGCCCCGGTGCCTTGTAAACCGTGCTGCCCGCCACCACTTAGTGCCTGATAGACAGTTTTGTCTATTCAAACCTAAAGGCTACTATTAAATGCCGTCCCAAAATAATAACTCCCCCGGTAATCCATGGGGTTCTCGTTCCCAGTCGCCCCCCGATCTTGAAGTGCTTATCAATCAAGGCATTAATCGATTAAAGGGTTTGTTTTCCAGCGGAGGGTCCGGTGGAGGTTCCGGTGGAAATACCGGTGGTAGTTCCAGTGGAGTCGTCACGGTAATTATTCTGCTGCTGATCGGGCTAAGTGCGTGGTCGGCTTATTACACCGTTCCAAGTGATTCTGTCGCTGTGGTACAGCGGTTTGGCAAGTATTTAAAAGAGGTGCCACCAGGGCTGCATTTCAAGCTGCCACTGGGGATTGACGAAGCAACGATAGTTCCCGTTAAACGTCAGTTAAAACAGGAGTTCGGTTTTACCACGCCGGGTGCTGGTGATCCCTATCAAGGATCGCGCAATCATGACCGTGATCGGGAAACACAGATGGTTACGGGCGATTTGAATGCCGCTCTGGTCGAATGGGTTGTTCAATATCGCGTATCGGATCCGGTCAAATATCTATTTGAAGTCAGGGAGCCCGGCGAAACCCTGCGCTACGTGTCCGAGTCGGTGATGCGAGAAGTCGTCGGTGATCGAACAGTGGACGAAGTCATTACCATTGGCAGGCAGGAAATTGAAAACGAAGCGCTGATCAAGATGCAGGAGCTGTCGACTAAATATGTGATGGGTGTCAGTATCGACCAGGTGCAGTTAAAGAACATCAATCCACCCAGACCGGTGCAAGAGTCGTTTAATGAAGTAAACCAGGCTCAACAAGAGAAAGAAAAACTTATCAATGAAGCCCGGCGTGATTATAACAAGGTTATTCCACTAGCAGAGGGCGAAAAGGATCAGAGAATTCGCGAGGCAGATGGTTATCGGCTCAAGCGTATCAACGAGGCCGAAGGTGATGTGGCACGATTCAACTCTTTATTTGCTGAATACAGCAAGGCACCCGAAGTCACTCGTCGACGCATCTACATTGAAACCATGCAGGATGTGATGCCGGGCATCCAGTCTAAGGTTCTAGTCGATGATGAAATGAACGGTTTGCTACCGCTACTCAATCTTGGTGCGCAGAAAGGTGGTCAGCAATGAAAAATTTCAAGACGCTTGTGGCATTGTCGGTTCTGGTTGCCGGCCTATTTGTGTTGATGAGTTCGATTTACACTGTTGATGAAGTCGAGCAAGTTATTATTACCCAATTTGGTAAGCCGGTGGGAGAGCCTGTCGTTGAAGCCGGGCTGAAATTTAAAGTCCCCTTTATTCAAGAGGTCAACCCCATCGACAAGCGTGTGCTTGAATGGGATGGTGCGCCTTCGGATATGCCGACCAAGGATAAACTGTATATCTCCGTCGACCTGTTCGCGCGCTGGAAAATTGTTGATCCACTGCAGTACTTTTTACGCTTGCGTGATGAGCGCAGTGCGCAATCCAGGCTGGATGATATCCTCGGCAGTGAAACTCGCAATGCCGTTGCCAAGCATGAATTGATTGAAATTATCCGCACCACGAAAGATCGTGTTCCATTGCGTGATGTCATTTTGGCATCAACAGAGCAGGAATCAAACATGGGTTCCCTGGTGCCTATCGAAAAAGGACGCAAGCTGGTTGAACAGGAGATTTTCGCAGCGGCGTCTGAAAAAGTCGGTGTGTTTGGTATTGAACTGCTGGATATCCGTTTTAAGCGCATTAATTACAATGAAAGTGTTCGCCCCAAGATTTACGACCGCATGATTAGTGAGCGGCGGCAGATTGCTGAACGTTTTCTTTCTGAAGGAAACGGAGAGGCAGCCAGAATACGGGGTAATCGGGTTCGGGACTTGAATAAAATCCAGTCCGAGGCTTATCGGGCAGTGGAGGAGATTCGTGGTCTGGCAGATGCCAAGGCAACGGAGATTTATGCCAGTGCTTACAACCAGAGTCCTCTAGCAGTCGAGTTCTACGAGTTCACGCGGACTATGGCGTCTTACCCGTCCATCTTCGGTGATAGCACGACTGTTGTACTGTCTACCAGCAGTGACCTGTTCAAGTTTCTTAAGGGTATGACTCCAAAAACCGAATGACGCAACCGCTAATGGAAGCAAAACCTGTG
>CAWCBX010000015.1:0-8497 GCA_963793595.1 uncultured Gammaproteobacteria bacterium | reverse complement strand
CTGCACTTGACAATCTTGAACTCGCGGTTGGCAGCTTGCGTTGTTGATGTACAAAAATAAGATAAATACTATGTGCGCTTTTGTCTATCCAGGCACAAACTCCAGTCACCCCGGGATTTATCGATTTTCAAGCTGTTGAAATATAAAAGAGCATTGTTGCCTGGCTCATGATCGATGGGGATTCAATGGCCTTTAAGGTACCAGTGGTCATGGAAGGTCGCGACCCATTGCGGACGATAGGCCACAAACAGCGACATGGCACCCCCGTTGATGAATCCTTCACCAAACATTAGTAGCGGCAGAATCTGCAAAAAATTGCTGACGATCGTGCCTGCTGGTTGCACACCACTAAGATGCTGGATCCAGGCTGATGCCACACCGACCAGCAAAATCGATAACCCACCCACCAGAAAAGAATTAACGAACACGTAAATATAATAATTATGCGGTAACCAGCGCTGGCAAACATACAGCGAAACACGGGTGAACAGGACTGGCAGTGCTCCCATGAGCACGACATTCAACCCGAATGCATCCCATCCAGCCATGCCCTGCCAGCTGACTATAGCTACCACCAGGCTGGCAGCAATTAGCGCAAATTGCCACTCGAACATCAGGCACATGAGTGTCATACCGAGCAGGTGAAAATTCAGCCCGGCCTGGATACCGCCACGCATCACCCATAACAGACACAGCGCAACGATAGTGCCAAGGTAAACATGTTGCGCCTCATTGTCAGCTACCTTCGACCATGGTGCGGTCAGCAAGGCCGCAAGAATTAGCAGTGCATAACACAGACCACCAGCCCATAGATAAGCATTCGGTAGCAGATTGGCGGGAATATCCATGGTGTCAGCAGGGCTCCTTAAGTTGGTTAACGCCTATCCAGAATGGGTATATTAGCAAATGCTTAAATGCCATAGAATCGATTTTATTGACAGCTGTGAGCAAATTCAGTTTGGCAACGACATTGAGCCATGCCCTTGCCAGACAGGATCGGAAGCTCATGACTCGGTTTCCAGTTAACTAATACTAAGGAGATTATCGTGAATCTTAAACTTTTAACTGCTGCTTTTTGCCTCCCCGTGCTGCTGACTTTTCAAGCTGCGGCCACTGATATCGACCAGGCGCAGTTGAAAAAGGAGGCCGTCAGTATTGTGCAGAGATTCGGTGGTTCATTGAAACCCGAGCTAAAGAAAGCAATGCAGGCAGGTGGCCCGGTAAATGCAATTTCCGTTTGTGCAGAAAAGGCTCCGGCTATCGCCCAGGGCCTGCGCGATGATACCGGATGGTATGTGAATCGAGTCAGTCTCAAGGCACGCAATAACCAGACCGCCATCCCCGACGCCTGGGAAAAGAAGGTGCTGGAACAGTTCGACCAGCGTCAGGCCAACGGTGAAACTGCCGAGAAAATGGCATTTTCCGAAATAGTGGACGGCAAGTTCCGTTTCATGAAAGCACAGGGGGTCGAGCCCGTCTGCATGAGTTGTCATGCGGCTGAAATCGAACCCGAGACCGAGGCAGCACTCAGGGAAAAATACCCGCTGGACAAAGCGCGCGGCTATTCACTGGGTCAAATTCGAGGTGCCTTCAGCCTGGCCAGGGATCTCTAGTCCTGTATTAGGCAGACAGGCATTACTTTCATCGTCGATGAAATTGATAAGCGTCCGTGCGATTACTTAAGTTTCAGGTTTCTTGAAATCGACAATGCGGGTGGTTGCACCGTCATCCGCGAAGACTGGCAGGTCTGGATTCTGCTTGCCGTTCAGTTCACGTTCGCGCGCCGCGATCAGGGCGAAGCAGGAACGAATATCCTCAATCGTCTTTTCCGACAGGGGGTTGCGCATGCCTGGAGACGGCGTGACATCGCGAACCACACTTGCCAGTACCTGGCGTACCTGTATTAGAATACGATGCTCGAGGGTCAGATCCTTCGCTTCTTTCTCTTGTTCAGACACTTTCCTAATCCATTGATTTTGCGGTTACTGGTTCCGCGACAGGGCCTTCGGGTCACAGGAATACAAGCATGCCTCATTCATTCGAATAAATATCTATCCTCGAAGGTATATCCCGGTGCAGAATACTGTCTGGACGGCCACGCCAGCGGCCAACCAGCGCCAAATGAAATAAACAGTGGGTAAATTTACAAGGTCATGTCTGCCGAAACACGATGCAGCTTTGAAAAAGCCCTGATCTCCGGCTTCGCCGAATGCACCCAGGTCCAACGCCTCGAGATTGGCGAACGACTGGTATGCCTTTGCCACTCCCCCGCTGCGGCAAAGCTTTGCAGTCGATATTTATCCCTGCTGAGAAAAAACACCCGCTTCTTGTTTCGCCAAACCGACGCCCAGTGATTCAATCTTGTCCAACTACCAGGAAATACAATTGCAGTGTGGTGGACTACAGGGTCTGGCGGAGATTGTCCACGGAGAGCAGGTCGATAAAAAATTCGATGTCAGTGCCTTACTAAATAGGGTCGAAGACGAATATAAGGACATCGAGGATATCCGCCTGGACCGAATTGTTCCGCGAATTGCCGGGTACAACCCAAGGCCTCACCGGAAAAAACGCTAGCTGCTGCTCGAACTGCAGCAATCCAGTGACAGCTTACTCATCAAGGCCTAAAAACAGGTAATTGGTTAAACGAAAATCGACAGAACCTGTTTACTCTCGCAGCAGCGAAATGATACGCATAAAATGACCGTGGTGTTTATACTGCCTGTCCTTTCCTTAAGACGGTATGGACCCCGGGTGAATCAAGCTGCGGGAACAGGCCAGGTCAAAACTGCGCAAATTTACGATTGTCAGTTTTTGAATATCGCATAATTGTTAAAAACAATGAATTTAATATTTATAATTAAATAGTTTTATTATAAGAAGCGCCGTATAACTATCGTCGCTGAAACAACAGATGAACCCAGGAGACGAAAACATGACCGACGCAAGCAAATGCCCAGTAATGCACGGCCAGCCCAGCCAGGCCGGAAGCGGCACATCCAACCAGGACTGGTGGCCCAACAAACTCAAACTCAATATTCTCCGCCAGCATCCTGCACAGGCCAATCCGCTGGATAGCGACTTCGATTATGCCGAAGCCTTCAAGCGCCTGGATCTGGATGCGGTGAAAAAGGACCTGACCGACCTGATGACCGATTCCCAGGAATGGTGGCCAGCCGACTATGGTCACTACGGTCCATTTTTCATCCGCATGGCGTGGCATGCTGCCGGCACCTATCGCACCGGCGATGGCCGCGGCGGTGCGGGTTCCGGCAATCAGCGCTTTGCTCCGCTGAACAGCTGGCCCGACAATGGCAATCTCGACAAGGCCCGTCGCCTGCTCTGGCCGATCAAACAGAAATACGGTAAGAGCATTTCCTGGGCCGACCTGATGATTCTTACCGGTAACTGTGCGCTGGAGTCCATGGGTTTCAAAACTTTCGGATTTGCCGGTGGACGCGAGGATGTCTGGCAGCCGGAAGAAGATATCTACTGGGGCAAGGAAAAAGAATGGATGGGAGACGAGCGCTATAGCGGCGATCGCGACCTCGAACATCCACTCGCTGCAGTGCAAATGGGTCTGATCTACGTCAACCCGGAAGGACCAAATGGTAACCCGGATCCAGTGGCCTCAGGCCGCGACATTCGTGAAACCTTTGCCCGTATGGCAATGAACGACGAAGAGACGGTCGCGCTGACCGCCGGTGGACATACCTTCGGCAAGGCCCACGGCGCCGGAGACGCGTCACATGTCGGCCCCGAGCCCGAAGGCGCTGCGATCGAGGAACAGGGGTTTGGCTGGATGAGTTCATATGGTTCCGGTAAAGCCGGTGACGCTATTACCAGCGGTATCGAGGGCGCCTGGACGAGCAACCCGATCCAGTGGGACAACGGTTACTTCGACCTGTTGTTCGGCAACGAATGGGAATTGACCAAGAGCCCGGCCGGAGCGCACCAGTGGATTCCGCAAGGTGGCGCCGCTGCCGACGCTGTACCCGATGCTTTCGATGCTTCAAAGCGACATGCGCCGATTATGACCACGGCGGATATGGCGATGCGAATGGATCCCGCTTACGAGCAAATCTCCAGGCGTTTTCATAAAAACCCCGCGGAACTCGCGGATGCCTTCGCCAGGGCATGGTTCAAGCTCACGCACCGGGATATGGGTCCACGCGCCCGTTACCTCGGCGCAGACGTTCCGGCCGAAGAGCTAATCTGGCAGGATCCCATTCCCGAAGTGACGCATGATCTGGTTGACGACCAGGACATTGCCGGGCTCAAAGGCAGAATCCTGGAATCTGGATTGTCGGTTGCAGAGCTCGCATCCACCGCATGGGCATCGGCATCAACATTTCGCGGTTCCGACAAGCGCGGCGGCGCCAATGGTGCTCGAGTTCGCCTTGCCCCGCAAAAGGACTGGGCGGTTAATCAACCGGATCAACTGGGCAAAGTATTGCAAACCCTCGAGGCTATCCAAAAGGAGTTCAACAGTAAACAGTCTGGCGGGAAAGCGGTGTCCATCGCCGACCTCATAGTGCTGGGTGGCTGTGCCGCCGTCGAACAGGCCGCGCGTAATGCGGGCCACGATATTGCGGTACCTTTCACGCCGGGTCGCGCAGATGCTTCAGCCGAGCAAACCGATATCGAATCGTTTGCAGCGCTGGAGCCGACTGCCGATGGATTTCGCAACTATTTGAAAGCTAAACACAGCGTATCCACCGAAGAGATGTTAGTCGATCGCGCGCAATTGCTAACCTTGTCGGCACCCGAGATGACAGTTCTGGTGGGCGGTATGCGAGTTCTCGATACCAATGTCGGACAGACCGCACACGGCGTGTTCACCGATCAGCCGGGGACATTGAGCAATGACTTCTTCGTCAACCTGCTCGATATGAGTACGACCTGGAAACCGGTCTCGGATGAAGGTGAAATATTCGAAGGACGCGATCGCCAGAGCGGCGAGGTCAAGTGGACGGCCACGCGCTCCGATCTGATATTCGGTTCCAACTCGGAACTTCGGGCGCTCGCCGAATTCTATGCCTGCGAAGACTCAAAGCAGAAGTTTGTGCAAGACTTCGTCGCCGCATGGAACAAGGTGATGAACCTCGATCGTTTCGATCTGGAATAGGCCATACCCAGGCGGTGTTTCATCTCATGGTGAAACACCGCCTGCCTCTCACACATTCCTCTTGCAGTATTGAATCGATGACGCTCTCTTTACTTCGGTTTTTTCGAACATTTAAATGAATATAATTCGACTTTTTTTGTATCTCTGAACCCCCATAATAACAATTGTGACCGCAATACAACTCAACTGGAGATTAACATGAAAAATATTGATGGTATCTACAAGGTGGACTTATTGGGGCCGTTTGGCTGGGAAAACTTTTCCACCGCGTTTATTCATGACGGTGAGTTTCGCAGCGCAAGCGCCGAACATTTCACCGCCGGCACTTATGCAGTCGAAGACCACGGTTTCGAGATGGAAGGTAACCTGACACAGCATGTCGACCACCGCCCACTGTTCGGCCGCAAGGATATCAAGGGATTGCCGATCAAATTTAGCGGGAGAATCCACGATGATGTCATCGACGGCGAAGCAAGAGTGCCGGACGGCAGCAGACATTCGCTCCGATTCCGCCTCAACAGGCTACCTTTTCTCAACTGAATGGGCAAAACCGGGGTCAGATCCCCGCATTCTCTGCTATCAGGGAAAATGGGATCTGATCCCTGATCTAATTGTGGTGACAGTTACCTGATTTCTGGCACAATCCCGGCCCATGATATCGAAATACAATAAGCTGCTGCCCGCACTCGGCTTTCTACGCATCGCCTTACTCATTGCTGCACTGCTCAACATCATGCTGCCACTGATCGATACGCTGGTCCCGCTTGCAGTGAGTGCCGATGAGCATCATTTATGGTCGGTACTGACGAGGGTTATTACACCGGTCATCGCACCGCTGCTAATAGTCGTGATCCTGTTCGATTACATCATGACAAGGGTACGCGCGGCCGACGCAGTCGGCGAACTGCGCACGCGCTTTATCCAGATCGGACAAATCGAACTGGCCGCGCTCGCCCTTATGTTATTGTTCTGGGTACCGTATTTCATTCTAAAGCTTTAGCCATAGGATGGCTTGCGCTGTTTGCAGAAAACACTACCGTATTAAGTTATTAAGCCTATAGAGAAGGGAATGGTATTTCACCACCCGGAAGGGCTTCTACGACACATAAGACTTCATGATCACCGCCGCGATTGCAGGGCACGAGAATATTGCCGATATCGTGCAACAGCCTGGCTAAGATGGTTTCCTCTAGTCCATCTTGACATCGGGATCGGCCTGGATCAGGTTTTCAACCGGGCCCAGGTCGGATGCGTTTTTTGTCATGTTATTGCTCGGCGAGCTGGTTTTTCTGTTCGAACAAACGCTTGCGACGTTCCTTGATGCAGGCATCGCCCGCCTCGGTACCGTCGTGAAAACTGCCGAAGACCTTGTCCCATGGCGTTTCGTAGGAACCGTAGTTGCAGTCACAAAAGCGGTGGTGCAACTGATGCATGAAATCACCGAGCTGCAGACTGAAAAAGCGGGTCAGGCGGACGCTGTGATAACCGCAGTGCGAGGTCGGCCCGGCGACGGTGTGCAACATCGCGTTGAAGATCACATGAACAGGATGGCTCGCGACGACGAAGTAAATCGCGATATCCGAGTACAGGAACAGGTGCTCGATCGGGTGCATCGCATGTCCCGACCACGGACCGGTATTCACGTTCTTGTGGTGCCAGGAGTGGAACCATCGGTACAAGGGTTCAACATGACCAAGCCGGTGATACCAGTAAAAATGGAATCCGCTCCAGATCGGGATGATGAGCATCAGCCCGATAAACCAGGTCGGGTTGTCGCTGAAGGTGATCAGTGTCGCGTGACCGTTGGCATAAGACCACAGCAGCACGGCCTCCCAGAGCGTGCCAATCGGTACCGCACCGACCAGAGTCCAGAACATATTGTCCCAGACCTGGTTGCCGAAATGGAAACGCTTCGAGTTTTTGATCAACGGCCGCGCGTCGTAATGCTCATCGTCGCCCTGACGCTTGAAAGTGTAGAGCAACAGGTGCAGACCTCCGGCGACCACGAGCACTATGACGAGATTGCGCAGTCCAATCTCGAGAATCCAGTCGAGCCGGAATTCGCGCGCACGCTCGAGCGACGGCGTAAACCAGGTCCAGGCCACAATCGCAAGCACCAGAATCAGGAAGCGCTGGTTGAACGGGCGCCAGACGTTAAACAGGTACTTCAGACTTTCGCCGACATTGAACGGCCGTTCGAAGTACGGTGCCTGTTTCACTGGCAGCGCGGGTGTGAAATGCCAGGTGCGACGCTTTGCGCGCTTCGGCGCTATCGTTTCGTTATTGTCGGGGACAGTCGATTCCAGGGTCACCTGCGCTTAACTCCAGTCAGATCAGAATGTCATTGAATCAATATTAGCGTTAATCAACAAGCTGTGTTTTACTATGCTTTGATTTAGAATTACTTAACCTTAATGCGCAAATGCCCCTGCCCCAAAACATCCCGTCGCTGAACTGGCTGCGTGTTTTCGAAGCCGCGGCGCGCATGGAAAACTTTGCCCGTGCCGGCGAATTGCTGAACCTGAGCACCTCGGCAGTAAGCCAGCAGGTGAAGGCCCTGGAAAATCATTTCGGTGAAAAGTTGTTCGCGCGTCACGCGCGCAGCGTCGAACTAACCGACGCAGGGCATGCATTTCTACCAGCGGTCCGCCAGGCGTTGCGAACAGTCGAGGAGAGCGCGGCCTCGCTGTTCGGTGAGGAAAAGGGAAACACGCTCCAGCTGCAGGCCTCGATGCTGTTCGCCAACAGCTGGCTCGCACCTCGCCTTCCCGAGTTCAGCCATCAGCATCCCCGGGTTCAACTGCACCTGAGCGGCGCCTATCGCGACCAGGACTTTCAGCGCGCCGGCGCCGAGCTGAAAATCCTGTTCGGTCCAGTGCATCGCAGCTGGGCGCAATGCGATCGCCTGTTCGACGAAATTGTCTACCCGGTCGCGAACCCCGAAATCGCCGCATCGATCCGCAGTATCGATGATTTACTTCAGCACCGCTTGATCCAGATTTCTACGCACCGCATCAACTGGAACCAGATCCTGCACGCAGCAGGCACCGATTCGATCCCAAGCCGGCAGTTGTGTTTTATCGAGGACACGCCGATGGCGCTGGCGCTGGCCGCGGCCGGTTACGGCATCGCACTCGCGCGCGCGCCGACCACCGACGACCTGATCGGCAAGCTCGGACTCGAGTCCTGCGACTACATCTCTGGCCTCAACAGCAGTGAAGCCTACTACCTGGTCTATCAAAACGTCGAGAGCCTCTCGTCTGCGGCGACGGCTTTTCGCGACTGGTTGCTCGAAGAGATCAAAAGCTGAGCAAGTCGTCCCCACGCCGCCGACAAAGGCGTCAACCCGGTTACTCCCGGGCAAAACTCGGC
>CAWCBX010000014.1:0-4558 GCA_963793595.1 uncultured Gammaproteobacteria bacterium | reverse complement strand
ACAAACGAGATAGCCATGAGCAAAGACAAATTAATTATTTTTGACACCACTTTACGCGATGGTGAACAAAGCCCGGGCGCATCCATGACACGTGACGAAAAGATTCGTATCGCGCGTGCACTGGAGCTGATGAAAGTCGACATAATCGAAGCCGGATTTCCGATAGCCAGTGACGGTGACTTCGAATCGGTGAAGGCGGTTGCCGAAATCATCAAGGACAGTACCGTGTGTGGATTAGCACGTGCCAAAAAGGTAGATATCGAACGCGCGGGCGAGGCGATTAAAGCGGCCAACTCGGGACGCATTCACACTTTCCTGGCAACTTCGCCGATCCACATGCAACACAAGTTACGCATGCAGCCTGACGAGGTGGTCGAAGCTGCGGTTGCATCAATACGCATGGCGCGCCGGTACACCGATAACATCGAGTTTTCACCGGAAGACGCGGGTCGCTCGGAACCTGATTTTCTGTGCCGGGTAATCGAAGCAGTAATTGCCGAAGGCGCTACCACCATCAATATCCCGGATACGGTTGGTTATAATGTGCCGCACCAGTTTGGCGAGCTGATCAGGGACTTGATGGAACGTGTCCCGAATTCGGACAAAGCTGTTTTTTCCGTACATTGTCACAATGACCTGGGGCTTGCAGTCGGCAATTCATTGTCTGCCGTTTTAAATGGCGCGCGCCAGGTGGAATGCACGATAAACGGACTCGGCGAGCGGGCTGGTAACGCATCGCTGGAGGAGATAGTCATGGCGGTGCGCACCAGGCAGGATATTTTCCCCTGTGACACCGACCTCGACACCACGCAGATCATGAATTGCTCGAAAATGGTTTCAGGAATTACCGGTTTCAACGTACAGCCCAACAAGGCAATCGTCGGCGCCAATGCGTTCGCACATGAATCCGGCATTCATCAGGATGGAATTTTGAAATCGCGCGAGACTTACGAAATCATGCGCGCCCAGGACGTCGGCTGGACGACTAACAAGCTGGTGCTGGGCAAGCACTCCGGTCGAAATGCCTTTAAGACTCGTATGGCGGAACTGAATATCGAATTCTCTTCCGAGGAAGATCTCAACGAAGTGTTTACACGCTTCAAGCAACTCGCGGACAAGAAACACGAAATTTTCGATGAAGATTTACTGGCACTGGTTAACGAAGCCGCTTTCGAAACCGAAAACGAAACCATCAAACTGGTCAGCCTAAGGGTTTGCTGCGAAACCGGCGAAACACCGTCTGCTACCATGACCCTCAATATTGATGGCAAGGAACAACAGGCCGAAGCCCGCGGCGATGGTCCGGTTGACGCATGTTTCAAGGCGATTGAAAAGCTGACCGGGACCGGAGTCGAACTGCAGCTTTACTCGGTAAACGCGATAACTACCGGAACTGACTCACAGGGTGAAGTCACCGTCAGGGTTGAAAAAGACGGCCAGGTTATTAACGGTCAGGGGGCCGATACCGATATCGTTATCGCTTCGGCCAAGTCTTACATCAATGCGTTGAACAAGGTGATTAACCGCACTGGTCGCACCCATCCCCAGCTGGGAGATGTGTAAACGCCGATGTTGACCGCCCGGCAACAATACTGCCTCAGGGGAATCGGCATCGATGTATGGATCGAACGCAGGGTAACAAGTAGCAACAATCCCGCAGCGGAGCCTGTTGCCGACATCCTCAGCGCTGCAGACCTGGAAGATATCCGACGCTTTGCTCAAACCGGAGACGCGCCAGGTTTTTCTGCGCAAAGCGAACAAGCTGTTAATTTGTCCGCTAAAAACGGGGACAGACCGCGTTTTTCCGAACCAACCGAACAACCGGCTAACCTGCCTCAAAACAGCCAATCAGATCTGGTAAAACCTGTTCTGTCCCCTGGTCCTGTTCCCGCAGCCCTGCCCTCCAGCCCGGTGCCAGAGGTTGAAGCCCCGCTCCCGGCAAAGCTGGATTCATGGGATTCGATCATCGAATCGATTCATGCATGCACTGCCTGTGAGCTGGCGCAAAACTGCACCCAGAAGGTACCGGGGGTTGGCAACCGCCAGGCAGATCTGTTAATTGTTGGAGAAGGTCCCGGGCATGATGAAGATATCCGTGGTGAACCGTTCGTCGGACGTTCGGGCCAGTTACTCGACCGAATGCTGGCTGCAATTGGCATTGCCCGCGAACAGGTCTACATTACCAATATCGTGAAATGTCGACCACCCAATAACCGCGACCCAAAACAACTTGAAGCGCAGCAATGCCGCGCCTTCCTGGAAGCACAAATAGAGCAGATCGAGCCCAAAGTGATTCTATCGGTTGGCCGGGTTTCGGCGCATAACCTGTTGGCCAGTAATCTTCCTGTTGGCAAGCTCATCCAGCAAATGCACAAACTGCCCGGAACTGAAATTCCGCTTAAGGTAACCTACCATCCCGCCTACTTATTGCGTAATCCGTCAGCCAAGGCCATCGCCTGGCAAGATCTGAAACTGCTCCACCAGATGCTGCAATGAGTGATCTCGATTTGTGGTTTCGGCGTATGACGCTCGGCGACGTCGAGAGGGTCATGAAAGTAGAACAGGAGGTTTACGACTTCCCCTGGACCGACAGGATTTTCAGCGACTGTATTCGCGTCGGTTATTACTGCTGGCTGGCACTGCAACAGCAAAATATTGTTGGCCATGCGGTGATCAGTGTCACCGCGGGTGAAAGCCACATGCTCAACCTGTCGATTGCCAGGGAGTATCAGCGCAGGGGCTTTGGTAAACAGTTTATCGAGTTTCTGATCAAGGAGGCGCAGGCGAAACAGGCGCAAACCATGTTACTGGAAGTTCGTCCCAGCAATACCGCGGCGATTAATTGCTATAATTCGGCAGGATTTAACGAAATCGGATTGCGTAAAGATTATTATCCCGCCCCGGAAGGTCGGGAAGATGCATTACTTTTCGCAAGACATATAGTCGCGACGAACCATGCGCCCAACTAGCCAGCCTTACTAAGTCATACTGGAATTATAAGATGTCAGACATTGACGAAATGCGTCGACGCCGCACTTTTGCAATTATTTCGCACCCGGACGCTGGCAAGACGACAGTTACTGAAAAGCTGTTGTTGTTCGGTAAAGCGATCCAGATGGCGGGTACCGTAAAGAGTCGCAAAGCGGCCAGGCATGCAACGTCCGACTGGATGGAACTGGAAAAGCAACGTGGCATCTCGGTGACTTCATCGGTGATGCAGTTCCCGTACCGCGACAGTATTATCAACCTGCTGGATACGCCGGGACATGAAGATTTTTCAGAAGACACCTATCGTACCTTAACGGCGGTGGACTCTGCTCTGATGGTCATCGATTGCGCCAAGGGTGTCGAAGAGCGCACCATCAAGTTAATGGAGGTGTGTCGCCTGCGCGATACTCCGATTATCACTTTTATCAACAAACTCGATCGCGAAGGACGTGATCCGATCGATCTACTCGACGAAGTCGAAAAGGTACTCAGCATTCGCTGCGCACCTATTACCTGGCCAATCGGCATGGGTAAAAACCTGAAAGGCGTGTTTCATCTGCTTAATGACTCGGTGCACCTGTTCTCAGCGAGTCATTCAGACAAGGTATCCTCGGGCGAAATCATCGAGGGACTGAATAACCCCAAACTCGATACAGTGTTAGGTGCGATGGCCGACGACTTTCGCGAGGAGATCGAACTGGTGCGCGGTGCTTCGAGTGAATTCGATCTCGACAGCTATCTTGCAGGCGAGCTGACGCCGGTTTTTTTTGGTTCGGCGATCAATAATTTCGGCATGGCCGAACTGCTCGATGCCTTTAACGAATATGCACCGTCACCGCGGGCACGTCCTACCAGGAGTCGCATCGTTTCCCCTGAAGAGGACAAGCTTAGCGGTTTCGTTTTCAAAATTCAGGCCAATATGGACAAGCAACACCGTGATCGAATCGCCTTCATGCGGATCTGTTCCGGTAAATACACCCGCGGTATGAAAGTAAGGCATGTACGTCTTGGCAAGGACATGAAAATACCCGACGCTTTGACTTTTTTCGCCGCTGATCGAGGACATGTCGAGGAAGCATTTACCGGTGATATCATCGGCATTCACAACCATGGCACCATCCGCATCGGCGACAGCTTCAGCCAGGGGGAACAACTTGCATTTACCGGGATACCCAATTTTGCTCCGGAACTGTTCAGACGCGCGCAACTGAAAGACCCGCTCAAGATGAAGGCCTTGTTAAAAGGTCTGACCCAGTTATGCGAGGAAGGTGCAACCCAGCTATTCCGGCCGCTTGCCAACAATGACCTGATCCTTGGTGCAGTCGGTATTTTGCAGTTCGACGTGGTTGCTCACCGGCTCAAGGATGAATATGGTGTCGACTGCCAGTTTGAAGCGGTCAACGTTAATACGGCGCGCTGGGTCTCCAGCAGCGACAACAAAAAACTCGAGGAATTCAAGGTAAAACTGCGCAGCAATCTCGCCCTGGACCACGCCGGCGACCTTGCTTATATCGCCCCTTCGCGGGTCAACCTGACGATGACGCAGGAGCGCTGGCCTGAAATCGAGTTT
>CAWCBX010000013.1:0-16876 GCA_963793595.1 uncultured Gammaproteobacteria bacterium | reverse complement strand
AATCAGTCAGAGATCCAGTCGTTTATACTACAGCGATCTGGGGTGAATGAGAGACATAATCTTGTTAATTAACTCAAAACAGTTGCTGCTCGCTTCAATAATCACAGCGGTCCCAATAGCGGATTCACTGGCGGAAGTAAACTTTACTTCCTGGGGCGGTGATTACGAAATTTCCCAGCAAAAAGCCTATGTCGATACCTGGGATAAGGGTACGGTTAAATTTTTGAAGTACGGTGGGGGCCTGGACGAGGTAAGAACCCAGGTTAACTCCGGCTCCGCGACCTGGGATATCGTCGACGTACTGCCACACGACGCTCGAGTTGGGTGCGATGAGGGTTTATTCGAAGAACTTGATCGTGAAATGTTTAAACCTGCTCCAGACGGTACTGCAATGGACGACGACATCATGGTGGAAGTGCCGAACGATTGCGTGGTTCCTCAGGCCTTCTGGTCTTACCTGTTCTTTTACAAAGAGGGCTCTTTCAAAGGAAATCAGCCGACCACGATTGCGGATTTTTTCGATGTAGAAAAATTCCCCGGTAAACGCGGTATTCACGCCTGGCCAAACGCATTAATTGAAATGGCGCTAGTGGCTGATGGGGTCGAAATTAAAGATGTCTACAAGGTACTGAGCACTGATGCAGGCATTGACCGTGCTTTTGCCAGGCTCGATAGCATCAAAGAAGATGCCGTGATCTGGTATTCGGGAGAAATGCCACTGGAGATGATAAAGTCGGATGAGGTCGTGATGTCGGTCGCTTTTAGTGGTCGCGTCGGCGCCGCAATTCTTTCTCAAGGAGAAAAGTTTGTAACCGTCTGGGATGGCCAGGTACTCGAAGAGGAATGGCTGGTACTGCTCAATGGCGCACCCAATGCAGATGAAGCCAGGGAGTTCCTGATTCATGCGTCATCGACTGAGCAGCAAGCGGCTCAGTCCAGGTACATCAATTACGGCCCTATGCGGGCATCCGCATTTGACATCATTCAGAAAGGCGAACCCTGGTTCCACAATGGCAAAAATATTATGGAGCATATGCCCAACCGCCCCGAGATTATGCCTCGTACCATCATTGCCAATCCCGAATGGTGGGCCGACTACGGCGATGTTGTAGGTGAACGTTACATCGCCTGGATTGCAGAAATAAACCGATAACATGAAAGCAGGTCATAAGAAAGGGGTATCATTATGCAAATAGAATCCGGTGATATGGTGTACTACCTCTATACCGACAAACATGGTGTTCCGATCAAGTACGCCGCGATCGTGCTCGCAGCCCAGGATGATGGATTCTTGATTCGTGTGGGTCGCTACGATGTACATACCCGCGAAGTTTCAAGCTTCGAATCGGCCGTCGCTGCGGCGACACTGCAGCCGCGCTCGGTGCCCTGCAGCTACGAAGACGAACTCACAGGAAAGGCTTGACCACAACCCTTAACGCGATTGCACCGGTTTTCCTGATCATTGCGACCGGTTACCTGTTGTTCAGAACACGGGTAGTCGATGAATTGGTCTGGTCGGCGATTGAACACATCTGCTTTTACCTTTTATTGCCGTTCCTGATTATTCGCACCCTGAGTCGGGCTAACCTGGGCAGCGTACCAGTGCTCGATTTCATGATCGTCATCGTGGTTGCCATCCTCGGCATGTCAGCGTTGTTAATCCTGATTCAGGCATTTATCTGGAAACGCTTTCCGCAAAGTGGCCCCAGTTTCAGCAGCATATTCCAGGGCGCAACCCGCTTCCATGGCTTCGTCGCAATCGCCGTAATCGGTCCGCTTTATGGCGACGAAGGGGTGACACTCGCGGCGCTCGCACTCGCCATCATGGTGCCATTGCTCAACGTCATTTCGGTTATTGTGCTGTCGATTTATGGCAGCAGCGACACCCGGCCTGATTTCGCTGCGGTCGCCAAAAAAATCCTGACCAACCCGCTAATCATCGCCTGTGCCGCGGGACTTCTGCTCAACTGGTTCGGCGTGCCTGACATTCTGTTCGAGGCGATCGATATCATCGGTGCCGGTGGCCTCGGGCTGGCACTGCTCGCGGTCGGTGCCGGGATGAATTTCGGTCAGGCGGCACAACATAAACTACTGTTGACGATTGGCGTGTTAACGCGCCTTATCGGTATGCCGGCTATCATAATCCTGATGTCCTGGCTGGTCGGGCTCGATGGGCTTGCGCGTACGGTTGCGATTATTGCCGGCGCGGTACCTACCGCGGCCTCGGCTTATGTCATGGCGCGTAAAATGGGGGGTAATGCGGAGTTGATGTCGAGTATCGTTACCTTTCAGGTAATCGTTGCATTCTTCACCCTGCCGATGTTTATCTATATCGCCGAATTGCTTTAAACCCGACGTTTGCGTTCTTGAGTCCCTCCCAGGTTCCCGAAGTCATCCCCGCTACCCTTAAGTCATCCCCGCGAAAGCGGCGGTCCGACGTATCGGGATCTTGTAATTGCGCCATGATCCCGAGATCCCCGCTTTCGCGGGGATGACTCAATAAAAGGGGATGACTCAGAATTCGCGGGGATGACCTGGAATTCTTGGGGGATGACCGCTTGCTACTGACACTCCGTCAGGCTGGTACCAGCACAAAATTACCGAAATGCGCCTTTTGCAGGAATTCCTGCTGCGCACTGACGATATCTTCAAGCGCAAAAGTCTTGGCCACCAGCGGAATTATCTCGCCGCGCTCGATGTAACCAACCAGGTTAGGAAAGACTGGCTCATCCCAGGCGGTACACCCGATCAACAGTAAATCCTTGAGATAAAAATCGCGCATATCCATGCTCACCATCGGCCCGGCGATAGCGCCCGATGACGCATAACGCCCACCCCGCCTGAGCAATTTCAATAGCGGCTCGAAACCTGGTCCGGCGACATTGTCTATTACCACATCGACACTCGATTCTCCGAGCTCGGTAATCAGATCGGCACCGCGTTCTATTATCCGGTCGACCTCGAGTCTGGCCAGGGCATCAATTTTGGATTTACCCACCACCGCGGTGACCTGCGCGCCTCTGCGTTTGGCCAGTTGCACCACGGCAGAGCCGACACCACCCGAGGCTCCGGTCACGAGCACATGATCACCGGCGCTCACGCCGGCACGGTGCACCATGTTTTCCGCGGTGCCGTAGGCACATGGAATAGTCGCCAGCTCGACATCACTCCAGTCACAGTCGACTTTGAATACTTCACTCACCGGGACCTTCACATACTGGGCAAACGCGCCGTCAAAATCCGAAGCCATCCAGATATTGTCCAGTGACTCGAAGCCATGCAGGCGCATACAGGCCCGCACCAGTACGCGTGCTCCTATCCAGGATGATTCGATATCATCTGCCTCGTCGACCACTTCACCACAGCAATCGGTCCCCTGGATGAATGGAAAGGGTGTCGTTTCATTCCAGCCACCATCCGCAGGCTCGGCACCCTCGCTATCGTTCGCAGCAAACTGTTCCGTACCACTGGTTACCGAGGACGAATACCAACCCAGTCGAGTGTTGATCTCGGTATTGTTGACCCCCGCAGCAAGGACCTTGAGTACCAGCTCGCCCGGCCCTGCCACCGGCATCGGTACATCGCGATAATCGAGCTTGTCGTAACCGCCGTTGCCGGTCGTGACCACCGCTTTCATGGTTTTCTGGCCGGGCCTCAAAACGAAACGATCTGCTTTATTGTCAGTTAAGTATCCAAGCTCCGGCATGCGGTATTCACCTCACTATAAATCAGCCCGCAGCATAGTCGCTGACAACAGAATTGTCGAATACGGCGAGGATGATATTGTTGATAAAAAACAACATGTCCGCGGATTTAATCAATTCCGGTTCGCAAAGAAATCAATATAATTAGTGTGGTATTTTTAAACAGTGACATATGGACAAGTACTTCGATCTCGGTAATTACAAGCGCACAATCACCACCAGTGTGGAAACGGCACAGACCTGGTTTAACCGCGGTTTGATCTGGTGCTACGGCTTTAACCAGGAGGAAGCCGCGCGTTGCTTCGATAAAAGTCATCGAGCTCGATCCGGATTGCGCGATGGGTTACTGGGGTATCGCTTATGCGCTGGGCCCGTTCTATAACAAGCCCTGGTCATGGTATGGCGAACAGGAACGGGTTCAGGCAATCGCTAGCTGCCACGAGTACGCGATGAAGGCAGCGGCCTTGAGTCAACATGCATCCCCGGTCGAGCAGGCGCTTATCGCCGCCCTCGGCACAAAGCATCCAGCCCCTAAATCGAAACATGCAGCCCAGCTCGAAAACTGGACCCAGGATTACGCCAACGCCATGCGCCGTGTTTACCGCGATCACCCCGATGATCTCGATGTTATCTGCCTCTGCGCCGAGTCGGTTATGAACCTGACGCCATGGAAGTTATGGGATTTACAACACGGCGTTCCGGCCACCGACGCCTGTACCGAGGAAGCGATCGACATTCTCGAGCATGGTCTCGATATCGTCGACAAAGGCAAGCTCACACCACATCCGGGCATCCTGCATTTCTATATCCACGTTTATGAAATGTCACCCACACCGGAGCAGGCTTTACCCTGCGCGGATCAGCTGCGCGACCTGTGTCCCGACAGCGGACACCTGGTACACATGGCCAGTCATATCGATAGCCTGTGCGGGCACTGGCAAAACGCGGCTGATGCCAATCGTCGCGCAATCAAGGTCGACAGCGACTATGTCGAGTTACGCGGCACGGATGAGTTTTACATGATCTCGGTGGTGCATAACCATGACTTTAACATCTGGGCATCGATGTTCCTCGGTCAGTACCACCAGGCGCTGGAAAGTGCCGATCGCATTTGCGACCTGGTCAGAGACAAGCGAAATATTGGCGACGCGTGGTATCTGGCGTCAACCCTGGAAGGCTATTATGCCGGGCGCGCGCACGTGCTGGTGCGTTTCGGATGCTGGCAACAGATTTGCGACGAAGAGATGCCGGAAAATCCGGACGCGGTACCGATCACCACCATTCTGCTGGTGTATGCCAAGGCCATCGCGCATGCGGCACTGGGTGACCTGGAATCGGGTCGCGCCTACCAGCAGCAGTTTTACGATCTCTATTTACAGGTCCCCGCATGGCATGTCATGGCCAACAATCCGAGCCGCGACATTCTGGCGGTAGCGCAGGCGATGATGAATGGCGAAGTCGAGTACCATGCCGGCAACCACGAACTCGGCTTTCGGTACCTGCGCGAGGCTTGTGTGCTCAGCGATCATCTCGAATACTCGGAACCCTGGCCGTGGATGCATCCGCCACGGCATGCGCTCGGGGCGCTGTTACTCGAACAGGGGCGGACCGAAGAGGCGGTAGTCCATTACCAGGACGATCTCGGAATCGGCAATCGGCTGCCGCGCTGTGCCCAGCACCCGGACAATATATGGGCCCTGCACGGCTACCACGAATGCCTGAACAGACTCGGGCTCACCGATGCAGCGCTCGCTATCAAACCCCGCCTCGATGAACTGATCAGACAGTCCGACATCGAGATCAAGTCATCCTGCTGCTGTCGTGGCATGCATAGTTTTGGGGCAGAGTTAACATAAATGTCATCCCCCTTTTATTGAGTCATCCCCGTTTATTGAGTCATCCTCTTTTATTGAGTCATCCCCGCGAAAGCGGGGATCTCGGGATCATGGCGCAATTGCAAGATCCCCGCTTTCGCGGGGATGACTTAGGGGTGGCGGGGATGACTTCGGGAACCGGGATGGCTCGGGGGACCACGATGACTTCGGGGAACGGGGATGACTTAGGGAGAGCTGGGACGAACAATATTTTCGCGGATCAGCTTCTGCCTTTCACCTGAACTTCATAACCGGATTCCTCGGGCTCGTCATCGATCATTTCCGCTGGAAAACCGGGCGCGAGTACCTCGACACCCGCAGCTTCCTCGAGGCGTCTGATGATGTTCGGGGATAACTCTCGCGGTCCGTAACGTTCCTGCCCTTCCTCAAAAATCTGCTGCATCATCGAGGCGAGTTCAAGATTCAGTCCCGCGCGTTTGGCGACATCGTTGAACAGGCCGATATCCTTGCACACCAGGTCCATGGTAAAGCTGATGTCGCGGCTGCCATTCAAAATCACCTGGCTCTCGGTTTCATGCACGAACGAATTACCCGATGAAATGCGAATCGCCTCGTAGGTAGTGTTCAGATCCATGCCGGCAATCTTCGAAGTCACCAGGGCTTCGCACAGGCTCAGCAGGTTTGCCGTGGCCAGATAATTAGTGACGACCTTTAACACGGAAGCAGAACCGAGTTCCCCGGTATGCAGGATTCGACGCCCCATCGTGGTCAACAACGGTAGCATGCTTTCGAAGGTCGTACGCTCACAGCCAGCAAAGATCGCGATGTTACCGGTGGCGGCTCGATGGCATCCACCTGACACCGGGCAATCAACCGGCTCGGCACCGACCGCCCTGACCTTCTCGCCCAGGCGCAACACTTCGTCCTTGTCGGTGGTACTCATTTCCGCCCAGATTTTACCTGGCCCGAGTCCCGCCAGAGCACCATCTTCGGCTTCCATTACCATCGCGCTGGCCGCCGGGCTTGGCAGACAGGTGATAATGACATCGACCTTTTGCGCCATCTCGCGGGGGCTATCCGCCCATTTGGCGCCGCCATCGAGAAACGGTTGCGCTATGGCGGGATCGAGATCTCTGACGGTCAGATCGATACCGTTACGTAACAGACTTCCAGCCAGCTTGCCACCGACATTGCCAAGACCAACAAAACCGACTTTAAGCATTAGTATTTCCTTTGTACCCGATTTGAAATTGCGCGGAATTTTACGCCTTTAATCGACTCGCGGTAAACAATAATTGTCGCTGGATTTGGATCTCGCGCATCTTTATACTCGCGCTGCTTTGCAACGCTATTTCATTATTCGAGATCTGTCTGATGGCTAAACTAACAACCGTATACTGGCGTGATATCCCGGCCCAGGTAATCGCCAAAGAGCGCCGCGATACGGCGAAAATCGTACTTACCGAACGTTTCGCCGAGGCGATCGACAAGGCCGCGATGCGCGCCAAGATGGCGGGTACCGACGCTTACCTGGAACAGTGGCGGCGCGAGGTAGTCAACTGCGGCAGGGATCTACAGGCGGCGGTCGATGAAGCCGCCAAAACACTGGAGCATGATTTCGATGATGCCCGTCTGGAGCTACTGATCAGCAACGGTGGCAACGCCGGCCAGTCAGCACCAGGGTCAGGCCATTAGCTTGACCGTCATCACCGGTTCCCTAACAGTGGGTGGCTACCTCGGGGGTAAGTCCGCAAAAGTGTAGCGCGGCAGGGACGCCGCGCTCCAAGCGATTCCATGGATGGACCAAACGGCGCTTTCTGCCGTTTGGGAGCGACTTTTGCGGACTTACCCTCGAGGTAGCCTTAACACGCCAATGAATCTGCGATCAGGGTTTATTCCAGAGAGTAGTGCGCAAGCGGGGATGATTTCAGTGGGATCGAGGAAATCTGATTCCGTCGTTCTCTTCCCTATCCCGCCAAAGGTTTGATCAGGTCCGCACCTTCATTGCGGGAATTACTCACCGCTGTATCGACCGCGTAATACTGATAATCCGGCGCTGTTTCGTGCAGCAGACGATCAGCCGCGTCGGTCTTATCCGAGCTACAGTCGAGCCAGGCTGCGTAATCCCGCGGCGCTATATACACCGGCATGCGTTCATGCAGTTCCTGCATCGCCCCTTTGGCCTCGGTAGTAAGCAGCGCACAGGACTGAATTTCATTGCCCTCGGCATCCTGCCAGTGCTCCCAGATTCCAGCAATCGAAAACAGTTGCTGGTCGATATGACAGCAATAGGGCTGTTTACGCCCATGCTCGAGTCGCCATTCATAGAAGCCGTTCGCCGGCACCAGGCAACGACGCCGTTTGTAGGCGGTGCGAAACGATGGCTTTTCGGCAACCGTTTCGGCACGTGCATTGAACATACGATTACCCATGGTCACATCTTTGGCCCAGGAAGGGATCAGACCCCAGCGGTACAAGTCGAACCTGGCATCACTGAGCGCCAGTACGGGCGTGGTTGGAGCGATATTGTAACGCGGCGCAAAAATATCGGGTGGCGGCGCATTGTAATGTTCCATGATATCGCGTGGATCGGCATCGAGAAAAAATCGTCCACACATAGCAACCTCCCGAATCAACTTTCAAAACCTCACGAATACCGCATAATAGCGCAGTTTTAATCGCCCAATAAAGATGTCGCTGCTACAGGCCAGAAATCTCCACCATAGCTTCGGTGACCAGCCGCTACTCGATGACGTCAGCCTGACGCTCGAGCACGGGGAACGCGTGTGCCTGGTGGGCCGTAACGGCAGCGGTAAATCGACGCTGTTAAAAATCATCGCTGGCGATATCAAGGTCGATGAAGGTGAAATCATCCATAACGCGGAGCTGCGCATCGCCGAACTCAGGCAGGATGTCCCGCAGGACTTCATCGGTAGCGTCTACGACTGCGTTGCACAGGGCATCGGGGAACTCGGCGGGGTCATTACCAACTGGCACCATGCGGCAATCGCATCCGCAACTGATCCTGCGGCGTTACAACTGATGCAACGCTACCAGGATCAAATCGAAGCCCACAACGCCTGGAATCTCGAAAACCGAATCTCGAGCACGATTTCCCGTCTCTCCCTGGTCCCCGACCAGTCTTTCGAGGAACTCTCCGGAGGTATGAAACGCCGCGTTCTGCTCGGCCAGGCCCTGGTGGCCGAGCCCGATTTACTGCTCCTCGACGAGCCCACCAATCATCTGGATATCGATTCGATCCTGTGGCTCGAAAACCTGTTACTCGGCTTCAACGGAACCCTGGTGTTCATCACCCACGACCGTGATTTCCTGCAACGCATCGCGACCCGTATTGTCGATCTCGATCGTGGTCACCTGACCAGCTGGCCGGGTGACTATCACCGCTATCTCGAGGCACGCGCGGCCCAGCTCGAAACCGAGAGCCGGCATAACGCCCTGTTCGACAAGAAACTGGCACAGGAAGAAACCTGGATCAGGCAAGGCATCAAGGCACGCCGCACTCGTAACGAAGGCCGGGTACGCGCACTGGAGAAAATGCGTGCAGAACGCAATTTACGGCGCGAACGCAGTGGCAGCGCAAAACTGAACGCGCAACAGGCCGAGGCTTCCGGCAAGATTGTTATCGAAGCCGACAACCTGGACTTCGCCTGGGAGGATAAGACGATCCTCAGGAATTTCAGCTGCAAGATTCTGCGCGGTGAAAAAATAGGTATCCTGGGTCCCAATGGTTGTGGCAAATCAACCTTGATTCAACTCTTGCTCGGGCAGATAAAACCACAGACAGGTTGGGTCAAAACCGGTACTCGGCTCGAAGTCGCCTATTTCGATCAACACCGCGAAGCACTGGACCCGTCAAAATCGGTGCGTGACAATCTCGCCGCGGCCGGAGACCAGGTCACCATCAACGGTCGTTCAAGGCACGTGGTCGGTTATCTGAAAGACTTTCTGTTCAGCGAGAAATCGATACATATGCCGGTCAAGGCGCTTTCCGGCGGCGAGCGCAATCGTCTGCTGCTGGCGCGCCTGTTCACGCGTTCATTCAACCTGCTGGTAATGGACGAACCCACCAATGATCTCGATATCGAAACCCTGGAACTGCTCGAAGAATTATTGATCGAGTATAGCGGCACGCTGTTACTGGTCAGCCACGATCGTCAGTTCATCGATAACACCGTGACCAGCACGCTGGTGTTTGAAGGCCATGGCGTGGTCAACGAGTACGTCGGCGGTTACCAGGACTGGCTGCGTCAACGCAGCATGGACGAAGCCCCGACCGAAACAACAACCGCCCCGGTAGAAAAACCTGCGCGCAGCCCGAAAAAAAGCGGGCCGAAGCAGAAGGAACTGCGCGCTTTACCAGGCAAGATTGAAAAGCTGGAAGCGAAGATCGAAGCCCTGCATCTGAAAATCAGCGATGTCGATTATTACCAGCAGGACGCCGCGGTGATCAGCCGCGAACAACAGCAACTGCAGGCGCTGAATTCAGAATTGCAGGATCTTTACCAGCGCTGGGAAGAACTCGAAAGCGAATAGATTCAGGACTGCGCAATATCGAGCCAGCTGCCAGCGGTAATCAGCTGCAGTTGCTGCGGACTCATGCAAAACACCGATTCCGGAGTTCCGGCCGCGGCCCAGATTACGTCATACCGCTGCAGCGAATCATCGAGCAGGGTGCGCAGTGGCCTGGCATGTGCAACCGGTGGCACGCCACCGATCGCAAATCCGGTTTGCTGCCTGACGAAATCCGCATCGGCCTTGCCCAGTTCGATTCCAGTCTCGAGTTTCACTTTTTGCAGATCGACGCGCCGATCCCCGGCACACATGATCAGTACCGCCTGGGCGCTGGCCTTATCCCTGAAAATTAACGAGTTGGCTATCTGGCCGACCGCGCAGCCAAGCGCGTCTGCGGCAAGTGCCGCAGTACGAACCGCTTTGGGTAAAATTCTTATTTCGAACTCGAATCCAGATCGCTCGAGCCGGGTTTTAACTTTCAGATTGGCAGGTTTCATTGAAAACTAAACGCTACTTTCAAACGCTGTAATGCTATGATTGCGCCATTCTACAGGATCAAACAACCGAGTGAATAACGCAGAGGCTAACTCAGACAAGTTAATCGTAATCCCCAGAAACCAGCACAACATCTCCAGGAAATCGATATCCGATTCCGCGCTCAAGGTGTTGTATCGGCTTTCCAAATCAGGCCATCGAGCCTGTCTGGTCGGCGGGGCTGTACGCGATTTGCTGCTTGAAATACAACCCAAGGATTTCGACGTTGCCACCGATGCCACGCCGGAAGAAGTGCGTGCCCTGTTTAAAAACAGCCGCATTATCGGGCGACGCTTTCGCCTGGTCCATATCCGTTTCGGGCGGGATATTATCGAAGTTGCCACTTTCCGCGGTCACGACGAAGATTCTGCTAAAACCGAACTCGATACCCACGGGCGCATTTTGCGCGATAACACCTTTGGCGATATCGAGGAAGACGCAATTCGTCGTGATTTCAGCGTCAACGCGCTTTACTACGACATTCACGATTACTCCGTGCTCGATTACGCAGGTGGCTTGCAGGACATCGAAGACAAATGCCTGCGCATGATCGGTGACGCGGCCACGCGCTACCAGGAAGACCCGGTGCGTATGCTGCGCGCAGTGCGTTTTGCCGCCAAACTCGATTTTGAAATAGAACCCGTTGCCATTAGCGCGATTCATGATTATGGCCACCTGCTGGCGGCAATCCCCCCGGCGCGCATGTTCGATGAAATGATAAAACTGTTTCATTCGGGTAGTGCGGTGCGCGTGTTTGAGCTGTTGCGGCAATTCAATTTATTGAAATACCTGGTCCCGGCGCTCGATGAGTGGTTGCAGGACGAGCCATCCGAAATGATGCTCGATTTTATCGACCAGGCGCTGGTCAATACCGATTCCCGGGTTAACAGCGGCCAATCCCTGTCACCGGGTTTTATCTTTGCGGCTTTGCTCTGGCCGGTGGTGCAGCAGCAGGCGAACCAGTTGCAGTCGGATAAGCGAAAAATGATCGGTGCACTGGCCCAGGCAGGCGAAACCGTCATGAAGCGCCAGGTGCGGCATATTTCGATTCCGCGTCGTTTCAGTCAGATGGCCAGGGATATCTGGAGTGCACAACCACGCTTTCATCGCACCCAGGGCAAGCAACCGCTGCGCCTGCTGGCTTTTCCGGTGTTCCGTGCCGCCTACGATTTCATGTGTATCCAGGCATTGGTGGGTTTGTTTCCACATAAACTGAGTCACTGGTGGACCGATTTCCAGCTTAAAAATCAAGTCGAGCATCACGCAGAGCGCAAGCCGGCGCAGCGCCCGCGCCGGCGGCCCAGACGCAATGCAAACTGAGGAAGTATTCATCGGCCTCGGCAGCAATATCGGTGATTCTGCGACGATAATCGAACAGGCCCTGAGCGCACTGGATAACGTCACTCAGAGCAGCCTGCGCGGGCGTTCATCTTTGTACCGCAGTACTGCGCTGGGCGAGATTCCGCAGGATGACTATATCAACGCGGTCGCCCTGATAGATACCAGCCTGGAGCCAATGGCGCTGTTGCTCGAGTTACAGGCGATCGAACAAGCCTATTATCGTCAACGCGATCAGGCACAACGCTGGGCGCCACGCACCCTCGATCTCGATATCATTCTATTTGGTAATCGAAGCATCGCAGATAGTCATCTGACTGTTCCGCATCCGGAGTTAGCCAGGCGGCGGTTCGTGCTCGAACCCATGTTCGAGGTTGATGGCGATCGATTCATTCCCGGGTATGGCAGTTTACGTTACCTGATCGATCAGGCGCCCACTATTGCAATGGAAAGACTGGCATAGTCGGATGATAGAGCATTTTCGTTATATCGTTATCGAGGGCCCGATCGGGGTCGGCAAGACCAGCCTGGCCAACAAACTGGCCGACGAATTCGAAAGTGAGTTATTGCTGGAAAAACCCGAGGAAAATCCTTTTCTGGCAAGCTTTTACCAAAATCCGAAGCAATATGCGTTATCGGCACAACTGCATTTTCTGTTACAGCGCGCGCAACAGGTACAGGACTTTCGCCAGGCCGATATGTTTCGCGGCTCCTATATCGCTGATTTCATGGTCGACAAGGATCGCCTGTTTGCCCAGATGACACTGGATAAAGACGAACTCGCGCTGTATGAGCAGATCTATACCCACCTGACCCTGGATGCGCCACGACCCGACCTGGTGATCTATCTGCAGGCACCGCTGGAAACCCTGCGTCAGCGCATCATGCAGCGGGGTATCGGTTATGAACAGCAAATCCGTGACGATTACTTGCTGCGCCTGTCGGAATCCTATACGCGTTTTTTCTACGACTACGACGACAGTGCGCTACTCACCGTCAACACCCAGTCGATCGATCTGATTAACAATGCCGACGATTACCAGGCGATTCTTGAAAAAATTAGTGACATCCATTCTGGACGCCATTATTTCAATCAGTCATCATTCGCCCTCTGACGAGGGCCTGGCATGTATATTCCCAAACCGCTAGACGACAAGATCACGATTCCGCATCTGAAAAAGATGAAGCAGGACGGTGAAAAGTTCGCCTGCCTGACCGCCTATGACTACAGCTTTGCCAACCTGGTCGAGGACTGCGGTGTCGAAGTAGTGCTGGTGGGGGATTCGCTCGGTATGGTCATCCAGGGACATGAAACCACGATTCCGGTGACCCTGGACGACATCTGTTACCACGGCAAGGCGGTGGCGGCCGGCCTGCACAACGCGATGCTGATGCTGGATATGCCCTTCGGTTCGCTCAATTCTCCGCAACAGGCGATTGATAATGCGAGCGTTTTGCTGAAACGGACCCAGGCTCAGGTGGTCAAGCTCGAAGGCGGCAAAACCCAGCTGAAAACCGTCGAAACCCTGGCCGAATTCGGCATCGCCAGCTGCTCGCATCTCGGCCTGCAGCCGCAGATGGTGCACAAGATGGGCGGTTACCGCGTGCAGGGCAAGGCCAGAAGCGCCGCCGAGGAAATGCTCGCCACCGCGCAGGAACTCGAGGCTGCCGGCACCGACCTGCTGCTGCTCGAGTGCGTACCGGCGACGCTTGCCGCAGAAATTTCCGCGGCACTGGAAATTCCAGTCATCGGTATCGGCGCAGGTGCCGACGTCGACGGTCAGATCCTGGTACTGCAGGACGTACTCAATGTGACCCCGGGCAAGAAACCGAAGTTTTCGAAAAACTTCATGCAGGGCCAGTCAAGCATCCAGGCCGCCATCAGCCGTTACGTCAGCGAAGTCAAGCGCGGCAAGTTTCCCGATAAAACCCATATCTTCTCCTGAGATTCAGCACCATGGACCAGGCCACCAGCGTTATCGAACTGCGACAATACGTGCAGCACTGGAAGGATCACGCTCAGTCGATCGCGTTTATCCCGACCATGGGCAACCTGCACGCCGGCCACATGTCGCTGATCGAAAAGGGTCAGTCGCTGAGCGACCGCACCATCTGCAGTATCTTCGTCAACCCGATGCAGTTCGGGCCGAACGAGGACTGGGACCACTATCCGCGCAGCCTGGAACGCGATATCGAACAGCTCGAGGCGGTCGGCTGCGACCTGGTTTACCTGCCGACAGCGTCCGAACTCTATCCCGAAGGCCTCGATAAAATAAGCCATGTAGCAGGTCACCGACCTGACCGAGCACTACGAGGGGGCGCATCGACCGGGGCACTTTACCGGGGTCGCGACCGTGGTGTTGAAGTTGTTCAATATCGTCAAGCCTGACGTCTCGGTGTTCGGCAAGAAAGATTTCCAGCAATACCGCGTAATCAGCAAGATGGTCGAGGATTTCAACCTCGACGTGCAAATCATCGGCCAGGAAACCACGCGCGAGGCATCGGGCCTGGCGACCAGTTCGCGTAACCAGTACCTCGATCAGGCGCAGACGGAACAAGCCGCGCTGATTTACCAGCTGCTGCAACAGACCGCGCAACAGATCGAGCAGGGCGAACGCGATTTCGAAACGCTGCAGGCGGGCGCGATTGCAAGCCTCGACGAGGCCGGTTTCAAAACCGACTATTTCTGCATCTGTAACGCCGAAAGCCTGTTGCCGGCGACCCCCGAAGACCGCGACCTGGTCATCCTGGTCACCGCGGCCATGGGTCCGACCCGCCTGCTCGACAATATCGAAATCTCGCTCTGGTAAGCGTTTCAGTTCCCGGCGTATAAAGCCTGCATCGCGGCGATGCGCTGTTTTACCCGTTCGCGCAACTCGGCTGGTTCGAGCACTTCGACCTCGGCGCCGTGTTT
The DNA here is from genome assembly GCA_963793595.1 of uncultured Gammaproteobacteria bacterium. Classification (GTDB taxonomy): domain Bacteria; phylum Pseudomonadota; class Gammaproteobacteria. The sequence continues at coordinate 2,018 of CAWCBX010000013.1, read as the reverse complement.
CAGAATATCCATCACCAGCTCGGTATCCTGGCTGTAAGGCACGCGTAAAATATAGTATCCCTCGGCGTCGTAATCACTGCCCTGCTCCGGGTGCCAGGTTTCGCGCGACACCCAGCGCGCCAGCTGCGGGCTGAAGCGCAGCACCGCCTGGCGGGTTGCGGCGCCGGAAAAGATACCGTAGCCGCTTTCGAGTTCACGGTTCAACTCGGCCTCTTCGACCTCGATCGCGGGTTCGCTGGTAATTTGCAGCGCCTGGATCGCGTCGATCGAAAAACTGCGCAAGCCGCTGCGCAGGTGGCACCAGGCGTCGAGATACCAGTTGTCGCGGTAATAGATCAACCGCTGCGGCGACACGCGCCGCTCGCTGCTGCTGTCGCTGGGACGGCTGTAGTAGGTCATGTCGACGCATTTGCGCGACAGCAGCGCCTGGCAAAGACCCTGGAAATTCTCACTACGGTAAGCCTTCGCCGCGAGCGGGACGATGCGAATTCGCCGTGAAATTTCGTCGACGCTGTGATCACCGTCGTCGAGCAGCATGCGGATGCGTGAGCGCAGTGGTTCGATGTGGCTCGACAACACGCCGGGCTGCAGGTTTTCGAGTAATGCGTCCATGCTCAGCAAGGCCTGGATTTCACTGGTATTGAACCACAGGCCGGGCAGCTGAAACTGTTCGCCACCCTCGCCCTGCTCATAGCAATAGCCGCGCCGCTCGTGATCCCAGACGATTGGCGCCGCGAGTCGATCACGCAGGTACTCAAGGTCGCGTTTAAACGTCGCCGGAGACACTTCGAGCGCTTCGAGAAACTGCGCGCGGGTCACCACGCGCCGATTGCACAGCATCTGGTCGATCAGGTGAAAACGTTCGGTACGATCCATAAAAATATTAAATTTTAAGTGGCTCACCTTGTGAGCTATGGAGTACCGGATAATAGCACGATCAAATTGAAGGGGAATAAAATGTCCTGGATTAATCGACTGCTGTACAAGTTTTCCGCCTATTGCCGTTGTCGCGTGATTAACGGGCCCGACCAACAACCTTATCTGGAGCGTTATCATTTGCTACGCCTGCCGTTTGGTTACCAGGTGTATTTACACCGCTTTGTCGCCAGCGACCCAGGCAGGGGTTTGCACAATCATCCATGGAAACATGCCTTATCACTGCTGCTGTGTGGTTCCTACGAAGAAGACACGCATGCTCGATGCGAGGGCGAATAATGCACTGCATAGCCGCTGGCTGCGCCCCGGGCACTTTAATTTCATTTCCGGAGAGGTGTTTCATCGGGTCAACATTCCGCAAAACAGGGAATGCTGGAGCCTGTTTGTACATGCACCCAAAGCCAAGGACTGGGGCTTTATCCAGCAACATGAATATCGTGATCATAATGAAATCGTCGCTCAGGCGAGTAATCCAATGTGGTGGCAACAGGCCCGGCGCCCGATTCAGGCCCCCGACATGCGCATGCCCTGCCCGGTCTAGCATTTGGCGCCTTGCCGGAATGCGTCTGGCCTGCAACTCGTTTCCAGTATCAAAACCACATCAACAGGACAGCCGCCGAGTCACCTGCTGCAAAGTACAAAATAGATAGATCCTAAGCACTCTGGACTTTCAAGTGGTGGCCTCTTAATCTGCAGCTACTGACTGACCGGAGACGGGCCCTGGGCAATCTCGCCATCAATACTATCCTGCCGCTATTTGCCATCATGGTCGCGGGATACCTTACCGGTCGATTCAAACTGCTCCCCGCAACAGCGAGCGAAGTTCTAAGTCGCTTCGTCTTCGTCATCGCTCTGCCCGCGTTGATCTTCGCATCGTTATCCAGCATCACGATCGCCGAATTCTTCAACTGGCATTACATCGGCGCGCTGGGCGGCGGTATGCTGGCGATGTTTTGTATTGGCATGACAGTAGCCCGTTACGTATTCCCAGGCAGCCTGACCGCAATCAGTTTGCACGGCCTGACCGCGATGTACTCAAGTACTGCTTATATCGGGTTACCATTGATCCTGACTGTATTCGG
>CAWCBX010000012.1:0-26015 GCA_963793595.1 uncultured Gammaproteobacteria bacterium | reverse complement strand
AATCACGGTGGACGACAGCTGGATAGCGCACCCGCCGCGATCCAGATGCTGCCGCAAATCAGGGCGGCGGTCGGTAAGGACTACCCGTTGTTGTTCGACAGCGGCGTGCGTAACGGCGAGGCGGTGATCAAGGCGCTCGCCCTGGGCGCCGATTTCGTATTTATCGGGCGGCCATTCCTGTACGCGATGGGTGCTGAAGGCTATACCGGGTTGCAGGCGATGGTCGAACTGATCAGAAGCCAGGTCGATATCAGCCTGGCCCAAATCGGTTGCACCGACATTAACGATGTCGATGCCAGTTACATCATGAGCGCGGAGAGCAGATGAAAATTCGCGGTGGCCAGATGCTGGCGAGAGCGCTGCAGGAGAAGGGTGTAGACCAGGTGTTTACCCTGAGTGGCGGGTTTTGTAATCCGGCTCTGGAAGGTTTCATGGAATGCGGTATTCCGGTGATCAATGCGCCTCACGAGCAGGTCGCCGGGCATCTTGCGGATGGGCATACGCGTATCACCCGCAAACCGGCGGTTTGCCTGGTCGGCCCGGAGGGTTTTGCCACCGCGGTGCCGGCGATGATGGAAGCCTGGGGCGAACGTTCACCGGTTATTTTTGTGACCGGATCGAGCACGCTGAAGCGCCAGGGCAGCGGTGGTTTCAAGGAGATTGACGATGTCGCCATAGCGGCACCGTTAACCAAGTACAGTGTTTCGATTACCGACGGCGAACGCATCTCCGAGATTGTCGATCGTGCGTGGAAGATCGCCTTGAGCGGTTACCCGGGGGCGGTACACATCAGCATGCCGGTCGATATCATGTTCAGCTCCTTCGCAGAAGACGCGATGCGCGACGAACGTCCTTTTGACCGCAGCACCCAGATGCCGGCACGCGCATGGCCCTGTCCGGATGATCTCGAGCGGGCACTGGCAACGATCCGTCAGGCGCACAAGCCGATCATCATCGGTGGTCATGGCGTCTGGTGGTCGGGTGCCGAGGCTGGTCTCGAAGCCTGTGCCCGTAAGCTCAATATCCCCGTGTTCAACGTCCCTTATCATCAGAAATTATTGTCCGCAGCGAGCGATGTCTACATGGGGCTGGCCGATGTGCATCAATACCACCCCTCAAAGCAGGCAATCGAAGAGTCCGACGTCGTCATCATGGTCGGTACGCGTCTCGATAATCAAATGAACTTCGGCAACCCGCCGCTGTTTCCGGCGAGCACCCACCTGATCTGTGTGAATGGTTCGCACGAGGAAATCGACATGAATCGCGCTGCGGACCAGGCCTTGCTGAGCGACCCCGGAGCATTTTTCAACGCGCTCGGTGAGCTCGAACCACTGGCAGAAGACTGGATCGAAACCAACCGCGCCTGGCGGGGGCAGTGGGTCGAAACCATGATCGCCGATATTCCCCGGCTCGAAGACGAGCGGATTCATCCGTTGCAGCTTGCCATCGATGTGCAGGCGGCGATGAATGATGGCGACTGGCTGGTCATCGACGGCGGTAACACCCATTTCTGGTCGGAAATCTCGGTTAACATTGCCGGTTGGCGCGGTCTTGAGCTCGGCAATATTCTGCATCCGGGCACCTTCAGTATGCTCGGGGTCGGGGTACCGTTCGCGAGCGTGGCAAAGTTGAACAGCCCGGACAAAAACGTCGTCGTGATCAGCGGGGACGGTGCTTTTCTGTCTGGCGGTTCGAGCATCGAAGCCGCGTTCCAGGAAAAGCTGCCGATCGTCGTAATCATCGATAACAACGGCGGTCTCGATTGCATATCCCAACAGCAGGAAAGACTGTTTTCCAACCAGCAGCATTTCGCGACCGATTTTCGCGATATTCCTTTTCATTCGATGTTTGCAAGGGCTGGGTGGTTACGGCGAACTGGTCGAGCGTCGTAAGGATATAATTCCCGCGGTCAAACGCGCTCTCGCCAGCGGCAAGACCGCCTGCGTGAACGTCAAGACAGTGGGTCATATCAGCCCGATCGTGCTCGCCACGACGAGCAAGCGCGACAAGGCATCAATCGAGTAATCATGGCGACGGTATCCTCACATATTCTTGATTCTGTTAGCGGCAAGTCGGCGGCAGGACTGCGTAGCCAGCTGTTTCAGCTTGCCGGCGTATCGGAGCGGCAGATAGTTTTCGATATCGAGGCGGATGCCGAGGGCCGCATTGCGCAGACGGTTGAAATCAATGATGCGAATCGCGGCTGCGAATTTGAGCTGGTGTTTCACGGACGCGAGTATTTTGCGAGCCAGTCGCTTGCTGTTGACTCGATGGTCAGTTGCGTCGTAATCCGTTTTGTCATGGACGATGAGCACAAGCGCTATCATCTACCCGTGATGCTTTCCCCGCACTCTTACTCGACCTGGTGGTCCAGCTAAGGATATGCATGTGACCAAACTGCAGGTTTCGCGACGTCAACGCGCCACGCCATACACGCCGCGCGTCGAAGCCCTCGGCGTTTCCGGCTACTCGGTAGTTAACCATACGATTTTACCCAAGGGATTCACGCGCACGGTCGCAGAGGACTACTGGCACCTGAAGTCCCATGTGCAACTCTGGGACGTGGGTTGCCAGCGCCAGGTACAGTTACAGGGACCCGACGCCGGGTTGTTGGCCCAGTTGTTGACGCCCCGCGATTTACGCAATGCGCGCATTGGGCAATGCCTTTACGCACCGATGATCGACGAAACGGGCGGTATGTTGAATGATCCGATCATACTCAAGCTCGCGCATGATCATTTCTGGTTTTCCATCGCCGATGCCGACATGCTGCTGTGGGCCAGGGCGTTCGCGCTGGGCAGGGGACTTGATGTGCAGGTCGATGAACCTGATGTCTGGCCGCTTGCGGTACAGGGACCGATGTCCGATGACCTGGTCGCACGAGTATTTGGCGACAAGGTGCGCAATATCGGTTTCTTCAAGTTCGAAAAATGTGACTTCCAGGGGCATGATCTGGTCGTGGCACGATCCGGTTTCAGCAAGCAGGGTGGGTTCGAAATCTACGTCGATGAATTTTCACTCGGCACCTACGTCTGGGATGCGCTCTGGGATGCCGGTGCGGATCTGGATATTTCTCCGGGATACCCCAACCTGATCGAGCGTATCGAGGGTGGTCTATTGTCTTACGGAAACGAGATGACGCGCGACAACAATCCGCTCGAATGTGGGCTCGAAAAATACTGTCAGCTGGGTGACGATCTCGACTACATCGGCAAACCCGCGCTAGAGCGGATTGCCGAACAGGGGCACAGACGTGAAATTCGTGGCCTCATTTTCGGTGGAGAACCCTGCCAGGCTCCGCAGTTTCCATGGCCGGTGACCGTCGACAACCACCATGTCGGGTACGTCACCTCTGCCATCTGGTCGCCTCGATTTGAGCAAAACGTATCACTTGCGATGATCGAGCGGGATTTCTGGCAGCCGGGCACCGAGTTAGCAGTAAAATCAGGCGATGACCTGGACCACCGTGGCGTTGTGACGTCTCTGCCGATGGAGTAGTAAGCGTGACCGAAATCAAATCGATGAAACTGTATACGAACGTCGAGCGCATTTATCGCGAACTGGGCGAACTGGGCAAGACGGCCGATGATCCTTTGAGCGTCGACGAGTTGTGTGCCTTCGACCAGTTACATTATCACGGTACCCAGGCGCTCGACGTGGCGATGGCAGTTATCGGCATTGACGCGCAACCGCGTTGGCTCGAAATCGGCTCGGGGCTCGGGGGGCCGGCACGTTACCTGGCTGCCTATGGCGATGTCCATGTCACTGCGCTCGAACTACAGGCAGATCAACACGAGGTCGCTCAGAGCCTGACCGCGAGATGCGGGCTCGACGCGCGGATCGACCATGTCCGTGGCGACTTTCTCGAGTTTGACAGGGCGCCGTGCAGTTTCGATGCAATCGTCAGCTGGCTCGCGCTCTATCATATTCCCGAGCGCCCGCGGCTGCTCGAAAATTGTCATCGTTTGCTCGCCCCGGGCGGCTGCTTTTACACAGAGGACCTGACTGCGCGCGGCGACATGGAAGATGCGCAATTGAAGTTGCTGGAGCGCGATCTTTACGCGATCACCCTGCGCCGCATCGACCAGTACCGACAGGATCTGGAAAGCGCCGGTTTTGTAGTCGAGCTGTGCAAAAGCATGAGTCCGGAATGGGCCGAGTTTGTGCGGGTTCGACTTGCGGCCTATCGGGCCGATCGCGGGCGCCACCTGCGCGTGCACGGTGAGGCCACGGTCACCGCGCTGACTGATTTTTACTCCGCGGTTAACCGGCATTTCCAGTCTGGTAAGCTGGGCGGATTGCGTCTGTGTGCGCGTAAACCGGGGGTGGCGGTGTGAGTGACTGGAAAAACGCGTATCGATCTTTTTATTACGAAACCGCTGAACCGCCCGGGGATATCGAACTCGATCCGGAGCGGACTGCGCTGCTGGTCATCGATATTCAAAATACCTATATGGAAGTCGATTCCGATCCAGTCGAAGCCGAACGCTGGGCGCCGTTTCGTGAGCGCATGAATTCGACGGTAATTCCCAACACCGGGAAAATGATCAGCCTGTGTCGCGAGCAGGGTATCGAGGTGATATTTGCACGCATCGCCTGTTTGAAAACCGATGGACGCGATCGCTCGCTGAGTCAGAAGAAACCTGGATTCAATTACCTGCTGTTGCCGAAAGACCGCGAGGATAGCCAGCTCGTCGCCGAACTCAGCCCGCAGGACGATGACATCGTCGTGATCAAGACCACCGATAGTGTATTGACGGGCAGCAACCTGCGCCTGGTGCTGCGTAACATGGAAATCAGCGATGTTATCGTCGCCGGCATCTTTACCGATCAGTGCATCAGTTCAACGGTGCGCAGTCTGGCGGACGAAAGTTTCGGCGTGGTCGTGGTCGAAGACTGCTGTGCCGCGGCGACCGACGAGTTGCACCTGAACGAATTGAAATCGATCAACATGATCTATTGCCACGTCGTGCAGTCCGAAGATATCCCTGACTTTGTACAATGATGTAAGCCGCCATGTCGCAGCAGACACCCATCGATAGCGTTAATCCCGCCGTACTAGGCAACTACTACGAGGGACCAGGCGCTGACCCGGTGGGCGATGAGATCTGGTGTTACAGCGATCAACCCTGTTACTCACCCGGGGAGACCATCAGCTTCCACGTCTCCACCACCGCAAAGACTTACACGCTGGAAATTGCCCGCGACGCACTCGGGCTGGAAGTGTTGTTCACGCGTGACAAGCTGCCCGGTTGTCGGCACCAGACACCCGTCGATGCATCGGTGACTGGTTGTGGTTGGCCCACGAGTTTCGAATTTAAAATTCCCACGCACTGGCGTTCAGGCGCTTACCGGGTGACCAGTCGAATCGAAACCGGCAACGGGGACAGCCTCGAACAGCACCACATGTTCATGTTGCGCGCGCATGCAGCGCGGCGGCGGGAGCGTTTACTGCTGGTTTCATCTACCGGCACCTGGTGCGCCTACAACAACTGGGGTGGTTCGAATCATTACGAGGGCATTACCGGTCCGCAACGTAAGGACTTCTCACCGATACTCTCGCTCGAGCGCCCTTTGCCGCGCGGATTCGTCGTGCTGCCGGAGGATGCGCCACGTGCGGCGCTTGCTGCCAGCCCCGCCTATGACGAACCGGTTTCCTATCCACACATGGAATGGGCTTATGCGAACGGTTACTCGAAGAAATACGCTTCCGCCGGTTGGGCCTCCTACGAAAGGCATTTCATGAACTGGGCTACCGGCGAAGGATTCGAAGTCGATATTGTTTCGCAATACGATCTTCAGTTTCGACCCGGGGTGCTCGAGGATTATCCCTGCGTGGTGTTTATTGGTCATGACGAGTACTGGTCCTGGGAAATGCGCGATACGGTCGATGCCTATGTCGAGGCGGGTGGCAGGGTGGCGCGTTTTGCCGGCAACTTCATGTGGCAAACCCGGCTCGAAGCCAATGGGCGCCGCCAGGTTTGTTACAAGTCCCGCGCCAAAGCCGAGGATCCACAACGCGATACCGACAGGATTACTACCAGCTGGGAACTCCCCCAGATTGAGCGCCCGGGTGCCTTGACCTTCGGCCTGAACGCCATTCGCGGTGTCTACGCGGGTTGGGGCGGTTGCGTGGCCTTCGGCGCGGGTGGTTTCCCGATTTATCGTCCCGGGCACTGGGCCTTCGCGGGTACTGGTCTCGGTTACGGCGATGTGCTGGGTGCGCAAAGCCGTATATTTGCCTACGAGGTCGACGGTCTCGACTATGTTGTCCGCGATGGCCTGCCATACCCGTCCGGGGCGGAGCAGGTGCCCGATGGGCTTGAAATTCTGGCGCTGGGGCTCGCCTCCAACGTCGAAATTGCCCGCGCGGTGGATAATAGCGCCCTGTTTCTCGGCACCGATGATTGCGAGCTACATGCGGAAATACTCTATGGTGAAATCACACCTGAAACCATCGCCCTGGCCGGTCGCGGCTCAGGTATGATCGCATCGTTTCAGCGGGGCAGGGGCGAAGTCTTCCATGCTGGCAGCGTCGAATGGGTTGCTGGACTGCTACGCCGTGATCCCCAGGTGGAACAGGTGACGCGCAATGTTTTGTCGCGTTTTCTGCAGCCTGAAAATTAACCCGCGCGTAATTCGAAATTTTGCGCGTTTGTCTTTATGATGGATTTTTGCGCGGGATCCGAGATGCCGTCGGGTAATCGATTAGCGACGATGAATGGCCTGCGATCGAAGTTAACTTAATACAGGGCAGAAAAATAAATGACGATTAGCGTATCAAGGCTGCAAGCGGCTGACCGGGCAGACTGGGAGGTTCTTTATCACGGCTACGCCGAGTTTTACCAGGTACCGATGAACGATCAAATCCTGGACACGGTATGGGGCTGGATTCACGATGACGACAATCCGTTCTTCGGGCTCATTGCGAAGGATGCAAACGGGAAAGCGCTGGGCCTGATGCATTGCCGACAAATGGCCTCGCCATTGCGCGGTGCGCTAGTCGGGTTTCTGGATGACTTGTTTGTTAGTCCGGATGCGCGCGGGCAGGGCGTGGTGGAGGAACTGTACGCGGCACTCAACGAGCTGGGCAAGCAGCAGGGTTGGCCGTTCATCCGCTGGATCACGGCGGAAAACAATTACCGGGGGCGTGCCGTTTACGACAAGCTATCCGAAAAAACACACTGGGTGACTTACCAGATGGCGATGAAATAGGCGTTTGGGGTCAGAGTCGAATTTGAAAACCGTGATGTCACAGCAGCAGGCTTTATGGGAAACGCAGCGACTTTATGTCGCCGATCGCTCAAGCTTCTACCAGGCGCTTTGGCAGGGTCGGCAGCCACCGCTAAATTTGCGGGATCTGCCGGAATTGCCGCTGTCGTCGAAGTCGGAACTGAGGCTGTCACAGGCGCAAACTCCGCCTTTTGGTGATTATCTTGCTGCTAACCGCGCCACAGTGACCCGGTTACACCGTACCTCGGGTACCACCGGCCAGGCGATGAACCTGGCGCTGTCTGCGCGAGATTGTGAGATAACCCAGACGGTCGGCGGTCGCGCCCAGCGCCTGGCGGGTCTTAGCGCGGATCATTCGGTGGTGCATTGCCTCAACTACCAGATGTGGATGGGTGGGGTAACCGATCACCTGACGCTGGAACAAACCGGCGCCATGGTTGTCCCGTTTGGCGTGGGCAGCACCGAACTACTGATCCGTACGATTCTGGAGACCGGTATCAACGCGATTTCCTGCACGCCGTCTTATCCCGCGGTGCTGGAGAGGGTGCTGGAAGAGAATTTTCCGGATCTAAGCCCGCCAGATCTTGGCCTCAAACTGGGCTTGTTTGGCGGTGAAGCCGGCCTCGACGATCCTGCTTTTCGCCGACGCATTCATGATACCTGGGGCATGGAGCCACGCAATGCAAATTACGGGGTATCGGATGTGATGTCGAATTTCGCCGCGCAATGTGAGCATGACACACGACTCCATTTCCTGGCAGACGATGTTCTCTTTGCGGAAATCATTGATGCCGAGACCGGGGCCTCGCTGACGCTGGAGCCGGGTGTCGAAGGTGAACTGGTGTTAACCCATTTACTGCGGGATTGCCAGCCGCTGGTACGTTTTCGCACCGGTGACATAATTGCCGTAGACGAGACCACAGCATGCCGCTGTGGCCATCATGGCATGCGCTTCCGGGTTGTCGGTCGCAGCGACGATATGGTGGTTGTTCGTGGTCTGAATATTTTTCCGTCGATGGTGGCCGCGGTGATCAATGGGTTTACCGAGCTGTCGGGGAACTATCGAATCGTGCTGGATAAAAAACCACCCTATGATATGTTGCCGATCACGGCGGAACTCGCGACGGTCGATCAGCCTGCGGACGATCTGGTGGGAAACATCCAGGATGCGCTCAAGAAAGCGCTGGGCGCATCCTGCCAGCTCACGCTGCTGCCCGCCAACAGCTTCGCATTGACCGAGGGTAAAACCAGGCGAGTAGAGAGGACATACGATTGAAAGAATTTGAGTATGAGACTGTAGTAAGCAGCCTGGGAGATAACGGGGTACGTACCATTTTGCTGAACCGCCCGGAGCAACTCAACGCGATGAACCGGACCCTGATCAACGAAGTCGCAAGCGCATTCGATGATGCCAACGCGGATCAAAAAACACGGGCCATCGTCTTTACCGGGGCGGGCCGGGCATTCTGCGCCGGGGATGATCGTCATGAACATCAACATCCGCAAAACGAAAACGAGGCGCGCGAATTTGTCGAACTGATCCAGGCTGCCACCCGCGCGATAATCTTCGGCAGCAAGCCGGTGGTCGGAGCGATCAATGGCTGGGCCGTGGGTGGTGGTTTTGAATGGGCGATGAATTGCGATTTCCCGATCTGGGCCGAGAGTGCGCGGGGCTTTTTCCCGGAAGTGTCGTTAAACCTGTTCGTCACCGGCGGGGTTACCTCGTTACTGCCGGCACTGGTCGGACTCAACAAGGCTCGCGAAATGCTTTTTCTCGGTGAACGATACGGCGCTGACGCGCTGCTGGAGATGGGGGTGGCCTGGCGAGTCGTCTCCGACGACGAGTTGATACAAAGCGCGGTCGAAGTCGCAACGGACCTGGCTAATCTACCCCCGCTATCGGTACGGGCGATGAAATCAGTGCTTAACCGCACCGCGGCCTGTGATCTTGGGCAGGCACTGCAACTGGAAACCGAGGCCACGGTCGCCGGGTTTATGGATCCGGAAACTACCGCTCGACTCAAGGATTTTTAATAAAGCCAGGGCAGCTTTTTGCTGAGATCGCCGCTATTCTCGCCGCCCTGTCTGGTGCGCAGTAGCTGGGACCTTATAAAAAATCTCAGGGCGTATAGCTGCAGAAAAACTTCTTCACGTATTCGTCGTTTTGCCACTGGTAGCCCATACCCGCGGGAACCATGAAAGCTGTCCCCGGTCTTGAAGTCAAACACGACCCCATCGGCATTGGTAATCGAGCCGCTGCCTTCGAGAATATGCATCAACTCCGATCTTTCGATCCTGCCGGCGACGCGCTTCATCGGACTGCAGTCCCAGACACCCGCCTGGAATTTTCCACTGGGATCCTGGTAAAGATTCAGCAGGCCCATGGTGGGGACTTCGCTTTCGTACATGGCCGGATCATGCCCGGTCATCGCGGGCAGGGCCGCGTCGGGATTTGCGCGAATCGCTGTTAACGCGGCATCGGCCGTCAATGGTGTATCCGGATTGTTGTGGATGGCCCAGAACTTGCGCGCGTACTCGTCCTGTCTCCAGATGCAGGGCGTGTTTTTGGGGACGATGAAACAGTCGCCGGTACGAAAACGTTCGATCTGCCCCGATTCGTGTTCAATGATGATCGAGCCTTCGAGCACGACCATGAACTCATCGACTGCGTAAGGGCCCGGTATCATTTCATGCGGTGTGCAATCCCAGACGCCGGCAGTGAATATGCCGTTGTCGTTATCAAGATAGGTATGTCCTGTCTGGATAGGGGCCCCGCTATGCAGGAGTTCTGCGGGGATGTCATCCCAGCGTTGTAAACCCGTTTCCGGGTCACCGTTACGATCGAACCTGATAACGTTTAGATCAGCCATTTCTATCCTCCGCAAAGATATGGCAGCGAATATATCATATCTATTCCACAGATCTGCCCGGATTCCGTATCACTGCAGTCCAGGGTAATTATTACCGGTGTTATAAGTTAAAGGATTCCCGCTTTCGCGGGAATGACAGGTAAGGGGCAACACTAGTTCGGCATCGTTTGATGCCTGCGCTGCAACCACTCATAATGCCCGCATTTGTCGATCTGAAACTTACGCGGCTTGCACGCTCCGGGGGATAAATGAAGGTTGTCAGTTACAACATCCAGTTTGGTCGAGGCCTGGACGGGGTTATCGATCTGGTGCGCAGTTGTCGGGCGATTCGCGGTGCCGATATTATCTGTCTGCAGGAAGTCGACCAGGGATGGAAGCGCAGTGGTGAAAAAGATCAGGCCCAGGAGATCGCGGGTCTGTTGCCGACTTATTACTATGTCTATGGCTCGAGTTTTGATGTCGATGCCAGCAGTCACTCGGCACATGGCGCTGTTATCAACCGCCGGCGTCGTCACGGCAACATGATTTTGTCACGCTGGCCGATTCTGAGCAGTCGCTGTATCAATCTGCCCAAGCAACATTATGAGAACCGCTTCAATATGCAGATGACCTGTGTCGAAGCTGTGATCGATACCGGCGCTATCGTGACCCGGGTCTACAGTTACCACGCCGGCTATCTCGATTCGGCCGAGCGCCTCGCCCAGGTGACTGATTTTGCGGGTATATTTGAGCGCTCACCGGCGGAACAAGGCGCCTGGTCCGGTAAACCCGATATCGATGGCGACGACTGGAGCAACCAGCGCAATACACCGCAAATGCCGCTATCGGCGATTGTTTGCGGCGACTTCAATGCGGCTCCCGCTACCGAGGAGTACCGATTGTTACTCGAGGCAACGGGACTGAGCGATTGCTGGGGGCTGGTTGATCCGCTGAATCAGGAAACGTCTACCTTGAGAAAAGGTACCAGTAACGATATCCAGGTATCCGGCAAGATCGATCATATTTTTATCAGCCCGGATTTATGCGATCGCATCGAACGGGTTGCGATCGATGACGATGCGGATGGATCTGATCATAAACCGATCCAGGCCTTCTTCAACCTAGCGTGACAGGGCCTTTTTCACCTGGCTGCTACTGATGACGCGATCGTTCTTCACGTATTCCTCGTGGTTTTCCTCGACGCGCGAAAGATCATAAACGTAGTTCACCATGGTGCCGAGTGAGCGCTCCATACCTTTCTCCGCAGGATTACCGAGGACGTTGATGCGCTCAAGAATGGCGCCGTTTTTGAGGTGAAACCTGGCCACTGGATCGAGGGGCTTGCCGCGGCTGTTCTTTTGCTTGAGAAAATAATTCGCGGCGAGTTTTTCTACTTCGTCGCACATGGCTTCATCGGCGTCTGCGCTAAATTCCGCAAGCAGCGTTGCGATCTCTTCCTGTTCCTCAACCTGTGACTCCAGCCAGCTTCGAAATCCCGGGGCCGGAGAAATGGTCGCAAAGGTTTTCAACTGCGGAAACCGCTGCTTCAGGCTGGTGGCGACCTGCTTGATCAGGAAATTGCCGAATGAAACCCCGGCCAGGCCGGCATGACAATTTGAGATCGAGTAAAAAATAGCGCAGGAAGGATTTTCCGGGGTGTAACTTTCGGTCTCACGATGCAGGATTTCGCCAATGTTTTGCGGGACCTGGTCGGTTAGCGCGACCTCGACAAAAACCAGCGGTTCATCCTCCATCGACGGATGGAAAAAGCCGTAGCAATAGCGATCTGAAGGTTGCAGTCGCCTGCGCAGCTCCGACCAGCTTGCGATTTCATGCACCGCCTCGTAAGCGATGATTTTTTCCAGGATATGCGCCGGCGTGGTCCAGTCGATCGGCTGTATTAATAGAAAACCGCGGTTGAACCAGGCGTTGAACAGATGATGAAAGTCGGTATCGATTTTTTTCAGCTCGGGCTTTTCACGCATCGCCGCCAACAGGTGTTCGCGCATCTTTACCAGGCGCCGGGTCCCGTGGTGGGCCAGATTGATACGCCGTAACAATTCCTGGCGGCCCGGCTCGGCGGCACGAGTAACGCGTAACAGGTTTGTGGCATCGGGATTTTGTTCATAATCCTCGACCGCGGCTTTAATGTTGTTGGCATCGATGTCGTAATCGACGAGCAGAACGTTGAAAAAAGCGAGACGCTGCCGATAATCCAGCCTGGCGAAGGCGTTCAGAATCCGTTCGGCGAGGAACAGGCTCGAATACTCGCCATCGGATTTCATCATCATCCGGCACAGCGACTCGATGCTTTCCGTCTCCTCCTTGAGCAGGTGCTTGCGCAGTACCGCCGGTGTCCAGCGGGACAGGTTCAACGATGGCATTAAATCCTGGAAAAATTGCATGGTCTTCTATCCGAAAATTTGCCCGAGTTTAACCTATTACGTTGCATTTGACTGCTAGCGCAGTTCGCAAAATGTCGATTAAAACCTTTTCACTGACGCCTGCGGCATTGCCGACTCGAACCTGTTACAGGACGGAGGTATCAGCGAACAAAGAAGCGAACCTCAATGGCACTTATTTATGCCTGTCATACCCGCGCAAACAGGTATCTATTGCGGCGATAAAGTAAAACTTGAGAGATTCCCGCTTACGCGGGAATGACCTGGATTTTGTTAATTAAGTGATATTGGGGGGCGGACCTGGCAGACGCATTCAGCGCGGATCAGACCAGGGAATCGGAATTTGAGGCTACTCCTGGCAACAGGACTGCGGATTACTGGTAAATGATTTCCGCGGTAAAGTTGACGGTGGTGTCATCGTAATTCAGATGGGATTTGAGTTCCTGCCACACCGTTTCTGAATTAATGATTCTGACATGATCGGAATTCTTGGTGACTAGCAGCTTGGTGAGCGGGTATTTGGCACAAAACTGCTCTGAATCCGAGATTGCGCTTTCGGCGTCTGATTCATCGTGAGCGATCACGGTAAAATCTCCATATCGGGGCAGGTTTCTTTCCAGTTCGAGCTTCTGATACTCGCTGCGGTATGTCTTTCCAAAACTGTTAGCGTACTCCTTCACCTGGTCTGCATGCAGTTTGAGCTTGACCAGTTTCTTGAGAAAGAAAAGTTTGTAGTTAAAAATAGGCGCGATCAGGAACAGCGGCCTGTCCTTGACCAGGGCCGGGTGTGCGTTGGCGATAGTGATACAGCCAGTCGAATGCCCGACGATAGCGCAGAGCCCATCCGTGGAATTCTGTGCGGTATTGAACACATGGTTGGCGGTGGCAATGGATTGCTGCAGGGTCGCGGGTTTCTTGTCACTCAAACCATGGCCCAGTTGATCAAAGGCCAGTGTGGAAAATCCACATTGGGCCAGGCCGCGCATCAATGGAAAAAACTGCTGTGCCGCGCCACCCCAACCATGTACGAATACGACCTTGGGGCCTTTGCCGATCTCATAGGCCTGGATGTCGCCATCCCGGGACTTGATAACGAACTGGTTCATGCCGCGAGGTAGCCGGACCGGTTTAATATCGGTCGCCTTGGGAGTGAACAGCATTGCGTCGATCTTGTTATTTGTCCATCCCGGAACAAATTTTCCCATCAGGCCGGCCTTTTTCCGGGCAAAGAAGGAAAACAGGTTGCCAGCATTAGGTCTACCGGGCAGGGATGTCGCTTTTTCCATAGATCGATACATATTTTTTTTATGGCCGACAATATTAACTTAAATAGCCCCCGATTGAGCTGTCGAAAGGAGTAAATATTTCACTTCAAAAACATTAAATATGTGTATTTGAGGCGGGTTATTTAGCGGGATACCGGTTGCCAGCCAGGATTTCAGGTTATAACCCGGAGGACTCGCGATATCCCGTCAAAACCCCGCGGGTATTGGTTATCGGCATGCGGCAACGCGCTGCAAGCGCCTCGAGTTCATCAATATGCATAGCATCGAGTTTTGTCAATACGGCAAGAATGGCAACCTGCGCCGCTTCACTCGTACCATCATCTATTTTTAGCGCAACACCCAGGTTTTTGTCCCGCAGCGCAGCGGTGTAAACACCATCGGCGCCAGTTTTGACAATCACCCTGCGCCCGGTCAATTCCATGACCTCGGTACAAAGCCGGCCGCTGCCGGCGACCATGAAGGGATTTGCCGCAATCGACGTGGTAATACGGTCTATAGCGCCAGCTCTGTCGGCAGCAAGATCATCCGGTACCGCGATCCTGGCGAAAGCGGTGGCTATCGTCTTTAACGGCATTGCAATCACCGGAATTCCGCAACCGTCACGGCTCCACGGCAGGCGGTGCATGTCGAGGTCGGCCATTTCCCCGAGCGCCTGCATCCAGCGCTGTTGCGCGGGGTGTTCGCGTTCGATGTAGCCATGCGTCTCTTCGCCCAGATAACGGGCGGTTGTCAGCATGCCGGTATGTTTGCCGGAGCAGTTGTTGTGAATCCGACCGGGTTCGATGTGGTTGAGAATGAGCGCGGTGGCGGCCTTTTCGTTTGACGGCGCGTGTGGGCCGCATTCCAGCGCGTCGTCGTCCAGTTCGAGGCGCGTCAGCCAGTCGTGCACGGTTGTCGTATGCCGCGGTTCGCCGCCATGCGAGGAGCAGGCCAGCGCCAGCTCGGCACTGCTCAGATCAAAATGATCCGCGGCACCGGATTCAACCAGCGGCAATGCCTGCAGGGCCTTGATCGCCGAACGCGGGTACACCAGTGCGTCGACGTCACCCCAGCCATGCACCAGGCGTCCTTTGGGATCGCATACCGCGATCGCGCCGCGATGTCGATTCTCGATGATTTCACCGCGAAAGGTGTTTACCAGGACCGGGTTACTCATTTTTAGATGTCTGCCTCGGCCAGAGTACCGGGAACCAGTCTTCGCGCAGTCTCTGACCGTCTGACATGCCATGTCCGGGGTAGGGCGGAGAAGTTCGGCCGGGGCGTTCGTGGTAATGCCCGTCGTCGCCGACCCAGCGCATCGAAAATGCACGCCGCCGGTGATTCTGCAGGTTGCCGCGCGCGCCGTGTACGGTACGAAAATCGAACAATACCGCATCACCCGGTTGCATGTCCCATTGGAGAATGGTTTCACCGCAGTCGGCACTGTCAAGATCGGGCAGGGTCATGTACTGATCGTTCTCGGCGCCGTAAAAATCGGCGTCGTCGAGCCACTTCACCGGCAGTACCAGTTTTGGCCAATGGTGCGAACCTGCCACCAGGCGCAGGGTTTCGGCTTGGCTTACCGCGTCGAGCGGCAGCCAGAAGCTCACGGTTTGCGTACCGTCGGCGAAATAGTAGGGCGCATCCTGATGCCAGGGTGTCGGTTTTGGGGTGTCAGGTTCCTTGACCAGTACATGATCATGAAAAAACTGGGCGCTTTTCGAGCGCATGATTTGCGCGGCCAGTTGTGCCGCATTCGACTCGGTAATGAAGCGGTAAAACTCGGGGATGCGCTCCCAGTTGCAGTAATCGTCCCAGAAACGACCCTCATTCTCATCGACCACATTTTCGGAGAAATACGGACCGGGCCGATCGTGATTTCGTTCTACTCCGTCACGAAGCACTTCGACCCAGTCAGAGAAAATACCACGCAGACATAACGCACCTAGTTCGGCATAGGCGTTACAGGCGGTATCGTCAATCTCGTTAAATGCTGCTTCCATCTTTGGCAACCCGTTGGCGGCCAGGCCATCGTTGTATTGTTATCATCGCAACCCCGACTATCGCAAGGCAACCGCCGATTGCAATCTTGGCGGTAAGCGATTCACCAAGGAAGAATATACCACCAAACACCGAGGTAACAGGTAGCAATAACAAAAATGGCATTACCTGGTTGACCGTGTAGTGACCCAGCAGTCGATACCAGATTCCGTAAGCGAGCGCGGTCATGATTACACCAAGGTAGACCACGGCACCCCAGGACGCAATGGGCGCGGTTTGAATCTGTTGCAATTGATTCTGTTCCAGCAGGAACGAGGCGACAAAGAGTTGCGGTGCGGCAAACAACGCCACCCCGCTGATTAGCCGGAAACCGCCCAGGTTACCGAGTTTCTTGATCATGATCTGGCCCACGGCCCAGGTAAAAGCACCGCCGATGACCATAAAGGCATAGATCAGGTTGCCCTCCAGTTTCGGTTCGCCGATGATCATTACCGCGCCGCCGAACGCGATCAGTATACCCAGTGCCTGTAGCGGCCTGATGCGATCGCCGAGGACCAGCCAGGCCAGTATCAGCCCGAATGGTACCTCGAGTTGCACCAGTAGCGCGGCTGTGGAAGCATCGATGCCACGCACGCCGTTAAAGGTCAGGCTGTATTGCAGCGCGGCGCTGATTAATGAAATCCAGAAGAGTTGCTTGAAGAGTCCGGGGGGAGGGCGAAAAAACCAGGCCAGGCACAGCGCGGTCAGGGTAAAACGCAACGCCATCAAAAGGATTGGTGAGAAATGAGACATGCCGGCCTTGGCGACGATGAAACCCATGCCCCAGATCACCGCGACCGAAATCGCCAGCATTACATCAACCGGTTTCACGGAGATAGCCTGGTGAAAGGGTCGAACCCTGCTCCAGCGCGATGTGTTAATCGATTAATAAATGCGAGCCTGGATTGATTCCTAATCTCGCACGACGGTCACCGAGCATCCGGCATGGCGGGCTACCCTGGCCGAGTTGGGGCCGAGCAGGAAATCCGCCAGCGATGGGCGATGCGCACCCATCACGATGTGGTCGATATTCAGATCCTTGGCGGCTTCGACGACTTCGCGATAAACCGTGCCATTTTCAACCACGACCCCGGCCTGCATCGCCTTGGGTACCGACTTGTCGGCAATTTCCTGCAGTTGCTTGGCGGCGTCATCCTTCCATTGTTGTAACGGGTAGTCAGTTGAGCCATGCATCTCGCCTCGTATCGCATAGCGCTGATCGATGCCGGGCGTGATGCCGGGGATTACGGTCATCAAGTATATTTTGGCACCTTTGACACCGGTTGCCATTTGCACGGTTTTTTCGATAACCCCGCTAGAGAGATGTTCATCTTCAAGATCTATGGGTGCTAAGTAATTTACCATCGTTATATCTCCTCAATAACTTTACGTGGTCAAAGGTCTTCCGGCATTTTGAAGTCGCGCGGGCTTGGCAAAAAGACCAGGTAAATCACCCATACCGTAAACAGAATCATCAGGATGTTGATAATCGAGATATCTGCGCTGAAGGGTAACGACTTATCCACGACTGTAATTTCAGGTACCAGCGATCCATGCACTGGAATAGCCGGGTCGATAACGTCCATCGTACCGAGCGCCTCGCGTATCGATTTCACTGCGCTTGCACTGACCGGAATCGCCGCACTCGAATCGATACCGGCCGTTCCCGGTCCCACTTCACCCGCGGCCTGAACTGCTTTGGCTGGGCTGGCGAGTACAAACTGGGTGCTCACCGTGGTGATCGGGCCGGTCTGGGACGGATAGGTGTTTGCCGGAATCGTGGCAGGCCGGATAAAGCTGAATCGTGCCGTATGGCCACCCTGCGCCCATTCCTTCAGATCGATCAATTTGTACGAGGGTTTTCTCATTAAGGTAGCGAGCACTCTTTCTTTTGAGGGTGCCATCAGAAACACACCATCATACTGCCCTTTGACATCCCCAGCAGCAGATAGCGGGATCGTCATCGGAGTTGAGCACTTCGATATCAGCCTTGCCGATCGATTTGAGCAACATCTCCAGCACGATAGTCCGATCCGGATCCCTTGGGGCCGGTCGCAATCTTGCTCATGCCGCCGATCGAATCAGCGCCGTTAGTCGAGACCTATCAGGTGAGCCGACTTGTAGCCAATCACGGCAAACGCCTCGGCGATTCCCTTGGCAACCGGGCCATCGTCACCGAGCGTATAAAAGGATTCAGCGCCGACGATCGCCACGCGTGCGTCGCCGCCTGCCAGAGCCTCCAGCGGGGACTACATCATTTGCCAGATCGAGATCGCTACCAGCGTAACCGATACGAATCGCCCTGAGCGCGCGCGCGGTATCTGATATCGCGCGCTACACCTGGGTCTGCGACCACGGCGATCTTGGTCGCGCCGCCGCCGCTGGCGCCCTCAGGCAGCAAGCCTTTGGACGCCAGGAAAGCCGCTGCCACGCTGGCCGCGGACTGCGCATCGAGATCAACCGCCTTGTTCATTGCCTGCATATCGGCCGGGGTGATTTTACCGGCCAGCTTTTCCAGCACTTCACGCAATCCCTTAAGGCTTGCCAGGGCATCAGAGCGCACCAGCGGTGCGACTTCGTAGACCGGGAAAAAACCCAGGTTATCGTTCAGCACGACCAGATCGTACTCGGCGATCTGACCATCGGTCATGAACAATTCACCGACGTCGGCCGATCCGTCGAGCAGTGCCGAGACGATCTTGTCCTTACCGTCGGTTCCAACCGGGAAGGTAGCGGTTTTAGACCCGGTGATACCGTAACGACGATTCATCTGTTGCAGACCATCCGCCGGACGTTGCACAAAATCCTCGTCCACGGCATAACTCAGGCTGGAGAGTTTGGTCAGGTCCTGCAGTGTCCTGACACCGAGATCCGAGGCCCGTTCTTTCGTCATTACCATCGCGTAATCGTTGGAAAATCCAAACTTGCCGGTCAGTTCCAGCCCCAGTGGCTTGAACAGTGCCGACACCGCGGCGGTGGAGGCTTCGCCATCGCTGGTTGGCGCCTGCCCGAGAAAGGTCAGGCTGGTGCCGTTGTACTCGGGATACACATCCAGCACATCCTGTTTGACCGCTTCCATGATTTTCGGTGTGAGCCCGAAAGGAATACTGCGTTCCACCGGAATGCCGGCGTTTTCAGCCATCTGCGCGATCATTTCTGCCAGGATCATGCTTTCGGCAAACGGCTTGGAGCCGACGCGTAAACTTTTACGATCATCACCACCGCAGGCGACCAGCGCAGCACATAACAGGGCCGAAACGATATATTTTGTATATTTATTTATCATTGTCATTTCCCCCTTAAGCCGCGCTTTTATCGGTTGGGCTGTCGCTGCCGACATGCCGCACCACGGTATGTGTTTCGCGCACCATCGGATCCTCGCGTACGATCCTGAAAAATGCGGCGAGCTGCAAAATGATGACAAAGGTGAAGGGTATCGCCCCCGTGATTGCCATGACCTTCGCCACCTTGACACTTTCAGTCACGATGGTGGCGATGGTAATTCCGGCAATGATCAATCCCCAGACCAGCTTTAACTTGGTCTGCGGGTTCAAATCGCCCTTGCTGGTCATCATGCTGATAACAAAAGTGCCCGAATCCGCGCTGGTCACGAGGAAGATGAAAATCAGGCAGACCGCGAGGAAATTCAGCAGGGTAGTGCCGGGGAAATACTCGAAGAAACCGAACAGAGCGCCCGCCACGTCGGCGAACACCTTGTCGGCGATACCACCGGCACCGAACATTTCGATGTGAATCGCCGCACCACCGAAGGCGGCAAACCACAGCATTGAAACGATGGTGGGCACGCCGACCACGTAGAGCACAAACTGACGGATGGTTCTGCCGCGACTGATGCGGGCGATAAAGATGCCGACAAACGGCCCCCAGGCCAGCCACCAGATCAGGTAAGTCAGGGTCCAGCCATGAAACCAGTTCCAGGAACCTGCCGGGTGTATAGGCGTAGGTCTTGAATGACATCGGGATCAGCTGGATCAGGTAGTCACCGATGGCGTAGACGAAGGATTGAAACAGGTAAGCGGTGGGTCCACCGAACAGTACCACCAGCAAAATCAGGATGGCGACGATCATGTTGAGGTTACTCAGAATCTTGATGCCCTTGTCGACGCCTGTGCAAGCTGATAAAAGAAAGCAGACCGTCATCACGGCGATAATTATCATACTCATGGTGACATCCTGCTCGGTGCCGAAAACCGAGGCCATGCCTGAGCGTACCATCAGCGTGCCCATCGCGAGTGAACCGGCGAGTCCGAACACGACCGCGATTACCGCGAGAACGTCGGAGGTATTACCGATGCTATTCAAGGTCTTGGGGCCGAAAACATTCTTGAATCCTACTCTGATGGGCGTCGATACCATCGATGGCAGGCCTAATCTGAAAGTGAAATAGGCCACGGTCAATGCGCAACAGCCGTAGATTGACCAGGCGTGTAAACCCCAGTGCAGGTTGGTAATGACCATCGCGTTACGCGCCGCCATCGCGGTTCCACCTTCGCCAACCGGCGGCGTCATGAAGTGGTAAATCGGTTCGGCGACGCCCCAGAACAACAGCCCTGAACCCATGCCGGCGGCAAACAGCATCGCGATCCACGAAGGCGTGCTGAATTCGGGTTCCTCGTCGTCGGCGCCGAGCTTGATATTGCCGTACTTGCTGAAAGCCATCACTGCCATGATGACCAGGAAGGAGGTGCATAAAGCCAGGAAGTACCAGTCGAGCGCGGTCAGCGAGTAGTTAACCAGCCACTGCGCCGAACCGGTCATCGAGTCCGGGTCGGCAACGCCCCAGATAGCGATAGCGGCACATAAAACCAGTGAAACGAGCATTACAGTGTTCATATGAAGGACCCCCTCGGTCTGGCCCGGTAAGACCCGGGTTATTGTTTTGATGCGCTTAGGCGGGAGTGACTGCCTGCTGCCGCCAGGTCTGACGCATAGATTTTATTGCGGCTAGGATAAACACAATTTTTGCCGAAGTCTAATAAGCGGTATCCAGAGGGTTTGATAAATACTGCAAACAGGCAGTTCAACGGGATTCCGGGAAGGGAACGAACTGATCTCAGCGAGCGGCGACGATCCCGACTTCGACCAGCAGGTCAGGGCTTGCCAGGCGCGCTTCGATACAGGCGCGTGCAGGCGCATGACCTGGAGCGACCCAGGCATCCCAGGCTTCGTTCATTTGCGCGAAATGGCCCATACTGGCGATCCAGATCTGCGCCGACAGGATTTTGCTCTTGTCGGAACCGGCTTCCGCCAGCAGGGTATCGATCTTCTCTAGTACCTGTTGGGTCTGCACGGTAATGTCTGCATCGGCATCAGCGGCCACCTGGCCGGCGAGGTAAACGGTGTCGCCATGAATGACGATCTGGCTCATGCGTTGATTGGTATGATGGCGGGTGATGCTCATGGCGGACTCCTCAGGTTTTTGAATTATCGATTGACGGTAAGTATTTTTCGGGGGTACTCGGTGATGTACTCGGAACCCGTCTCGGTGACGACGATCGAATCACCGATGCGTCCACCGAGTCTGCCGTCGACGCTGATACCTCCGTCGACTGCGAAAGTCATGCCGGCCTGCAACACGGTTTTGTCGCCATGCTTGAGCTCGGGCGATTCGAGGTAGGCCATACCGATTGAACGACCGGTGCGGTAGCCGGTTTCGTAACCGCGTTCGCGGTAAACCTCATCGGCGGCCTGGGCTATTGATTCGGCGGTGACGCCGGGTCGGATCGCGGCAATCGCAGCCTGTTGCGCATCGATAGCGGCCTGTTGCACCTCGGCCGCTTCATCCGACACTTGCTTGATAAAAAACATGCGATCGAAGCCAAGCTTGTACTGTTTGAATTGCGCCATGTTGCAGAAACAGAAATAGACCGGGTCGCCTTTTTCCAGCGGTTTGACGCTGGCGCGTCGATGTACCATCGAGGTGTCGGTGCCCGACTGCATGATTTGCAGGTTATAGATCATCGGTGAGATAAAGGCCTCCCAACCTTTTGCGGTCAGGAAACCGGCGGCTTTACGGGTACCCGCTTCAATCACTGCGAGTGCCGCTTCGTATTCGGGTCGCCCCTCGCCGAGGGCGCCTTCGGCGCCATGCATCATCGCGCCGGCAATATGACCGGCCTGTTTCATGACCTCGATTTCCTCGGGAGACTTGATCATGCGCATCTCGCCGAGTAGCGGCGCAATATCATGCAGCTGAACGCCGGGCATTTGATCGTCAAACCAGTTGCGCACGATCGGCGGCAACGCGGCGCGTTCCACCCCGATCTTGCCGGGATTGGCGCCGATGGCACTGGCGAGTACGTTTTCCCAGCGATTCGCACCCGCATCTTCCCAGGTGGTAACGTTTTCGACCCATGTCATTGCGCCAACCATCTCGCTTTCCATCAACGGGGTAATGACCTGTGGCGCAGCATCTGGCCGAATCAGTAAAAACGTCGGCCGCCCGAATTCGACCGAGAGATAGCCCCAGAAGCCGGCGAGATAGGCAATCGAGCTTTCGTCGGTCAGAATGGCCAGGTCGATTCCAGCCTGTTTGAGACGGGCCTGAAATTCGGCGGTGCGTTGGCGCGCTTGTTCGAGCATCGGGATTCCTGGATAGCGGACGAAGATCGGTGTATATATCATACCGATCTAGCTAAAGGAATAATTTTCAATGCCTGACAATTCAGTGATCGCCCCGGCTCCAGACTCGATCAGATTCGACGAGGGGCGCCATTCGCGCGCAAAAATCGGTTACGTGCTGCTTGCCACCGAGCAAACCGTGCAGGACGACGTGATCAGATTGCGGCCTCCGGGCGTTGGTATCCATTTCACGCGTGCCGCAATCCCGGACTCGATCACCAATGAATCGCTCTCGGCGCAGGCGGATTTGCTCGCCGATTGCGCTTCTAGCCTGCTGCCCGATGGTAGTCTCGATGTGGTTTGTTATGCCTGCACCTCGGGCAGCCTCGTGATCGGAGAGGAACGTGTCTTTGCCGAGCTCAATCGTGGCGCCCCGAAGGCGAAGGCAACTTCGCTGATAACCGGGGTGATACGTGCCCTGGAAACACTACAGGCACGACGCATCGTTATTGCGACACCCGTACCTCGATGAAGTCAACCAGCGTGAAGTTGATTACCTTGAGCAAGCGGGTTTCGAAGTGATATCGATTTGCGGCCTGAACCTGGAAAAGGACAGCGATATGGTGCGCGTCGCACCGGATTACATCACCGAGTTCGCACTCGCGCAGGATCACCCCGATGCCGACGCGATTTTTGTTTCCTGCGGCGCATTACGCACGCTGGATGTCATTGGAGAAATCGAAACACGCGCGGGTAAGCCGGCGATTTGCAGTAACCAGGCGATGATCTGGGATTGCCTGCGCCTGGCCGGCATCGACGATCGTTTCGAGGATTACGGCCGCTTGCTTGCGGAGTTTTAAAAGTTTGCATTTTATACGCCCGCTAGTACTTCTCGTTAGCCTGTTGATAATGACTACCAGCGTGTTCGCCGGTTGTGAGCAACTTTCTGTCGATACTTCCCAGGGAGTGGTGCGCGATACCGCGAGCGGGCTAACCTGGTCCCGTTGTCTGCTCGGACAGGTGGCTAGTGGCTGTCTGGGTGAGGGTGCCAGCTTGAGCCGGGTCGAGGCGCTGAATCAAGCGCGAGCTGCCGAGCTGGGTGATGTCAGTAACTGGCGACTGCCGAAAATCGAAGAGTTTAAACAGCTGTTTGCGTTCGCCCCGACTTGCCTGGCAGCGGCCTTTCCCGGCAGCGGGGCGTCGGTCGCCTGGAGCGCATCGGCGCAGTCCAATGATGCCACCGATACCCTGGCTTTCGACTTCGTCAAAGGCGTAGCGGTGATTAGCGCGAGAGATAGCAAGTTCCAGGTTTTACTGGTTGCGAGCCCGAAGTAAGCTCTGCGCCTCAGGGCTCGTCTCAGGGGTCAGGTCTAACAACTCAGGGGTCAGCAGGTTGCAAATCTCTGGGAATGCGTTTTTCGGCATCGTAGAAAGGCAAGCTCACTATTTCACAGCTGACTAATTCACCTTGCTGTGTCTTCATGTGTAAAGCTCTACCCGCCCAATCACCGGCTTTGTTGAATTTGACATAGCCGACGCCGCTCTCAAGATAAGGCGACCAGCCCGAGGCGGTTACTCGACCGACACATATTCGATCATCCATGATCTCAGCCTGGTTATAGGGTGTGTCCGACAGGCATTTTATTCCATAGACTAGTGGTTGCCTGTCCGCTTCGAGCAACGCAGATTTACCGATGAAATCTGCTTTGTTCAAATCGATGAACGCTCCGAGGCCTGCCTGAAAAGGCGTCATCGACATATCAAAATCGGACAGGTTATCCAGAATGCCGGCCTCGATTCTTCGTATCCCCATGGCCTTCAGGCTACCGAACACCATGCCGTATGGAGAACCGGCTTCGAACAGATCATTCCACAGCCGTTTGTAATCGGTACTTGCGCCATCGGAATAGATCTCATAACCCAGTTCTCCGGTCCAGCCTGTGCGCGAAACATACAATCGTTGCCCGCCGATATCGAAATAACCGGCACCGAAGTATTTCATGCTTTCGTCTATGGCCCCATTAGTGGCGCATGACATGACCTTAAATGCGTTCGGGCCCTGAATTTGTAGCACGCGCGAATTCGGGTCAGAAATTTTCACATCGAACCCGTCCTTGTGTGCGACTAACCATGCTTCGAGTGCACCATCGGGTTGTACATACCAGTATCGATTTTCTGCCAGCTTGAAAAGAATGCCGTCCATGAAAATGCCGCCATCGGCATTACAGGCAATCGCATATCGACCCCGTCCTTCCGGCAAGGTATCAATCGGACGTGCCAAGATTCGTTCCAGAAACGGTACGGCATCCGGCCCTTCGATCTGCCAGGGTTTTTCCGGCACATCGAACAGAACCACTTGTTGTCGCAATGCCCAGTAGGTTTCTACAGTATCCTCGCCATTGTCGGCCGCGTAATATCGATTGGCTGCTACGCCGAGAAGCGTGTCGGGATTTGCATAGCATTCGAAGTAGGGCGATTGCTCAAAACGCCCTGCAGGGATGCGCACGGTATCTGCCGGGTTGGAGCGGGTCGAATTACTCATTATTTTGGTTTCCGTTTACAGGGCTCCAGATCTCTGCCTCGATACGAGGCAGCGCCGGAATGTCGAGAATGGCATCACTCAATTTTTCCGCAATCATCAGGGTCGGGCTATTAGTATTCCCGTTGGTAACCGTCGGCATGATGGAAGCATCCACGACCCGTAGCGCGGTGATGCCATGCACACGGCCACTGGAATCCACCACCGCGCCCGGGTCGGATTCAGCTCCCATGCGAGCCGTTCCCGACAAATGCCATTGCGTGGTCGTATGCGTGTTCAAATACTGGTCGAGTTCTGCGTCGCTTTGCGCCGCATCGCCCGGGAAAATTTCTGCACCGCGAAACGGTGCAAAAGCAGGTTGATCGACCAGTTCACGAACCAGGCGGATGCCCGAACGCATTGCCTCGCGATCACGCTTGTCCTGCAGATAATTCACCAGGATACGCGGCGGCGTCGTCGGGTCGGCATCACGTAATTCAATCCGCCCCCGGCTGTACGCCCGCATCAGTCCGACATGGATCTGGAAGGCGTGTTCCGGTATGGGAGACCAGGTTTCGTCATCCACGGCAAGCGGCATGATCGTATATTGCAGGTCCGGATATTCGACGTCTGCAGCAGAACGCACACAGGCAACGACATCGAAATGATTTGACGCGCAGATCCCCTTGCGTGATATGAGCCATTGCATCCCGGCGGCTATACGCCCTGGAAGCCTGGTCTTCGGCCAAAGCGAGACTGGCTGCAAGCACTTATATTTGAGAACAAAATCAGGGTGCTCATTCAGGTTTTGACCAACCCCGGGCAGATGCGCGACCACGGAAATACCGAGGTCCTGCAAATGAGTCTCCGGTCCAATGCCCGACAGCATCAGAATTTGTGGACTACCCACAGCTCCAGCGGCGAGAATCACCTCTTTTCGCGCCGACACTGTCACTTCCCGGCCTTGCCGGTTTTTGTATTGCACGCCTGTCGCCAACTGGTTCTGAAGCAGAACCCGCTGTGCCAGGGCCCCGGTTTCGATCGTCAGGTTGGGTCGACTACGGGCCGGGTCGAGATAGGCTCTCGCCGCGCTCCAGCGTTCACCTTGATGGATGCTCTGATCGCC
>CAWCBX010000011.1:0-4562 GCA_963793595.1 uncultured Gammaproteobacteria bacterium | reverse complement strand
TAATTGCGAGCACCTTGTCGCCACGCATGGTTACTTTCGGGTGACCGCAAACAGCCGGTCATTCTGTTCCTTGATATCCAGCAGTGCGGAACGGATCCGTCGGCATTAACCGGCATCAGCAAATACAGACTTGCCAGCGCAGAGAAAATAACCGTCTTAAAAAACGCGCGAATCACTTACCGGACCTTCTCCCTGCTGCGGCAGGGTAGATGTCTCATCGCCCGGTTCGAGCTCCTCGATAACGATGCTGTACTGCTCGCGCAGATTGGCATAAAACTTGTCGTTAAGCTCCTCGCCCCGGTCAATTGACCAGTCGGCGATCACGCGTTCGCGCAGCCCGGCAAACACCGGCGGTGGTGGCTCGATGATGCTATTCACGTACACCAGGTGCACCCCGAAGCCGGACAACACGGGACCATGCCATTGCCCGGGTGTAAGCGTAATCAGCGTGTCGGTAAAACCACTGCCCAGATTTTTCTGAATTTCGGCGCGATCCTTCTGCGGGTAATAATTCTGCAGCATCAAGCCATCGCCGAGCGCCCCCGCGTCTTCGATCGCATCACCCTGCGCGATCAATGTCGCCTTTGCCATTTCCGCGTCATCCAGGGTCGTGTCACCACGCTTGTCCGGATCGAAAAAGACCTGGTTAAAGGTATAAAGCGTCGGTTCCTGGTATCTGGCCTGATGCTCAGCGAAATAGGCCAGTAACTCTGCTTCGGTAGGTGGTGTCAATGCGACCAGGTCCTTGGCGAGAAATTCCAGCTTCTGCGCGAGCCGACGGCGGATGACCGTATCGTGCTTGTTCAAGCCCATGGTCAGGGCTTCGCGATAGAGCACAGTTTCCTTGATGTACTGCTGAATCAGTCCATCGAACTCTTGCGTCGTCGGGGGGCGGTTCCAGCGCTTCTGCCAGCTGGCTTGCATCCACTCGACTTCGCCCGCGGTGACGACAATGGTCTTGTCGGTTTCTTCCACCAGTGGTTCGGCAAACAGACCATACAATGCATAAATAACTGCGCCGATGAACATAAAGTGCAGCAGTGGTTCACCTAACAACTTCACCTTTGATAATTCCTCATTGTTTTCGGAAAATCCGGTTATTACATTTGTGAAGTAAAATGTATCGCGTCTCAATTTATCATTGCGCGCCAAGGCGGTGCAAGGTCAGCAACGCGTGCCTCGGTAAGACTTTGATTAACCGTTAGTGATGACTTCTTCTCGCCGATGGTGACTGCTGACAGGTTAAGGGCTTACTGAGCCAGATCGGCCTTGATCCAGATGCCGTCATTGGCTCTACTTTGTGTTGAGCTGTAGCTGCCAATGCCGCTTTGCGAACGTTTGATTTGCTCCGTGGCGCCGCCGATCAGCAACCACCCACCGATTCGTCTGAAATCGGGGTGTGGCTTCTGAGGGGGACAGACCCCGTTTTTCGGTGCTTGCGGAGTCCGGATTGAAAGATCGGGTGAGAAACGCTGTCTGTCCCCGTTTTTGCGATTGTTAAAATCAGAAATTACCACGTTGGTAATCGCTGAAAGCCTGTCGTATCTCGGCTTCGGTGTTCATGACAAACGGTCCGCCACGTGCCACCGGTTCGTTTAGTGGCTTGCCGGAAACCAGTAAAAACCGTGTTGCCTGGCCGCCGCTTCGCAGCGCAATGGCATCCCCCTGGCCTAGCACGGCCAACTGATCGCGACCCAAACTGAGTTGCTTTGTATCGGTACCTTCAAGTACGACCTCACCATCGATGACGTAGAGAAAAGCATTATGATCAGCCGCGATATCTTCATTGAATGCGGTGTCAGGTTGCATCGATACGTCAAGATAAAGCGGATCGGTTAGCGGTTGGCTTACCGGGCCGGAGGTGCCCTGCGAAGTTTTGCCGCTGATTACCTTGATCACGGTATCATTTCTTGATTCGGTCGGGATATGTGCCGCGTCATGCTCCTGGTAGGACGGCGCAGTCATCTTGTGAGAGCCCGGCAGATTGATCCACAGCTGGAAGCCTTCGAGCATTCCATCCTGCTGTTCCGGCATCTCCGAATGCACGATGCCCTTGCCTGCCGTCATCCACTGGATGCCACCGGGTTCGATGACGCCTTCGTTGCCGGCGTTATCCTGGTGGCGCATGCGACCATTGAGCAGATAGGTGACGGTTTCAAAACCTCGATGCGGGTGGGGTGGAAACCCGGCGATGTAATCGTCGGGATCATCCGAGCGGAACGCATCGAGCAGCAGGAAAGGGTCGAGATCCATCAGTGCGGGTTGCCCGATAACCCGAACCAGTTCCACTCCGGCGCCATCGGTGGTCGCTTGCCCGCTAACAACTTGTTGTACTTTACGGATATTCATAATTTCTCCTAGGCCGCGACGGCCGCATAATGTAGTTCGATTTGCGCTTTCGCTCGAGCGAAGCTTGCTTGCGCATCGATATTCATTTGATCGGCGCCAATGATATTAACATCGTCGATACCGATAAAAGCAAACACCTGCCTCAGGTATCCGCTAACAAAGTCTACGCGGCTACCCAGTGGCGCACCGCCAGTGGTAACGACGATATCGACACTTTTACCCTTGAGTAGACCTTCGGGTCCATTTGCGCCATAGCGGAAAGTCACGCCGGCGCGACAGACCAGGTCGATCCAGGCCTTCAGTGTTGCCGGAACGCCGAAGTTATACATCGGCGTGGTCAGCACGATATGGTCGGCCCAGCTCAGCTCGGCAATGAGTCGGTCGGAAAATCCGAGTCGTGCCGATTGATCATTACTACGTTCTTCATTGGCAGTGAAGTTGGCTGCTATCCAGTTACTGTCGATAAACGATAGCTCCTGGTTCAGATTGCGGGTACGCGTCTCCAGGGCCAAGTTGCTCTGCTTGAGCTGACCGATGAGGTAGTCACCGAGCTGGCGGCTGCTCGATTCGCCAGGGTTGGCGCTGGCGTCGATTCGTAGAAGTCGTTTTTTGCCGGGCATGATTAAATCTCCTGTGACTTTAATTGCGGGTTAAAGGCCCATTGGCCGGGACCCTGCGAGAACAGCAGCAGGAACGCTCCGGCAATCGCGATATTTTTCATAAACAGGATCGATTGCATCTGCTGGCTGAAATCACTGTGAAACAGCAGTGCGGCCAGCATGGTGAAACCAAACAGTAGTGCCGCGGCAATTCGGGTCTGAAATCCGATCAGAATTGCGATTCCACCCAGGATCTCGACGGCGATTACCGCCGGCAGCAATAGTCCAGGAACCCCGACGGATTCCATGTAGGCCTGAGTGCCTGCATAGGCGGCGCCGAGCTTGCTGAAGCCTGCGACGATAAAAATTGTAGCCAGCATGGCTCGGCCGACGAGCATGGAAAAATTGGTTAAAGATTTCGAATTCATTTTATTTGCCTCTTGATTAGTGATGCAGCTATTATTACTGTTCTTAAAAATAAATATATACTCTAAAAATCAATATATAGTTGCTAAAATGAGAACAATATGAATCGTCTTGAAGAGCTTGAAGCATTTGTTGCCGTGGTTGATTTCCGAGGATTTAGTAGTGCGGGTGAAAAACTCGGCATCGCGAAGTCGATGGTAAGCCGGCGTGTCAGTGAGCTCGAAAAAAGACTCGGGGTGCAATTACTGCAGCGTACCACCAGGCGACAATCGCTGACCGATGCCGGGCGCGAGTTTCATCAACGTGCGTTACAAATTCTCGCTGATTTGAACGAGGCCGAGCAGGTCGTGGCCGATACGCAGTGTCGGATATCGGGCAAGATCAGGCTTGCCCTGCCGCTGGGATTGGGCACGAACCAGCTTGCCGAACCGATTAGCCAGTTCATGGACGATCACCCCGAAATCGAGATCGAAATCGATTTGAATGACCGCCAGATCGATCTAATCGAGGAAAATATCGATCTCGCGATTCGAGTTGGGGACCTGGAGGATTCCAGCCTGATTGCGCGTAAGCTCGCCAGCGTACATTTTGCGATTTGTGCGAGCCCCGTATATCTCGCCAGGTTCGGGGAGCCACAGCATCCTGCCGAATTGTCTGCGCATGAGGTATTGGTATATAGCAATGTCGCGGTAGGGCGACAATGGTTTTACCAGCAGGATGGCAAGCGCGTCAGCCCGAGGATGAAATATCGTTTGAGCGCCAATAACGGTGAATTTCTGGCGGCCGTCGCCAGACGCGGGCAGGGCATTGTTAGTGGTCCGCTGGCACTTTTGCAGGATTTGATCGAACGCGGCGAGCTGGTGCAGATCCTGACCGGCTTCAGCAAACAGGTAACCGGTATGTACGCGGTTTATCCGCCGGGTCGGTTAGTATCGCAACGGGTCAGGGTTTTCAGTGACGCTCTTTACGCGCACTTTCGCGAGCGCAGTATTTAGCTGGCCTTGCGGGTGCCGATTTCGGCCGCCGGGAAAAAACGTTCGAGCAATACGGCCAGCTGCTTTTTGACGAATGGTTTGGCAATGAAATCATTCATACCGACCTCAATGCAGGCATCACGATCGCTATCCTGGGTGTTAGCGGTTATCGCTACGATCGGAATGCTGCGTTTCTCCATACCCAGCTGGCGAA
>CAWCBX010000010.1:0-14613 GCA_963793595.1 uncultured Gammaproteobacteria bacterium | reverse complement strand
TTTGACGGGTGGCTTCGAGCCCGTCCATTTCGGGCATTTGTATGTCCATAAAAATCAAATCATAGTGTTTCGATTTTACCGCCTCGACCGCTTCGCGACCTGTGCTGGCGGTTTCGACCTGGTAGCCTATGCTGTCGAGCATCTTTTCGACGACGATCAGGTTCACCGGAACGTCGTCGGCAACCAGAATCTTGAGCTGGGCCCCGGTTTGATCGGTCTTGAATTGCTGGCCGGGTATGATCGTCAGGGTGTCTTCCCGATCTTCGTCGTAAGCCTCGGGGTCGAAGCGCGGTAATGATACTTCGAACCAGAACTGGCTGCCTTCGCCTTCCTTGCTGGAAACTCCGATTTCACCGCCCATGGTTTCGACTATTTTACGGCAGATTGCGAGGCCCAGGCCGGTGCCGCCATAGCGCCGCGACGTCGAAGCATCTACCTGGGTAAAACTCTTGAATAGTTTTGCGATCGCATCGGCCGGAATACCGATGCCGGTATCGTTGATTTCCGTTCTCAGGCGGGGATTTTGAGTGTCACCGCCGACACAGTCAATTTTGATGGAAATAGAGCCATGCCGGGTGAACTTGATCGCATTGCCGACCAGGTTAACCATAACCTGGCGCAGGCGGCCGTAGTCGCCGAGATAACTTCCATGCACCTGCGCATCAATTTCATAGTTTAGTTCAATGCCCTTTTCCCTGGCCTGGGGGTTCAGGATATCGACCACGCCTGAAACCACACTCGAATATTCGAATTCAGCCTGTTCGAGGGTAATACGCTGCGCTTCGAGTCTGGACAGATCCAGAATATCATTGATGATCCGCATCAACGCGGCACCCGAATCCTGGATAATCTGCGCAAAGTGTTTTTGCTTGTCGTCCAGCTTGCTCTCCATTAGCAGGTCGGTCATGCCGATGACGCCATTCATCGGGGTGCGAATTTCGTGGCTCATGATTGCCAGAAATTCGGACTTGGCGCGATTGCCCTGTTCAGCCGCCTCCTTGGCCTCGATCAAGTCCTGTTGGGTTTCATGCAGTGCAGTGATATCAGAGCCTGTGCCTCGATAGCCTGCAAAAACACCGTCGGTATGGAAAACCGGCATGCCACTGATTGAAAGCCACACTCGTTTACCGTCGGATTTATCTCGTGGATGCGTGAAGTCGCGAAACGGTTGGTGATTTTCAAGTGTTTCGAGATGTGCTTGCCAGGCCTCCAGCTCTACTTCCGGGATACCGGTTTCGGCACGTGTTTTGCCGAGCAGGACTTCCGGATGAACCCCTGTTACATCTTCAAAGCTCTCGGAAAAGTAGCTAAAGCGGAGGTTTTCATCCATCTCCCAGAACCAGTCAGAACCCGATGCGGCAAAATCATGCAGACGTCGTTCCTGAAACGCGACGTCGCTGCGGTGGCTTTCTCCAATTTCGTGCAGTGCATCGTTGAGCAGGTCGATGGTTTCGCCGAGTTCATCGTGGCGCGAGTGATGAATTACGTGTGCGTCGGCCCGTGCCGGATCAAGTTTCGCCTGTTTCAGATTTTCATGGATCTCTTCAAGCGGGTACAGCAGGTGGAAGACGACGTAGAAAAAAACAATGGAGCCTGCAGCTGCGCAGATAATCAGGGTCAGGCCCAGGATTCGTATCAGGAACGCATCGAGTTCACCGGCGATAAGGTGCGCATCCATACGTATGATCACGTCATTCTCGGCACCGGTTTCAAGCGCCGGGAGCAATACTTCGAAGCCTGGCGCGGTGCCGGATAAAATGCTCTGCGATGGTTGTGCCGCTGTCAACGTCAGATTCACGGGTTCGCCGGCGCTGGCGATCTTCCGGCCCGAAGCATCCAGGGCGCTGGCGCCTAGCAGGCGAGCGTCGGCCGAGATCAGGTTCTCCAGATCTTGCGTTAATACATGGCTTTCATGGGCATGATGGGTTAGTGACGCCGACGTGGCGATGCGCGCGAGTTCGCGATAACTAGCTAGTTGCGATGACTCGAAATTAGCGTACGAAGGAATTACGATAATACATTCGATGACGACAATGGCGGCAAAAACAACCAGGAAAAGCTTGCGCGCGAGACGAAAGCGTAGCATTTGCCACAAATGATTTGAACCAGGGCGCCCGTGTGCGCCGGGTTTGGGTTGATACTGCCATTGTATTGGTATCGGCATCTCTCCCAAATGCCTTAAACCTGATTGGCTTAAAAAGTGACAGTAAGAGTATAAAAGCTTAAAAATAGTTTATATCAAGCGCAAATTCCGTAATCGTAATCGACGCCGATCCCCTGTAGCGGATATACTGCGCCTTTTACCCGGGAACAGGCTGTGAGTATTAAATCGGATCGGTGGATTCGTCGAATGGCGGAGTCAGACGGTATGATCGAACCCTTCGAATCGGGGCAGGTTCGAGAATCCGCAAACGGCAGGATTATTTCTTACGGTACCTCGAGTTATGGCTACGATGTGCGTTGCGCCGACGAATTCAAGATTTTTACCAATATCAATTCGGCGATCGTCGATCCCAAAAACTTTGACGACAATAGTTTTGTCGATATTCAGTCTGATGTCTGCATTATTCCGCCAAACTCGTTTGCGCTGGCGCGTACCGTCGAATACTTCCGTATCCCACGCAGCGTGCTGACGATTTGCCTGGGTAAATCGACCTATGCCCGCTGCGGCATCATCGTCAATGTTACGCCGCTTGAACCCGAATGGGAGGGACACGTTACTCTCGAGTTTTCCAACACAACGCCCCTGCCAGCGAAGATTTATGCCAACGAGGGTGTCGCGCAAATGCTGTTCTTCGAGGCCGACGAGGTCTGTGAAATTTCCTACAGGGACCGCGGTGGTAAGTACCAGGGGCAGCAAGGAGTAACCCTGCCGAAGGCTTGAATTTGCTTGTCTTGCCGGAAAAACGAAACTAGTGCAGATTGATGATTGGCCAGCCGCGGTCTTCGGCGATGGCTTCCAGTTCGTCATCCGGATGCACTGTAATCGGATGGTCAACCTGTTCCAGCAGCGCCAGGTCGTTGATCGAATCACTGTAGAAATAACTTCCATCCATACTGTGAGCTGTTTTTGTGAGCCATTCCCACAGCGCGGTTACCTTGCCTTTCTGATAGGTCGGGGTACCCAGGTAGCGCCCCGTGTAGCGGTTATCGATTATCTCCGGTTCGGTTGAAAGTACCGTTGGAACGCCAAGTAATTGCGCAACAGGCTCGGTAACAAACAGGTTGGTCGCACTAATAATCAGCAATTCGTGGTTCTGCTTGCGGTGCTTATCGAGCAGCTCCCGGGCGCCTGGCGCAATTATCGGCTTTATCCAGTTCTCTACGAAATCTGCACGCCAGGCATGGAGCTCTTCAATCGGAAATTGTGTTAGCGGCTTAAGCGCAAATTCAAGGTATTGCTCGCTATCAAGGGCGCCACGCTGATAATCCTGGTAGTAAATCTCGTTACGATCACGATATTCCTGCTCGTCGACGATGCTGTTTTCGACCATGTATTCGCCCCAGAGATAGTCGCTGTCACCGGTGATAAGAGTATGATCGAGATCGAAAATTGCGAGTGTCATGGTTAGTATCCGGTGTCGTGACTTGCTGGTTTCAGAATGTCTATGTCAGAATGGGCGGCCCAGATTCTAAACGATTTATAGCGACCAGCGAAATGATTGATACAGATGGATACCGCGCCAACGTCGGGATAGTGCTATGTAACGATGCCGGCCAGGTAATGTGGGCTCGGCGCATCGGGCAGGATGCCTGGCAATTTCCGCAGGGTGGAATTGCTGCCAATGAAAATCCCCGCGACGCGATGTATCGTGAACTCTGGGAAGAAACCGGGCTGGAAGCGAGTAATGTTTCGCTGCTGGCCGCTACCGATAGCTGGCTGCGCTATAAATTGCCGAAACGACTTATGCGGCGTTCGGAGCCGCGTTGTGTCGGGCAAAAGCAACTCTGGTATCTATTGCAACTCGAAGCGGATGAGACGAGTTTCGACCTGTCGGCTTCGGGAAAACCGGAGTTCGATCACTGGGAGTGGGTCGACTACTGGTACCCGGTGGAGAACGTTGTATTTTTTAAACGCCGCGTATATCAGTGCGCACTTGCACAACTGGAATCCAGACTACCATCGGCAACTGCTAACGCAGACGGCTGATTTAATCTTGCGGGGAGGGGGATAAATACAGTGCCATCGATGATTCACAGGTTGCAAAGCATCGTACAGAAGGTCAACCGGGCCCCTGATGTCGGTCATGCGCTTGTGCTAATCACCGGGAGTCTGATTCAGGACCTCAATGCCGATGCCTGTACCATCTTTCTGGCCGACGAAGACGATCCGAACCTGCTGGTTTTGCAGGCATGTGAAGGCCTGAACCCTGCAATTATTGGCAAGGTCAAGCGCAAACTGGGCCAGGGCCTGGTTGGAACTATCGCGGCGCGTGCCGAAGCGATGAACCTGATCGATGCCCCCGGGCACAAGAAATTCATGCTGGTGCCGGACTCCGGTGAGATCGAGTTCCCGATACTACTCGGTGTGCCGATAATCGCCCACCGCAACGTGCTGGGTGTCATCTCGGTGCAGCGGGCTGAAAATGCCTTTAATGAAGATGAAGAGGCTTTCCTGACAACTCTCGCGGCCCAGCTTGCGACCTCGATCGAGCATGCCGAAAGTCAGGGTCGTTTCAGCACCGAGCGGACCACCCATATTATCAAGGGCGTAGCGGGTGCTCCGGGCATGGCCATCGGTGAGGCCATGGTGCTAAATCGCGGGGTGAATCTGGAATCGGTGCCGGACAAGAAGACCAGTGATATCGAGGGTGAGTTAAAAAGTTTCAGGGAAGCGGTACGCAAGGTTTGCGAGGAGCTGACCGTGCAGGCTGAAAAGATGCGAGCCTCACTGCCGGAAGAAGAATGCGCGTTATTCCTGGCCTATGCACAAATGTTGAGTGGTGGGTCACTCATCGATGACACCGAAAAAAGTATCTCTGCGGGCAACTGGGCCCCGTCCAGCTGGCGAGATACGGTCGAACAGCATGCTTACGTTTTTACCCAGATGGAAGACCGCTACCTGGCTGAACGTGCGAATGATATTCGTGACCTCGGTTTGCGCGTACTGCGAAAATTAATGCTTGAGCAAAGCCTGTACCTCGACTTTCCTGAGCAGACCATTCTCGTTGGCGACGAAGTGACCGCGACGGATCTGGCCGATGTGCCGCTGGACTGCCTGAGCGGCATCATATCCGCCCATGGCAGTAGTTCTTCGCATGTAGCAATTCTGGCGCATGCGCTAGGTATCCCGGCTGTTATGGGGGTACCGAACTTACCGGTAAAACAACTCGATGGGGTAAGGCTGGTCGTCGACGGTTATAACGGATCGGCTTTTATTAATCCGGATAAGTCGGTACTCGATGAGTACACTCAGTATCTCGAAGAAGAAGCGGAAATCGAGCAGGACTTGCTCGAAATAAAGAATCAACCCGCGGTTACGCTTGACAAGCATCGGGTTACATTACTGGTAAATTCGGGTTTGATGTCAGACTACACACCTTCTCTGCGCAGCGGTGCCCAGGGAGTAGGGCTTTACCGCACCGAGATACCGTTTCAAATCCGTGATCGATTCCCGAGTGAAGAGGAGCAATATCTGATTTACAAGGGGGTACTGGATACCTTCAGGGGAATGCCGGTGGTGCTGCGTACCCTCGACGTGGGTGGTGACAAGCCGCTGAGTTATTTCCCGATTAACGAGGCTAATCCTTTTCTTGGATGGCGTGGTGTGCGCATAACTCTCGATCATCCCGAGATTTTCGTTACCCAGGTACGCGCGATGATTCGGGCCAATGTCGGCGTTAACAATCTTGAAATCCTGTTGCCGATGATTAGTGGCAAGGCCGAGCTGGTTGAGTCGCTGGTGCTGATCAATCGCGTTCGCGACGAGATAGAAGAAGAACTGGGCGAGACCATACGGCTGCCCAGGATCGGTGCCATGATCGAAGTGCCGTCAGCCGTGTATCAGATCGAAGACATCTGTTCTACGGTTGATTTTGTTTCGATTGGTACCAACGATCTGACCCAGTACCTGCTCGCGGTCGATCGTAATAACGAAAATGTGGCCGATCTCTATTCTTCATTGCACCCTGCAGTCCTGAAAGCCATGTGCCAGACCGTGGAAGGAGCCGCGCTGAGCAATACTCCGGTGAGCGTTTGCGGTGAGCTCGCGGGTGATCCACTGGGGGTTATGGCTTTGCTGGGTATGGGTATAGACAGTCTTTCGATGAGTGTTGGCAGTCTGTTACGCGCGAAGAAAGTCATCATGTCTTTCAGTCACGCAGAGCTCGTCGAAATGCTGCAGCGAGCGTTAACCATGTCGGACGCTTTCATGATTCGTGAAATGTACGCCGGCAAGCTTGATCAGCGCGGGCTTGGCGGGTTGATCCGTGCTGGTAAATGACGCCGCCCAAAGCGGCGTCATCCCGCAAACGCCTGGCGCTTACCGACACGTCGGACCGCCGGGATATTGTGACGACGCCGTGATATCAATATATCCTCTATCGGGCACCGTGGCCTAATCCCTAAAACGGTTTAACGACCGCGAGTATTACGACCGCGAACAAAACCAGTACCGGCAGTTCATTGAACCAGCGAAACCATATATGCGAGTGCTGACAACGATTTTGCGCCAGGTCGCGCAGGAGTTTGCCACAGTAAAAATGATAACCAACCAGGGCTGCCACCAGCACCAGCTTCACATGCAGCCACCACATACTGGCATAGGCGGCCCAGGCATAGTCGAACAGTAGCCACAGCCCAAAGCCGATTGTGAGCAGCATCCACGGCATAATGAAACGGTAGAGCTTGCTTTCCATCAGCACCAGGCGGGCCCTGACATCCTCTTCTTCAGCCATAGCATGGTTAACGAACAATCTCGGCAGGTAGAATAAGCCGGCAAACCAGGCCACCATGAATACAATGTGAAAAGCTTTGACCCAAATCATTAAAGAATCTCTCAGCAAGTTTTGCTAAACGATTGTAAACTAGTGTATTTCAATGGTCTCGAATTACTATCAATGTATAATGCTGCGTCCATTTTAAAGGCATGATTCAGATAAAAGAATGATCAAGGTTGGAATAGTTGGTGGCACCGGATATACCGGGGTGGAATTGATGCGCTTACTGGCGCGGCATCCCCAGGTGAAACTGGAGGTCATTACTTCCCGGTCGCAGGCTGGTAGCGCGGTTGCCGATTTGTTCCCGAATCTGCGCGGCCAGATTGATTTGAATTTTAGCGAGCCCGCGGCAGAATCCTACCGGAACTGTGACCTGGTCTTTTTTGCCACGCCAAACACCACGGCAATGTCACAGGCTGAAGAATTGCTCGAAGCCGGGATCAGGCTAATTGACCTGGCAGCGGACTTCAGAATCAAGCACATCCCGACCTGGGAACAATGGTATGGCGCAACCCATGCATGCCCGGCGTTGGTCGAGGAGGCGGTTTATGGCCTGCCCGAATTAAACCGCGAAGCGATTCGGGGCGCTCGCCTGGTTGCCAACCCGGGCTGTTACCCGACGGCGGTAATTCTCGCCCTGATGCCACTGTTGGTAAACAACTTGATCGATCCGAAATCGATCATTGCTGATTGTAAGTCCGGTACCAGTGGCGCGGGGCGCAACGCCAGCATCGGTACTGCATTTTGTGAAGTCACCGAGTCGGTCAAGGCTTATGCGGTGTCAGGGCATCGTCACCTGCCGGAAATTCGAGAAATTCTACAGATTCTCGATGCCGCGGCCGACCTGGTATTTACTCCTCACCTGATGCCAATTATTCGTGGTATCCACGCTACCGTCTATGCGGATGCCAGGGGATCGGCCGATCAGGTACAAAGCCTGTTTGAGGAGCATTATCGCGATGAACCTTTCGTCGATGTAATGCCTGCGGGGGCGCATCCGGAAACCCGTAGCGTGCGCGGCGCCAATACATGTCGCATCGCAGTGCATTTCCTGCCAGCGGCGAACAAGTATGTGGTTCTGTCGGTAGAGGATAACCTGGTCAAAGGTGCGGCCGGGCAGGCGATTCAGAATATGAACCTGATGTTTGGCCTGGATGAAACCGCCGGACTGGAAGCCGCGGGGATGATACCTTGAGCAAACTGCATCGTGGATTTCAGGTCAGGCAGTACCAGCCCTGGAAAATCTGGCTTGGTATAGGCGTGTTAATCGCACTGATGGGCATGTTTTTTTATCTGGGCGAAGGATATCAGGCCTATGAACTGGATCGGTTGCGGCTTGAACGTGAGACCCTGATTAGTCGTATCGCAGAACTGGAAAGCCGCAATCACAATCTGGTGCAGAAAAATGCCCATCTGGAAGGCGGCAGCAAAATTGAGCGCGATGCCTATGAGCTGGCTAATCAGGAGCTGGTAAGACTGCAACAGGAGTTATTGGCGCAAAAGGAGGAACTGGTCTTTTACCAGGGTATTGTTTCCCCCAGTGATGCGGCTTTAGGCGTAAATCTGCAGTCTTTCGAAATGCGTAAAAAGAACAATCAGAATCAATACAGTTATAAAATGATCCTGACCAAGAGTGGCAAAAGCACCAAAAAGATTCAGGGTGGCGCCAGTGTGCTGATTCGCGGGGAGCAAAGTGGTAGCGTCAGCGAATTTAAAATATCAGATCTGGAGCTTGAAAAACCGGCGAAAGACACCAAGTTCTCCTTTCGATACTTCCAGGTTTTTGAAGGGGATATTGCATTACCTGACGGGTTTGTTCCTTTTGAGGTAGAAATTGGCATAAAACCAACTACAAAGAAGGTAAAATCTTTTTCAGAAACTATTTCATGGACGCGCGTATTGTCCGAGGGTGTATAAATGTTTGGCAGAAAAAAGGGGTTCAGCGCTTCTCGTATCGACACATTGGTCGGTCAGGGTACCGAGATCAACGGTGACCTGGTGTTTACCGGGGGCTTGCATGTCGATGGTACAATCAACGGCAATGTGGTTGCCGAGCCGGGAAGTACAGCAATGCTGATTCTAAGCGAGTTCGGGCGTATCGAAGGCGAGGTCAACGTACCTAATATGGTTCTTAACGGAGAAATCGTGGGTGATGTATATGGCTCAACGCGTGTCGAGCTCGCGCCGAAATCGAGGATCAAGGGTAGCGTGTATTATAATTTAATCGAAATGGCGATCGGTGCCGAAGTCAATGGCGGCCTGGTACATCAGCCGCAGGGAAGTCAATTGCCAAAGCGTCTCGAAGATAAGTCGGACAGTAAAGCCGGCAGTAATGCTGAACCAGTTACTGAAAATTAGTACTGGCCTGCTAGTCCGTTCGAATAATGCACAAATGAAACGAGTAACATTATGGAAGTAGTCATCGATGCGAATTTTGGTATGGCACTGGGATCAGGTTCCAGTGAAACCTTACTTGAGTTTTCTGATTCCGCGGTGCGCAAGCTTAAATCTATTCAGGCAGAAGAAAGCAACCCTGAGTTGATGCTGCGAGTATCGGTTTACGGCGGAGGTTGTTCGGGGTTCCAGTACACTTTTTCGCTCGACGAAGAAGTCAAGCCCACTGACAAAACCGTGCAAAAGGACGGGGCAACGCTGATTATCGATCAAAAGAGCTATCAGTACCTGGCGGGATCCGAAGTCGATTTTCAGGAAGGTCTCGAAGGTGCGATGTTCGTCGTGAATAATCCCAATGCAACCTCGACCTGTGGTTGTGGCGCATCTTTTTCAATATAACCGGTAATCCTGACCACCCAGTTCGATTAACATAGTTATAGTCCTACCACGACTCAGTGGTCGCCCGAACTTTCTCGTCGGTATCATTTAGCTCGAAAAACAACCGGCCCTGGTCAAGTGGAATCTCTTCCTCATCCAGGCTCTGGCTATGGTGGGTGCAGTCATCACAGGTTGTCCTGTAATACCCAATCCTGGGCAAAGAGCCTGAAGAATTAAACCCTGATTAAAAACTGCAGATTTGCTGAATTTGTAGCGCTGGCTAGAAGTTGATATAGCCGTTAAGAAAAACACCATCGTACTCGAGGTCGGTATCCGGTGCGTCGACGTTATCCAGATCAAGGGAGAAGTACTTGAAACCACCCTCGATACCGAGGCCTGTCCCCGATTCATAGCCCATCATGATGGTAGAGTCCTGCGCGCTGCTTTCGCTAATACCCAGATCGATAACATTAGCATTGATGTTGGCACCAACATAAAGACCTTCTAGCGGCAGATCGAAGCGCGCAGACAGATACAGCAACGGTATAGTTTCATCGACAGATACTGCGCCGCTGCTCGTGCCAGCAAACGATACTTCACCGTCCAGGCGCTTCACATCGACACCCAGATCGAGATCAACCCAGTTATTGAGTAGCTGGTAATAGAGTACGATATCGTCGTGGGAGAGATCGAAAGCAGAACTAACCCGGTTGCCTGAGCTAAAAGTTTCACCCTGGAGATTTGCATCTGAATTAAGTCGGGAGCCCTGATATCTGACATTAGGTAGCGCGGTAATTGGATGCTCGAGGATAAATGTCATCGATGACTGTTCAGGATTATCGACATCGAGATCATCAATCAGGTCGATGCTATCGGAGTCATTGCTATCGAATGAACTGGCTGGAGCCGATGCCCAGTGGCTGGCGCTGATATTGAGACCAATAAACTCCGCTGCGGCTGTACCAGTCGTCAACCACAGCAATGCTGAGATTGAGAAAATATAGCTTGTGCGGGTTATCCTACTCATGGAAATCTTGTTGAGATCTAACTTTTGGGAGGAATAACATTAGTATAGTTTAACATTTTAAAAGGTCTTAAAAATATCGAAACTGCCCCGGTTGCCCTGATTTGCAAACTAAGTCACATAAGCATAAGTGCTTAGTCAGGTGCATAAATTCCACCGAGAATGGCTGCTACGTCGCGCTCTCGTCACCTCTGGGATATTACCGCTGCGCAGGTTAATGCGTTCGCGTGCGAGCCAGGCAAATGCCACTGCCTCCACAAAATCAGGGTCCAGGCCAAGCGCGTTGGTTGTTGCAACGCCACATTGCGGGAGTTTATGCGCGAGACGTTCGAGCAGATACTGATTATGGGCTCCGCCCCCGCAGACGAAGCAATTTGCCGGTAAGTCAGGTAAACCTGCCAGGGCATTGGCTATCGTAGTTACGGTTAGTTCGACGAGTGTTGCCTGGACATCGTTTGCCGCATACTCATCGCGCAGGAAGCTCATCAACCAGTTCGAGCTGAAGTATTCGGTACCGGTAGACTTGGGTGGTGGAAGGCGAAAGTAATCTT
The DNA here is from genome assembly GCA_963793595.1 of uncultured Gammaproteobacteria bacterium. Taxonomy (GTDB): domain Bacteria; phylum Pseudomonadota; class Gammaproteobacteria. Next base: position 3,328 of record CAWCBX010000010.1, on the reverse strand, counting down.
CTGCAGCAAGCATGTCTTCGAGCAGCCTGTCGATAACCTGGCCACTACCCGCCCAGGCCCCGGCTTCGTCAAACGAGGAGTTCTGATGTACCTCGTTCCAGTAGTTTAGTAATGTATTGCCGGGCCCGGTATCAAAGCCAAGTACTGGCTGGGCAGAACTACTGGGCAGGTAAGTGATGTTGGCGATGCCACCGATATTTATCAGGGCCCGATTTTCGTCGTCCGAACGAAACAGGAATCGATGGAAGGCCGGCGCCAGCGGCGCTGCCTGGCCGCCAACGGCTATATCCTTACGCCTGAAATCGGCAATGGTGGCAATGCCGGTGAGCGCGGCAACACGATTCGGGTCTCCAATTTGTGCGGTGAAGGGTCGGGCTGAGTCGGGACTGTGCCGTATTGTCTGTCCATGGCAGCCTATGGCGACAATTTTCGCGCGCTCGAGCGAGGCGAGTTCTAACGCCTGGTTAACCGATTCGGCGTACAGTTCACCCAACTCTGCATCCAGGCCATACAGGTTGTCCAGCGTGGTAGTTTTTGACTGACACAGGCTGTGCAGGCGCTGGCGCATCGATTCGTCATAGGGTTTTGTGCTGCAGTGGAGCAGGCGGGGTGGGAAATCACTAAAATCAACGATCGCGACGTCGACCCCGTCAAGGCTGGTACCGGACATCAGGCCGATGTAAATCTCGCTGCCCGGGTTTTGGGTCACTGTGAATTGTCGGCCAATGTGCGATCCATTAAGCGCAACATCGACAGATAAACCTGGGTATTCTCTTTGAAGTGGGAGAGATAGGATTCATGTACTGGTTTGGCTTCGGGCAGCCTGACCGTCAGCGGGTTTCTATGTGCCCCATTGACCCTGAATTCGTAGTGCAGATGCGGCCCGGTAGCCAGGCCGGAGCTACCGACATAGCCGATGATTTGACCCTGTTTGACTTTCTTGCCGCTGCGAGCACCTCTTGCGTAGCGGTGTAAATGACCGTATGCAGTGGTGTAGCGGCCACCATGTTGAATAACGATCAGGCGACCATATCCACCCTTATTGCCGGCGAAAATTATCTTGCCATCGCCGGATGCGCGTACCGGGGTGCCACGCGAGGCGGCGTAATCCACGCCTTTATGCGAGCGCCACTTGGACAATACCGGGTGCCAGCGTTTATTGCTAAAACGCGAGCTGATGCGGGAAAACTCGACCGGACTGCGCAGGAAAGCCTTACGCATGCTTTTGCCGTCCGGGGCATAATAATCGCTGTCTCCCGTTGGGTCGGTATAGTAGACCGCCCGATAGGTGTGGCCATTATTGATGAACTCTGCTGACAAGATGCGCCCGTTTCGAATTTTGACGTCGTCTTTGTAGAGTTCTTCGTAGACAATACCGAAGCGGTCGCCGGCGCGAATATCGAGAGAAAAGTCGATGTCCCAGCCAAAGATCGCGGCCAGGTCCATGATGACATCCTCAGGGATATCGGCGTTGGCTGCTGCTTCAAACAGTGAGGTGTCGATCTTGCCTTCGCGATAAACCGGATATGCATCGAGCTGATAATTGATGACCTGGCTGCTAAAAGTCTGATCCTCTAGCCGCTTGATGAGCAGGGTGCGGGTTATATCCGGGATATATTTCATTTGCCGCAGCTTGCGGTCGTCATCGAGCAGTAGCTGGATTTCCTGGCCTGGTTTGATGTAGCGCAGTTTTTTGGTTTGTTCGTTTAATTTGGCGATTTTATGGGTTGTGGTCGAAGAGATGCCTTTCTTGGCAAATATCGATGCCAGGGTATCGCCCGATTTAATGACTACGCTCTCCCATGGGTCAGTTTCGATTTCGCTCGGCGCAGGTGCCTCATTCTGCTCGAGTGGCACGATGGATTCAGGCAGCGGCAGTGAATAGTGTAATCGCGCCAACTTGGGGGTAGAATCCGCTGCGTTGGCCGAGGACTGCCAGTTCGACACACTAAATCCCAGTAACATTACAATGGTCGAAATCAGTAGCAATTTGACCAGTGGATTAAGGTGATTAGTAGAAGCAACAGGCGTAGAGTTTTCAGGCCGGGTCAGGCAGGGTCGGTCGGATTTGAAATCAAGATCTTGAAAACTCATGAGGTTATTGGTCTAAGTTATTGGTTAATTTGGGATAAAAGGGCCAACATATTATCTCCAACTAGGTATATAGCATGTTTTCAGAAAAAGATGCAATGCAGCAGATAAAGCGAGGGTGTGATGAAATCCTGCTTGAGGCTGAATTGCAAGAAAAATTTAAGCTTGGCAGGCCTTTAAGAATCAAGGCTGGATTCGATCCCACCGCGCCGGATTTACATCTTGGGCATACCGTTTTGATCAATAAGATGCGCCAGTTTCAGGAACTCGGGCATCATATCATGTTTCTGATCGGTGACTTTACCGGAATGATCGGGGATCCCAGTGGTAAGTCTGCAACCCGACCCCCACTTACGCCCGAGCAAATCAAGGCGAATGCGCAGACTTACCAGCAGCAGGTGTTCAAGATCCTCGACCCCGATGCCACAGAAATCTGTTTCAATTCTAGCTGGCATGGTGCTCGAACCTCCGCCGACATGATTCGTCTTGCGTCGCGCCATACGGTCGCACGGATGCTTGAGCGTGATGACTTCGCCAAACGCTACAAAAACAATCAGCCGATATCGATACATGAGTTTCTTTATCCGCTGGTGCAAGGCTGGGACTCGGTTGAAATGCAGGCGGATGTCGAGCTCGGTGGTACCGACCAGAAATTTAACCTGCTGGTTGGCCGGGAATTGATGAAGGCTGAGGGTATGGAACCACAGGTGATCCTCACCATGCCAATTCTTGAAGGGCTCGATGGCGTACAGAAAATGTCCAAGTCACTGGATAACTATATCGGTATCGAAGATGCGCCGACTGAAATGTTTGGCAAACTTATGTCGGTTAGTGATGATTTGATGTGGCGCTACTTCGAATTGTTGAGTTTCCGACCAATGACTGAAGTCGAGCAGTTCCAGCGTGACATCGAGGGCGGCGCAAATCCTCGCGATATAAAGTTCCTGCTGGCCGAAGAGATAATTACGCGCTTCCATGATGCAAAGTCCGCCGCAGCGGCCAGGCAGGATTTTATCAATCGTTTTGCCAAAGGTGCGCTGCCGGATGATATGCCTGAAACCACTCTCACACTGGAGCAGGATATGATTGGCATTGCCGCACTTTTGAAGCAGGCAGGCCTTACCAGCAGTACCTCGGAAAGTTTCCGCATGATTCAGCAGGGCGCGGTCAAACTCGATGGTGAAAAAGTATCGGACCGCGGGCTGGAACTGGCGAAGGGAGTGGTTGTTGTCGCGCA
>CAWCBX010000009.1:0-7311 GCA_963793595.1 uncultured Gammaproteobacteria bacterium | reverse complement strand
CATCGATGCAGTAGTAGTCGGGTGATAAACGTCCAACCGCGGGAAACGCCGCTTTGCGCCCGGACCAGAACAGCAACCGTTCGGCCTCATCGCGGGCGAGACGGGTTTCGGTCGCACCGCCCTTTTTGAGGACGTTTTCCACCAGCTCGATTTGCGCCTGCACTTCTTCTTCAGTGCCATCGAGTTCGCAAATCAGGATCGCTTCGGCCTCGATCGGGTATCCGGCATGCACAAAGTCTTCCGCGGCACGGATCGCCGGGTTATCCATCATTTCGATGCCAGCCGGGATAATGCCCTCGGAAATAATTGAGGCGACACTATCCCCTGCCTTTTCTACCGAGTCGAAAACACCCATTACCACGCGCGCGCAACGCGGTATCGGCAGCAGCTTGACGGTGACTTCGACGACGATGCCGAGCATGCCTTCGGAACCCACCAGCAACGGTATTAAATCGTAGCCATCGGCACATAACGAGCGTTGATCGAGTTCGAAAATCTCACCCTCGGCACTGACCAGTTTGAGCGCGAGGATATTATGCAGCGTCAAACCATATTTCAGGCAATGCACTCCACCCGCATTTTCTGCGACGTTACCGCCGATCGAACAGGCGATCTGCGAAGAGGGGTCTGGCGCATAGTAGAGACCGAGTGACTTGACCGCTTCCGAAATCGCCAGGTTACGCACTCCCGGCTCGACCACGGCCAGGCGTGACAGACGATCGACCTGCAATATCCGACTCATCTTCGCCAGGCTGAGCACCACACCTTCGGCATGCGGCAGCGCACCCCCGGAAAGGCTGGTACCAGCCCCGCGGCTGACCACGGGCAGACGCTGTTGATGGCAAAGGCGCATCACCTGCTGGACCTGTTCGATGTTCTCGGGCAACAGCACCAGCAAAGGTTGTTCCCGGTACGCGCTCAAACCGTCACATTCGTAAGCGGCAAGCGAAGTCGGTTGATCGATTACATTATCGGTGGCGAGAATTTCGCGGAACTGCGCGGCAAGTTTTTGGCGACGAGTCTGTGACATGCGCGGTATGCTAGCATTTTGCCCGATTAATAACAGGTACCGACATAAATGAAGCGTATTGTTTTTTTAAATGGCAAGTATCTGCCAGAACAGGAAGCGAAGATTTCGATTTTCGATCGGGCAGTTACATTTGGTGACGCCATTTACGAGGTCGCCGGGGTGCTCGACGGCAAACTGGTCGATTTTGAACACCACATGCAGCGCTATTTCAGCTCGCTGAAAAAACTCTCGATGGAATCGCCGCTCAGCCAGTCCGATATCCTGCAAGCGTTTCGGCAACTGGTCGAGTTGAATCAGCTCGATGAAGGCCTGGTATACATGCAGGTGACGCGGGGCACGGCCGAACGCGATTTCGTCTGGCCAGAAGATATCAAACCCACAGTGTTCATGTTCACGCAGGCGAAGGCTGCTAGTGAAAACGAGGCCGGCCGATCCGGAGTCATCCTCGCCAGTACAGCCGATATTCGCTGGGCGCGACGCGATATCAAGTCAGTTAACCTGCTCGGCCAGGTGCTAGCCAAAAAAGCGGCTTATGACGCCGGCGCTGACGAAGCACTGATGATTGATACCGAGGGCTATGTCACCGAATGTGGCAGCACCAGCTTCTTTATCATCAGGGACAAGTTGATTCTGACACGTCCACTGGACAATGATATTTTGCCCGGGGTGACGCGCCGCGCCGTGGTTGCGCTTTGCAACAATCAGGGGCTCAGGCTGGTAGAAAAAAGATTTACGCTGGAAGAAGCTTTAACGGCAGACGAAGCCTTTATCAGCGCGGCCTCGAGTTATATCTTACCCGTCGTAAAAATCGATGATCAGGAAATTAACGGGGGCATTCCGGGAGAGCTCACCCTTAGCCTGCGCAAAATTTATCTCGAATACGCACGCGCCTCGCTGATTTGAACCGGGATGCAGTATAAGCGTTCTCACTTCTTGTGACTGTAGTCCCGCTGGGCCTGTTCAGAACTGATGTACTCGCGGGCGATATCCTGCTCAACCAGGGCCTTGTCACGGGTCGAAGGATCACCATAGCCGCCACCGCCCGGCAGGTTTAACACCAGGCGCCTGCCATCGGGCACCCATTGCTTCCCCTTGGACAGCATTTCGCTGCCATCGTCCAGCCTGACTTCACCGGCGGCACCTGCATGCCCGTCATCACGACCACGCGCCGGATGCTGGCAACGGTCAAACATCGCGTTGATGTAGATCCGATGACCCGGATTAGCAGAAATTTCAATTACCTGCCCCAGCCCCCCGCGCTGCCTGCCGGCGCCACCCGAACCTTCGCGCAACTCCTTCCGCCAGATCGTAACTGGACCCACATGCTCGGTGACTTCAGATGACATCGTGTGCACCCCGGAGGGGAAGGCTGTCGCACTTAATCCGTCGAGGCTTGGGCGCGCACCGGTGCCACCAGAATTGAACATCAGGATTTGCGCGTAGCGCAGGGTTTCACCGGCAGCGGCTTGCGCGGCTTCGATCGGGCGCGCGCCTAGCTGCACATTCCATAACGCGCTGGAGCCTTCAGCGGGAACCGTATCGGGTAACATTTTGTGCAGGGCGCCCAGCACCACGTCGGGTAGAAACTGACCCAGCACGTGGCGGATCGCCACGGGCGCTGGATGCACTGCGTTGAGGATGCAGTTTACGGGTGCACTGACTTTAAACGGGGTCAATGACGCATGATTATTGGGAATCTGCGGCGCAAGCGTACATTTCAATGCATAGCAGGCATAAGCCGTTGTATAGACCAGCGGAACATTGATACCTTTTTTGCTCAGGCCACTGGTACCGTCGAAATCCGCCAGCACACCCTGATCCGAGACATCGAGACGTAACTTCATGGTTACCGGTTCATCGTAGCCGTCAACTGTCAGCTCATTGGAATAAGACCCAGGGGGTAAATGCCTGAGGCGTTCCAGCGTGGCCCGCAAACTATTTTCAAAAATAAAGTCACGCAATTCATGCAAGTCATCCAGCTGGAATTCATCCATCATGTCCATCAGTCGTCGATGCCCGATTTCGTTACAGGAAGACAGTGAAAAGAGATCGCCTATAACCTGGCCGGCTTCGCGTACATTGTTGCGGATGATATGAATCAGGCGCTGGTCAACTTCGCCGCGCTCGGCAAACTTCATGATCGGGATGAAAATGCCCTCTTCGTAAACCTCGTTCGCATCCGGACCGAAGCCGCGACCACCAACATCGACCACGTGCGCGGTACAGGCAAAAAAACCAACCAGCCGGCCGTTACGAAACGATGGATTGACAAAGGTAAAGTCGTGTAAATGCCCGGTGCCTTTCCACGGATCATTGGTGATATAGGAGTCACCCTCGAAAATATTGTCACGACCGATATCGTCGATGAAATGCCCCACTGCCTCGGCCATTGCGTTGACGTGCCCTGGAGTCCCGGTGACGGCCTGGGCTATCATATGGCCCTGTTCGTCAAACACCCCTGCCGAGAGGTCGCCCGCTTCACGCACCGATGTCGAAAACGCGGTACGCAACAGCGTCAATGCCTGTTCCTCGACCACCGAAATCAATCGATTCCACATGACCTGCATATGAACGTTAAAAATACCCTTATCCATGCTTCACCCCATCTAGTTGCTTGCGCAGCAGCAGGCAGCCATCATTTTGTTTTATTGCCTCGAAACGCCTGGTTACAATGGTGCTGGTTTCACTTTCGATAATGACCGCCGGACCGGGCACCAGGGCGCCAACCTCGAGTTGGTCGCGCTGGTATACCGCCGCTTCGACAAATTGCTGCTCACGGGCATCGTAAACAGAACGAAACTCGGCGCTTGCAGTTGGTGCAATAGTAGCGACCGGCTCGATGCGACCGGTCTCGGCCAGCAGGCTACGCACCTGCACCGACCAGTTCATGATTTCGATATCGAGATCTTCGAGTGCGCGCCCGAACAGGCGAATATATTCAGTCTCGAACAGCCTGCGGATTTCGGCAGCGTCAGCCTGCACAAAATCCCGATTTGGCAGTACCACCACGATTTCCCAGCCCTGGCCCTGGTAGCGCATGTAGGCCTTGATCTCACGCACCAGTTCAGCATCGGGCGCGCCGGCGCGCGCGAAGCGTTCGGCTTCATCGCCAAGCTCGGCAAGCAGCAGGTTAGTCCAGTCCGCGTCGAATTCGCTCAAGCGCAGGAATGCGCCGCGCACGGCCTCGAAACCGAAGGGTGCGCGCAAAAAGCCAATCGCCGAACCAACGCCGGCGCCGGGCGGAATCAGCAGTTCATCTATGTCCAGCTTTTCGCATAAGCGGCTGGCATGCAACGGCGCCGCACCACCAAAAGCTATCATGGTGAATTCTGCCAGCTCCTTACCGCTTTCCACCGCGTGCACGCGGGCGGCATTGGCCATATTTTCATCCACCACCTCGCAAATTCCAACCGCCGCGGTTTCGCTATCCATATCCAGGTATTGCCCGATAGCCTGCTGCATTGCCGCAGTAGAGCGTTGCGCTTGCAGGCGTATATCTCCACCGGCAAATCGGTCGGGGTCGAGCCGCCCGAGTAACAGGTCGGCATCGGTGACCGCTGGATTTTCGCCGCCACGATTGTAACAGGCCGGACCCGGTTCCGAACCGGCGCTTTCCGGCCCAACTCGAATCTGCTTCATCTCATCTACCCAGCCGAGCGAGCCACCGCCGGCGCCGATTTCGACCATTTCAATAACCGGAATCGAAACCGGCATACCGGAACCTTTCTTGAAGCGGTAGGTACGCGCCACTTCAAAGGTACGCGCTGTTTTAGGAACCCTGTCCTCGATCAGGCAAATTTTCGCCGTGGTACCACCCATGTCGTAAGACAAGACCTTGTCGAGCCCGAAACGCGCCGCGAAGTCGGCCGCGTAAATCGCGCCACCGGCGGGACCTGATTCAAGCAGGCGTACCGGAAATTCAATCGCGCTCTCAACCGAAATCAGGCCGCCCCCCGAATGCATCATGAATACCGGGCAATTACCACCTTCAGCCTTAAACCTGTCGACCAGGCGCCCGAGGTAGGACGCCATCAAAGGCTTGACAAACGCATTGGCACATACCGTGTTGAAGCGCTCGAACTCACGCATTTGCGGTGAAACTTCGCTCGAAATCGATATCGCGATAGCGGGCAGTTCCCGGGCGAGGATATCGCGGGCGCGCCGTTCGTGATCCGCATTGACATAGGAGTGAATAAATCCAATGGCGACACTTTCGTAACCGCCCGCGCGGATTCGCCGTGCTATTTCGCCGAGACCCGCTTCATCCAGTGGCACCAGCTCGCGGCCGCTGGCCGCGACGCGACCATCGACAACATAGCGATGCTCGCGTGAAATCAACGGTGGTGGCAGGCGCAGGTTCAGGTCGTATTGTTCGAAGCGTCCCTCGGTACGCATTTCGATCACATCGCGAAATCCCTTGCTGGTAATAAATGCGGTACTGGCGCCACGCTGCTCGATAAGCGCGTTGGTCGCCAGCGTAGTGCCATGAATCAACTGATCGACATGCTCGATGCCAACTCCGGCAATCTCGACCACCTTGATCAAACCATCGATAATCGCCTGTTCGGGCTCGCTGTAATTTGTCAGCACTTTTGCGCTGTATTGATCCGCTCCGATCTCGAGCACGACATCGGTAAAAGTCCCACCGATATCGGCGCCGACTCGGACGCTGTGATTGTTGTAGCTCATGGATTACCCACCCTGAATCGCTACCTGTCGGGCGCAGGTGCAGCCGGATTTTACCGGATATAGGCTGGAATTATTAGCCTAATTGGAAGCGAACCCTGATCGCGAGGCCGCCCAGGTCGGATTCACCCAGCTCAATTTGGGCGGAATGGATTTTCGCGATCGACTTGACGATCGACAGGCCGAGTCCGGCACCGCGGGTATTGGTGTCCGCCGCGCGATAAAAACGCCCGAGCACTTTTTCATGCTCACTGGGATCCAGTCCGGCACCCGAATCTTCGACCGCAAGCACCAGGTTTTTTTCATCTTTATAACAACGCACCCGTATCTTGCAGCCATCCGTACTGTATTTAATCGCATTGTCCACCAGATTGGAAACCAGGCTGGTGAGCAAAGAATCAATCCCGTCTATCTCACATTGATCGTCTGTCGGCTGCAACTCGATTTCCTGCTCCTTTAAAGCGGCTCGTGGTTCAAAAGTACTTACTACCCGGTCGCAAATCTGGTACAGGTCAACCCGTTCGAACTCCCTGCTAACCAGCGGGTTTTCGAAATGACTGAGTTCCAGTAGTTGCGCGACCAGGTGGGAAAGCCTTTTGATACTAGTCTTCATGCTTTGCAGCGACTCGATCGACTCCGCGTCGCGACTTTCCTCGATCGCATTATCGACGTTGATCAACAACGATGCCAAAGGGTTACGCAATTCATGCGAAGCATCGCTGACAAAACGCCGTTCGCGCGCGTAAGCTGCATCGAGATCGATAATCATCTGGTCCAGGGCCTCCACCAGCGGGCTAATCTCCGTGGGGACACCGACGACGTCGATGATTTTCAAATCCTTGAGGTCCTGCTGGCGCAACTGGTCGCTTACATCCTGCAACGGTTTCAGCGCAACCCCGACGATCTGCCACAACAACCACAGCCCCGCCGGTAACAGTAAAATTAGCGGCAACAGTAACCCGCCGCCGATATACTCGGTAATCTCCTGCCTGATTTCGCTGCGCTCGCCGACGACAATCAGCAAATTATCCAGGCTCGATTTAAGCCCAAAAGTAAGCCACTTCTCCCCCTCGAACTCAAACTCGGAAAATCCGGTATTGATAATTTCAATGGGTACATCGGGTGACTGTCTTGAATGCAACAGGACCTGGTTATCTGCATCGAGTACGGCAAAGAACAGTTTTCGTTCATACTCGTGGGCATCCGGGCCGCGTTCAAGCGCGCGCGTTAAACGCTTTTTGTTAGTCTCGATCTCCGTCCTTGAAATCAGCCCATCCAGGATTCGTGCCGTCTGTACCAGGGAAGCACTGAATATCTCCTCTGTTTCATGGGTGGTGCCCTGGTAGATGAGCGCTCCAGATAGCGTGGTCATAAGCAGCACGATAGCAACCACATACCAGGTCAGGCGCCGACGCAGTGAAACAACCTCAGCCACGCTCGATATCCAGCTTGTAGCCGACGCCCCTGACAGTTTTGATCAACTTGCTATCGAGTTTTTTGCGCAGGTGGTGTATGTGAACTTCGAGCGCATTGCTTTCCACGCCCTCGTCCCATCCATAGAGGATTTCTTCGAGATAACCGCGTGCCAGTACCTG
>CAWCBX010000008.1:0-13215 GCA_963793595.1 uncultured Gammaproteobacteria bacterium | reverse complement strand
ACCAGGCGAGCGCGTGTTTCGCCAGACTGGTAAGCAGGGTATTCATGCCACGGCTCTACTTGATGACGCGTCCGGGTCTTGCACAAGTAAAATACTTCCGCGACTGACCTTGCCGGCGACGACCTGGGGGTTATCTTCGTAGTAGCCACCCCAGGTTTGCTGATCGACAGGCAGACGTGCCTGCAACGCTCTGCCAAGACCAATCGTTTCGATACCCATGGTTTTAAACATGCGGTGTAGCGAACTGCAACCGGTGAATACGGCCCATTCAAAATTCTCGGCCTGCAGCAGGCAGGCCAGTACTTTGAACAATTTTCGACTGGCATGACGATCGATCGAAGCCAGGTTACCAATTTCGACGATACGATCTCTTTCCGGCGTCAGCATCGCTGGTCCGGCAGTGCTCGAGATGGCCTGTTGAACCGAAGTATCAAGATAGTGTTCGAGAAAGAGCGCTTCACAGTCCGCACTGCGAATACCGACTGCGGCCAGAATTTTCCCGTCTTCACTCAATAACGCGATTAACAACGGCATGAAACTGGAAATGCGCGCGCCATGCATATCAAGGAATCGCTGCGCAATAAACTGTTCCACCTGCGGGCGCAGCGGGTGCTGTGCGTCGATCAAGCAGGGCTGTTTACCTGCAGGCATCGATTCCGGTAGCCTGGGGAGCAGCGGGATAGTTGTCGCTGCGCTGGTTGCTAAGTTCATTTGACTTGCCTCTCAAAGAATATGGAGGCAAGTATCCAGCTGGTTCCTTAAGGGAATCTTAAATGTAAATAGTTAACAGAAAGAACTATAAAAAAAGGCCTTTTTGATACGAAAACCGTGATTTGGGCTATGTCGAGGCCGCGAAAGCCTCGAGTTTATCGATCAAATCGTTCGGTACCGCGACGCCTTCGGTTTCGGCTCTTAATCTGAATTCATGACGGCGTGAACCCGGCAACCGCACTCCCGGCTCCGCCGCCAGTGCGCCGAGCATGGTTTCGAGTCGATGGGTGTAGGCGTTTTCTCCACCAGGGGTGAACCCACCCGGAGAAATAGCGATAAAAAACTGCCCGACCCTGGGTTCGCCACCCGTATTGTTCTTGAACACCGGCGCCTGGAAGGAGCAGTTCGGTCCACTTAACACGCCAGCGAGCAAATCGACCAGCAATCCCAGCAACATTCCTTTATAGCCACCGGCCGGTGCCAGCGCGCCACCGTTGATCACTGCAGCCGCATCAGTGGTATCGTTACCATCCTCGTCATATCCCCAACCGAGCGGAATCGCTTTACCTTCGGCGGCGGCTTTCTTAATCGTTACCAGTGCGACCTGGCTGGTTGCCATATCGGCGATTAGCGGGTCTTTTCCGTTCCGTGGAATTGCAAATGCCATCGGATTGGTTCCGAAAAAAGGGCTCGCGCCCGGTGCCGGTGCAACCGCCGAGGGCGAGTTGGCGAAGCCGAGCCCGATCAACCCGGCGCTGGCCATACGCTGTACGAACCAGCCAACCACCCCGGCCGAATATGAGTCGATAATCGACAGTGCCGCGATGCCCTGGGCATGGGCGAGGGCAAAAAAATCGGCTTCCGCTTCCGCGAAAGCGGCATGCGCAAAACCGCTATCGGCCAACGATCGCAACGCCGATGGCGCAACTTGCGCGTGTCTCGGTTGTGCATCCCGGTTGATCTTGCCAACCTGCAAATGCCCGCAGTAAAGCGGTAAATAACCAAGCCCTACAGTACGAATGCCGTCACATTCCGCATCGACCACCGATTGCACGGCCAGATCCAGTTGATTTCCATGAGCGCCGCAGGCACCCAGCGCACGCCGTGCCAGGTCATCTACCTGCGCCAGGCTAAGGGTTTTATTCTGCTCAGACATACTATTCTCCTCGATATTTAATCCTGCGCCGGCAGGATCGCTGTAATCATGACGAGTTTGAAATTTTCCCGATTACGCGGGGACGATAATTGGCCGGGTCATGACCCGGCTAAACGCCAAATCCCTTCGCCATCAACGAAGCACACAGCATGATGCCGGCAATCAACACCAGTTCCCAGTGAATGATACTCTTCAGTCGCTTCACCGATGCGCTCGTCAAATCGGGAGCAATCCCCTGTTTGAGCTCGTGATTCCAACGCACAAACTGCAGCGTCGGGATCAGCGAAATCAACGCCGCAACAAAAAACAAGCCGAGCTTGATCTGGAAAAAAGTGTTACCAAAGTAATACTCGCTGCCTTTTTCAAAATAGATCACGCGCAGGAAACCAAACACCAGCAACAGTATCGCCGCCATGCCGATGACGCGGTCGGCACGCTGAATTCTTCTTGCCGTTTCGACGCTCAGGGATTCGCCGATCAGTGTGAGTTCGAGCACGAGCGCAGCTGCCAGCGCGAAGAAAGCCACGAAATGCCCGAATGCGATGAGCGCGGGCACCAGCATTACGGAGAAATCCGCTTCATCACCCAGGCGTTTTCAACCTTTGTATAGACGATACGATCATGCAGTCGATTGCTCTGCCCCTGCCAGAATTCAAAATATTCAGGCGTCAAACGGTAGCCAAGCCAGTCGTCGGGGCGCGGTACATCCCCGTCCGGATAGGCCGCGCGCAGGCGCAGCACCTCGTCTTCCAGATGCGATCGACTCTCCACCTCGGCGGACTGGCGCGAGGCAGCCGCGCTGTAGCGACTGCCCTCGGGGCGTATCTGGAAATACTTGTCGGCATCATGCGCGGGTAACACCTCAACCCTGCCGTGCACCCGCACCTGGCGGCTTAGATCGCGCCAGTGAAACAATAGTGCGGCATTGGGGTTGGCATCGATTTGCTGCCCTTTTAAACTGCGCGAATCGGTGTACCAGGTAAATCCGTCAGTGTCGACATGCTTGAGCAGAACGATGCGCGCCGATGGCTTGCCTTCGAGATCCGCCGTGGCCAGTGTCATCGCAGTGGCATCGAGCAGTTCCAGGTCGCGGGCGCGTTGTAACCAATGCCCGAACTGCACAACTGGATCGGAGTCCATGTCTTTGCGGCTAATGTTATGCGCTTCATAATCACGGCGCACATCGTTTAAATCCATTTCGATAGTCATCAGAATACGTCGGCAAACAAGGTCTGCATCGCGGCCCAGGACTGTTCATCGGCCTGTTGTTGATAGCCGAGGTCGAGGCCATATTTTTCGGCATTGACATCCGCCTGTGGATTGCTGAAGCCGTGTTTTGCGCCCTCGAGCAGCAATACCTGGTAGTCGGCCTGGGCGGCATCCATTTCCTGTTTGAAGCCCTCGAGATCGTCCATGCTCACCATTGAATCAGCGGCGCCGTGGCTGACCAGGAGCTTAGCCCTGATACTGCCTGGTACAGCGGTATGAAATGATCCCAACGCGCCATGAAAACTCGCCACCGCGGATAACGGCAAGCCAATTCGGGCCATGTGCAGCACCATCGCGCCACCGAAGCAGTAGCCAATTGCAGCGGTACGTTGCGGATCCACGCCGGGCTGGGCGAGGAGCAAATCGTAACCCGCCCTGAGCGCGGCCGTGCCCGTATCCATATCCTCCAGAACACCCTTCATCAGCGCTCCGGCCTGAGTCGGGATTATCTGCTATCTGTCCGCCACCATACATATCGATCGCGAGTACCACATAACCCAGTTCTGCGAGCATATGCGCGCGCCTGACTATGTAATCATTCAATCCCCACCATTCATGCACAATCACGATGCCAGGCCGGGTCGCCGCTATTTCATCGTCGTAAGCCAGGTATCCATGGTGGCTGGTGTCACCGACCGGGTACTCGATTCGATTGGTCAAAATATTCATTGGCGTCACCTCGCTGCAGATTTGGGGAATGAAATTCTACCGCGTAATACTGTTAACAGGTAGCGTTGTAATCTACCATAGCGGGATGAACAATCTCGATCATATCGTTATCGCTGCGGATACCCTGAAACAGGGCGTCGACTATGTCCGCTCATGCCTCGGTATCGAGATTCCCAAAGGCGGGTTTCATCGGACCATGGGTACCCACAACCACTTGATGCAACTCGGTAACGACGCCTATCTCGAAGTCATCGCCATTGACCCGGAGGCCGAGGCGCCGACGCGGCCGCGCTGGTTTGGACTCGACGACGCGCTAATGCGTGCTGCCATCAGGCAAGGTCCGCGGCTCATTACCTGGGTGATGAATACGGCTGATATTCGCCAGGTGGCAGGTAGTGCGGGTTTCGATATCGGTACCCCGACCACACTCAGTCGCGACAATCTTAAATGGGAAATCGGGTTGACCGACGATGGCCGTTTGCTCGCGGGCGGGATGCTACCCTATTGCATCCAATGGCACAGTACCCCGCATCCATCACAGGGCATGGCCGATTTCGATTGCCTGCTGCAGAATCTGACCATACATCATAATCGCCCGCGGTGGATAACCGCGCGGCTCGACGCAATAGAGGCCAGCCACCTGGTCGACGTCGAAGCGATTGCCGATGACGAGACTCCTTACCTGTCGGCAAGCATCGACACCCCCACCGGCAACGTTATTCTTACCTGATACGTAATTCAGTCTCTTTCTTCGAGGGGGTCAGAGCACGGTTTTCGGTATTTCCCGAGCGAAGGTTGAATTGTATGGCGAAAAGCGTGGTCTGACCCCGAGGATTCAGGACTGGGAAAGTCGGGGTCAGACCAGATTTTTCTCCAGTACTTTCCTTTATCTACTCCGTTGTTACAGAAAAATCTGCTCTGACCCCCTCGAAGCCTCCTCAAGGATTATTAAGCCACTCGTAAGGCCCGAACGGATCGGGGCGAAAATAACAGATCATGCGCCCATCGGCGTCGGCAACAGCATGATTGCGCCATGGCGCCATGCCGTGCAGCACCAGTCGATGTGCGAGCAATGCCTCACCGGGCCGGGCATGGATTTCGCGGCGCTCGCAGGCGCCAAATACCTGTTCGCGGGCTGCGTGGTAAACCTCGGTCACATCCTGTTCCCCCCATTGTTCGGGTGGAATGCCCGCAAACCGCTGCGCGAACGCGTTTCGCATAATCTCGTGCGAACCCTCCCATACCACAAAAGGTGAAGCATCGGCGTCAAACTCGACCATCGGGATACCGAGAATAAAACCGTGGTACTCGCGCAAATGGCGCCGCCGTTCGGGACCTTCGGGCAACAAGCCATCGACATGCGCGGCGTCGCGCTCACGCCGATAACGCGCCTTCCCGGGGGATTCGCCCGCCATCGGTTGCGGATAACCGGGATAACAAACCGAAACCTGGGCCCGATCCCAGGCAAAATGCTCAAGCTTCAACTGATCCGCTATGAAATCTATCGCCTTGCCACGCAAGGGCCCGCTATTGGCAACAACACCCTGTGGGTCGTTGGGCAATGCGTTGACTCCGGCAAACCAGGTTTTCTGATAGCGCAGCCACTTTTGCTGCCGTGGATCCTGCAGAGTCGCGCGTGCCGACGCCAGAGTCGCGTTAACCCAGTCGAACAATACCGGGTCGAAGTTGAACTGACACCAGCCCCGGGTAAAGAAATGCCTTGCCTGATTGCGCATAGTGATGTCGATGCTATCATGCCGCGATCGGTACCTGGAAAAACCCGCTACATGAACGAAAGCGTCGCAGCCCGTATCACGGCCCTGTCCTGCTGGAAAAACAAGATCGACATCGAACCGTTAAGCGGGGGTATGACCAACCTCAATTTCAAGGTAAGCGATGGTGCCGATCAGTTCGTGGTGCGCTTCGGTGAAGACGACCCGATTCACCTGATTTCCCGCGCAAATGAAGTTGCGAGCAGCCAGGCTGCTTTCAAGGTTGGTGTCAGTCCCGAACTGGTACATCACGAAGCAGGTATCCTGGTGACCCGGTTTATCGAAGGCAGGGTATTTACCGAAGCCGAGGTGCGCGTCGACGCCAATCTGCAGCGTATCCTGGAATTATTGCATCGCTTCCATCACGAAGTACCGGAACAGTTCAATGGCATAGCGGTAATGTTCTGGGTATTCCAGGTGTTACGCCACTACCACAACCTGCTTATGCAGGGTGGCAGCGCTCACGCCGGGCGCCTGCCCGAACTGGCAAAGATATCTCGCGAGCTCGAGGCCGCGGTAGGCCCGGTCGAAATCGTGTTTGGTCATAACGACCTGTTACCTGCTAATTTCATCGATGACGGCGACAGGATCTGGCTGATCGATTTCGACTACGCCGGTTTCAATAGCCCGTTATTCGACCTGTCAAATCTGGCATCGAATAATGAACTTGACGCTGCGCAGGAACTGCTTATGCTGCAACGATATTTCGGCACAGATCCCGACCCGGTAAAACTTGCCAGCTACCACGCAATGAAATGCGCATCATTACTGCGCGAAACCATGTGGTCGATGGTGTCGGAACTTTATTCGAAGATCGATATGGATTTCGCCGATTACACGGACAAAAACCTGGCGCGTTTTGAATCGGCTTATACCGAGTATAGAAACAACTACCATTAAAAAATTTCTACGGAAGACTATTATGAAACTCGACATTGACTTTGTCCGGTCGCAATTCGACCAACTGAACGACGACCCCGAATTCGTCTTTGCCTGTAACGCCGGAGGCAGCTATGTCTGCAACCAGGCTAACAAGGTACTCGAGCACTACAATCACCATACGCGGGTGCAACCCTACTCGCGCTTTACGCCGTCAGCCGAGGCAGGCGTAGCGATGGACCGGGCGTATGACGGTTGGGCAGAGGCATTGAACATCAGCCGTTCCGAATTGACTATCGGGCCTTCTACATCGATAAATACCTATGTCATGGCGCAGGCCATCGGCGAACTGTGGAAACCCGGCGACGAAATCATTGTCACCAACCAGGACCATGAAGCCAACAGTGGTGTCTGGCGTCGCAAAGCGCTCGAAACAGGCGCCACGATCCGGCAATGGGAAGTGGACCCCGAAACCGGCCTGTTAGATATCGAATCGCTGCTGCCACTGCTGCGTGACAATACCCGCTGGGTATTCTTCACGCATTGCTCGAACATCGTCGGCACGGTTAACCCGGTTGCGGAAATCGTCAAAACCATCAAACTCGGTAGCAATGCACGCGTATTCATCGATGCGGTCGCCTATGCCCCGCATCATATATCCGACCTGAAGTCGCTGGGCGTCGATGCCTATACGTTCAGCCTTTACAAGGTTTTTGGTCCGCATCAAAGCATTCTCTATGTCAATGCGGAGGTCCACGGTGATATGACATCGCAGGCCCATTATTTTAATGCCGGAAATCCAGCCAAGGATTTCAATCCTGCGGGACCGCAGCATGCGCAGGTCGCCGGTTGCGCCGGTGTACTCGACTATTTCGATGACCTGCATCAGCATCATTTTGGCGAAACCGATAAATCGCGTAACCATCGGCTCGACGATATCCACCAGTTAATACTGCAGCATGAAAATGAACTGACAGCACCGTTGCTGGAATTTGTGCATAGTCATAAGGATCTGCACCTGCTCGGCAAATCTCACACCAATGACAACGATCGCGCACCGACCATCGCCTTCAAACCCCTCCAGCAAAGCTCGGCATCATTAACCCGCAAGCTGCAGGATGCCGGAATCGGCAGTGAGCATGGCAACTTTTACGCGCACCGACTGATCAGCGACCTCGGTATCGATCCGGAGGACGGCGTGGTACGTCTATCGCTGGTGCACTATGGCAACCTGAACGACGTAAGCAGGATTTTACAGGCGCTCGAAGCGGCGCTGGATTAAACCGGTGATGACGACTCAGCGGCCAGCATCTTGCGGCGGCGTGCAGCCACCGCTTCGCGGTGCGTGAGGTAACTAATCGCGGCCACTATGATCGACGCGCCGACGATAACCCAGCTATCCGGAACTTCGTCGAACAACCAGTAACCAAAAATTATCGCCCACACCAGCTGCAAAAATGAGAGCGGCTGGGTAACCGTCAATGGTGCATAGGCGATCGCGCGTGTAATCACATAGTGCCCGGCAGTAGCAAAAACCGCGACCAGGGCCAACCAGCTGACTTCCAGCAGCGTCGGTTGACGCCAGTAGTAGATGGCGCCAGGCAACAGGGTAAGCGTGCAGAAAATAGTCAACATCACCAGGATTTCGCCCGAGCTCGCGCTCTGCGTCATATGCTTGGTAAACAGAAAAGAGCCCGCGAAACAAAATGCCGCAATCAACTGTGCCAGCGAGCCTGCCTCGATAGTTTGAAAGCCGGGTCGCAGGATGATCAAGGTACCGACAAAGCCGGCCAGGATCGCCATCATGCGACGCGTCTTGACCTGTTCACGAAATATCAAAATTGCGCCCAGCGCAGTGAACACCGGCGTCGAGAAGCCGATCGCGGTAACTTCCGACAATGGAATTCGCGCCATCGCGAAAAACCATAGCATGACCGCGATACCGTGCAGGATGCCACGCAAAAAGTAGAGCCTGAACCTGTCCGGCCTGATGCCCCGCCAGTGCAGCCGCCAAAGCATGGGTAGCAACAGGAACACTCCGATCAGGTAGCGAATAAAAGCCGCCTCAACCGCCGGCATATCGGAGCCGAGGTAGCGTACCAGTACAGTCACGGCGACAAATAGCAGCCCCCCGGCCATCATCCATAGACAGCCCAGCAAATTAGATTGTTGTTGCATGCGCCTGATTGGAACATTATCGCCCGGAAGAATGCAACCGTGACAACCGATATAGACGTTGACGGCAATCCTGGCGCTAAGCGGGTTTTCCGAGTCTGAAAATTGCGGCACAGAATGCTGACAATATTGCGATCGCCGCGGCAAATAGCATAGCCAGTTCGTAGCCCCCGCGCAGATCGTATATTAATCCTGCGCTCCAGGGTGCGAGCAGTCCGGCAAACCCCCAGGCGATAAATACCCGACCGTAGGCTTGCGGGCCTCGTGCCGAGAAGTAATTTGATATCGCTACCGGGTAAATGGCTATTATCGATCCATAAGAAAATCCGACCAGGGATAGCAGTATTACCGCGACCAATGCACTTTCCGTGGCGCCAATGCCGAGCAGCGCAAACGCCGACAGCAGTGGTAACCCGATCAGGAAACGGCTCGCCGGCCAGCGATCGACCAGCCATCCGGCGAGAAATCCGCCTGTCGCACTGCCGATTCCGATTGCTATCGCCGCCAGGGTGGCGAGCTCGATACTGGCATCCTTGGACAACGCAATGCCGACGGCATGCCCAATTGCCATCAGCCCCGCAAATACACTGGTCATATATGCGATCCAGAACTGGATAAGCTTGCGCTGACCTCTGACCGGCTGTTCCTGGTTATCGTCAAAATGCGCTTCACCATAGCTGGCACGGGCCAGGCGCAGCATGATTGCGGCGACCGTTCCACAGACGATAATAGCAATGGCAATTGACAGCAATGCCGACTCTACCGATACCAGCGCGATGCGCCAGGCAAATATCTTGGCGAAAACAATCGAGCCCACGGCATAGGCCGCGGTGACCGCGCCCATCGCGAAGCCCTTGTTTTCAGGCATCACCCGTCCCACCAGTTGCAGGCTGAAGCCGTAGCCGACACCGTTACAAAAACCGAACGCCAGGCTATAGCCGGCAAAGAGTACCCACCAACTCGTCGCGTTCGCTGCCAGCAAAAGCCCCGCGGCGGCGATTAAACAGGTAATAAAGATTAGCCACCAGGCCGCCAGCAAGTTATAAAATCGATACCCCAGTAGCACCGCCAGCGTAATCGCGACCAGGGCAAAGGAATAGATTAAGCTGATCTCGGAGCGTGGCAGCCCAAGCAGTGCTTCAAAAGATACGATAAATACCGAAAACGCGTGCACCGAACCAAGCACGAAAGTAACCAGCATCGAGGCCAGCAGCGTTAGCGTTTTGTTACTCAATCGCAACCGCTTCAACCCGCCTGGGCGGCGGCTTGCTTTTCTGTCGGCGCATGAAGATAAACAGGCCACTCGCGGCGATAATTGCGCCCCCGATCCAGGTCGTCATCACCGGCACTTCGCCCCAGAAAACAAAACCCACGATAGCGGCGAAAACCATCGCCAGATATTCAAACGGCGCCAGCAGGCTCGCTTCCGCATAGCGAAATGAGACCGTTAACAGCCATTGTTGCATTCCACAACCAAGTCCGAATCCCAGGAAAAGCCACAGATCGGCGCCGCGCGGGGTCAACCATCCCGACAGTAACACCCAGGCCAGGCAAACCAGGCAACCGAGATTATTGTAGTAAATTCCGATGCTGACCGACTTCTCGCTACTACTGAGTTTGCGCAGCCAGATTGCCACCAATGCACCGGTTACAGCCGACCCCGCCGCGGCAATCACCCCGATATCCCAGCCATCAGCCTGGGGTCGGGCGATTAGCAACACCCCGATGAAACCCGCGATAACCGCGAGCCAGCGCTGCAAGCCGATGACCTCACCAAGCAGAAAAATGGATAACACCGTGATAAAAATGGGGGCTGCGTAGGAGAGTGCCGTAGCATCGGCGATCGGGATACGGGTGATCGCGAAGTACAACAGGCCGAGACTGATAATGCCGCTGATACTGCGAATGGCATGATCTAAAGGCCTTTGCGTGGCAAGACCCGCCAACCCCGCAGTCGATAAAAGAATAATCCAGAAAAAAACACTCGCGAACAAGTAGCGAAATAACAGCACCTCGCTTAACGGATAGTCACGATTAACCAGTTCGCGCACCGCGGCGCTGAGTAATGCCATCAGCAACAGGTTGCCGATGAAGGTCCAGATCCCGAGCGCGGGATGATCGCGATGCTCATTGATCAAACTCGATGATAGAGCCATGCGCCGCTTCAATCCACTGAGATAACGTGACTACTAAACGGTTATGTTCAGGATCGAATTTTTGCGTAACCCTGTCGTTGCAGTTTCATATAGAAATGGCTTGATCGAAAAAGTTAGTTTCATTTCCTGTCTCCTCACCTGGTTACACGACAGTGTCGAGATTCCGCTAATCCACACGACTGCATGCCTGGGCCCGGTGCCGCACTGTTTCACGGTGGATGACATAGAGTCCACAGCTAATTATGATCGCCGCTCCGATCCAGACTTCGGTTGATGGGATATCGAGCCAGATGACATAGCCAATCAGGGTCGCCCATACCAGCGCAGTATACTCAAACGGCGCCAGCGCCGATACGTCCGCTCGCGCGAAGGCCGCCGCGAAGAGATAGTGCGCAGCCAGCGCGATCGCCGCCATCAGCATGAGTTTCCCCAGCACTGCGAGCGTGACCGGAACCCATACCCATGGCAGCATCAGCGTAGCCATAAATCCCATGCCGAGTTGCAGCGAAAAAACCAGTGAAATAACCGAGTCGGTCGCCGACAAATGTTTGCCGGAGATAAAAATCATCGCGTAAATCGTGGTTGCGACGAGTACCAGCAGGTAGGCGTTGATACCCCCTTCTCCCTGCGGATTCATCGCGATCACGACTCCGACGAAACCAATCACCACGGCACTCCAGCGATGAATTCCGACCTGTTCTTTCAAAAACAGGGCGGAAGCCGCGGTCAACACAAAAGTGGAGCTGAAGAAAACCACGGTTGCATCTGCCAGCGGCAGAAATTTAAGGGAAGTAAAAAATGTGAAGGGGGCAAAGAAACCGATACACCCACGTATAGCGTGCTGCAGGGGTTTCCTGGTAGCGAGCTCAGCCAGTTCGCCCCTGATTCCGAGAATCGCCAGGATCATGACCAGCATCATCCAGCTGCGTATCGCTATCACCTGGATCGCCGACATATCCGCGCTAACCAGCCACTTGGCGACCGCATCCATTACCTCAAACAGCAGCATTGCCAGCATCATCAGCCCGATGCCGAGCAGGTTATTGGTTTGATAACGAGCCATTAAGGCGTAACTCCGGAGCGAGTCAAAACGCTAAGCTTATCCGCTGATAAGAGTCACTACGAGTTATTTATCTTGAGTCAATCCGGTTGCACAAACCAGGGAATTACTGGCAGGACTTTTATCCGATGCGTCGCCTTGTCAATACCGTATCAGGAAACGCCCTTATCAACATCTAAATCAGGATCGAGAGCACCGCTAAAACCAAAGTCGTTTTTACCCTTGCGCTTGATCCGGTACATCGCCTTGTCGGCCGAACGAATCAACGCTTCAGCGGTGGTGCCATTTTGCGGATACAGCGAAATACCGATGCTCGCACTGATCAGGACTTCGGTATTTTTAATGTCGAACGGCCGCGCAATCTGTTCGATTACGCTGGCGGCAATTCGATTTGCAATTTCTATTTCAGGCAGGCTGGAGAGAATGATAACGAACTCATCGCCACCGATGCGAGCGACGGTGTCGGTTTCGCGAATTTCAGCCTTGATGCGGTCCGCGGTAGCCTTCAATACCAGGTCACCAAATTCATGACCATGCTGATCGTTAATTTTCTTGAAACCGTCGAGATCCAGAAACATGGCTGCCGAGGTCTGACGATTGCGCCTTGCTTCCGCCAACGACTGATCGAGGCGATCCTTGCACAACCGTAGACTCGGCAGTCCGGTGAGCGCATCGTGGTTGGCCAGAAAGTCGAGCTCCGCGGCTATTTTTTCACGGCTCTCGATTTCCACCTGCAATTGCTGAACCGTGTTGGCAAGTTCCCGGGTGCGTTCGACCACCTGCTGCTCGAGGGTATCCTTCGCCTTGATGATTTCCTGCTGCGCGTTTTTCTGCTCGGTAATATCCTGTATTACACCGATGGTCTGTTCCGGAATTCCATGCGTCATCAGCAGCGCCCGACCCATTTCACGTACCCAGCGAACTTCTCCGTCACCACGCAGCAAGCGATACTCAACCTGCCAACTACCACCTTCGGCCATGAACTTGTCATTAGCACGTTGCACGCGGTCGCGATCATCGGCATGGATCTTCATCATTTCCCCTTCCCTGGATATGATCTTGATGATCATGTCATTCACATCCATGCCGAAAATATTCGCCAGGCCCGGACTTACGAACAGGTACTTGCGCTTGATTTCATCGTAAATAAAATGCCCGATATCGGTAATCGCTTCGGCCTGGTTAGCCAGCGCATCCTTATATCGCAGTTCCTGCTCAATTTTTTTCTGTTCGGTGACATCCTGCAATACGCCAATGGTTTGCTCGACCTCGTCACCCTTTCTTTTATGCGCCCGGCCGACTTCCTTAACCCAACGCAAATCACCATCGGGACGACGCACACGATATTCGACCTCCCAACCATCATGA
>CAWCBX010000007.1:0-71705 GCA_963793595.1 uncultured Gammaproteobacteria bacterium | reverse complement strand
TATCAAAAGCATTGTGGAGTAATTCTTGCAGTGTAGTATTGACTTGTATACATCCGGCTAGTTTTGGTAGCTCGACAAACTCGGTTGCATTGTACTTGAGCAATCCCGTCGACCACAGTGAAATGTCCTCCAAAACGTCCAGCATGGTGACAATTTCCAATAGTTCCGGTCCTTCCAGTACTTGATCTTTGTTAGTATTGAGAATATCGTCCAGATTAAACGTCATTCCACTGAGTGGAGGAGGGCCATTCGGCGTAACGATAATCAGTCATGCCCTGCAACAACTCGAGTAAGATTCCATATGCAATCAGTCCGCCGATAGTCCATCCCAGGCTAACCCGGCTAGTGGCTAACAGGCTGAACCAGCCGCCCAGGAAAAAATAGGTCACCAGGTGTGAAGCCTTATCGTTGACACCGACATCGGGTACCGGCATCAATGAGACAGCGCCAACCATCAACAACATGAGCCCACCCAGCAGGTACCAGACTTTTACCAGTTTCAACCCGGGCGACGATACAGGATTTTCAGCCGATGGCGTCATCAGGGATCCTGCCTAGCCCAGCAATGCCAGAATTACCACGCCTAGCAGCACCCGGTAAATCACGAACGGCAACATTCCCACACGATCGACAAGGCGCAGAAAAAAATGAATACAAAGCGCGGCGCTGATCGCCGATATGGTCGCGCCCAACATCAGATCAGTCCACTCTATCGGATGCACTTCGGTCAACATGCGTATCGTCTGCAATACCCCGCTGGCAAAAATAACCGGCATGGCCAGCAAAAATGAAAAGCGGGCCGCCGCCTTGCGGGTCAGCCCAAGAAAGAGTCCCAGCGTGATCGTGATCCCCGAGCGCGAAGTACCCGGAATCAACGACAGCACCTGGCTGCAACCGATGATCAAAACATCTTTTAAATTCAGCTGGAACTCGGTCCGGGTTTTCTGTGCGCGCGTATCGGCCAGCCACAACAGTAAACCGAATCCGATCGATGCCAGGGCCACAATCCACGGAGTACGCAGTTTTTCCTCGATTGGCCCCTGCAACATGAAACCCACCAAAACCGCCGGCAAGGTACCGATGATCACCCACCAGGCAAGTAAACTGTCCTGATCTGCTTCGCCACCAACCAGCGAGTGCAACCAGGATTTGAGCATCCTGCTTACTTCGACCCGAAAATAATAAAGCACCGCGGCTAGCGATCCGATATGCACGGCTACGTCGAACACCAGCCCATGCTCGGCCCAGTCCAACAGCTGCGGCAACAACACCAGGTGCGCCGAACTCGAAATAGGTAAAAATTCGGTAAGACCCTGCACCAGGGCGAGGATTACAATTTCCAGGCTATCCATATGCCATTCCCCGCTGCATCGCCGGCATTTCCAGAGCCAGGTTGTTCTGCATTGCCAGCACTTTGAACTTCTCCCCCATTTCCTGCGGCTGGCTGAGGGTTTGCACCTGCTGGGACACTGCCAGTTGTGTGACAGTGTCACTATCCAGGGTCTGTCGTTGCGCCTCCTCGAGCAAGCCATTGGCGAGCAAAAACTGCCCCTGGGGCACCAGCCCGGTGAGCACAAATCCCGCGTTCTCAGCGGCATCGGCGCAGGCATCAAAATCCACGAATGCGGTGATATCCTGTAACCCGGGATAAATCAGCGGATCGTTGTGCACTCGATGCCGGTAATGACAGGTCAGGCTGCCGCGGCTGCGTGCAGGATGGTAATAATGCGCCTGCTCATAACCATAATCGATGATCAGCACCACGGCACGTTTACAACTTTGCGCAAGGGCGTTAAACCAGGCCGGGTAATTCAAATTCAATTCACTGCAGTAGTTGTCAGGAAGCGCTCCCAGGCGGGCCTCGATAGATCGGATCGCGTCCAGTACAGGCTTGCCTGGCGCGAAAGATTGCCAGGTAAAACTCTGCCCATCGTAACCGACCCCGAGCTCCATCCAGTCGCCCTGTTTCTGCACGATATGCACCGGCATAGCGTCAAGTACTTCATTGGCGAGTACGATACCATCAAAATCCGTTGGCAAGCTGCTTAACCAGTCAATTTTGTGAAACAGTTCCGCCGACAGCTGGGCGCGCAGGTAGCGCTGTTGCCGTTGCTTCAGTTCGGCACTCAAATCCAGAATATGATAGTGCTCGAGACCTGGCGACGAATTCAGAATTTGGGCGCATAACTTGCCGCTACCGGCGCCAAACTCGAGAATCCTCGCCTGACATCCCTGGGTAACCAGGGCATTCACTTGTTGCGCCAGACAGAATCCAAACATAGGTGATATTTCAGGAGCAGTCACAAAATCACCCTGTGCGCCGAACTTGGGAGTCGCCGCCGAATAATACCCGAGACCCGTCTCATACAGGGCCATGTGCATGTACTCGTCAAATCCGATCAACCCGCCCCGCTGTTCGATTCTGGCAATAATTGCCTGCACCAGTCGGGTGCTATGTGCAACTGCAGTGTCATCGGGCGGCGGCAATTCCAGCCCCTGTGAGTTGAATTCGGTCGGCACTACTGCGTTACTCCATGATTCACGGCTTCGGCTTAGCGTTGGCTTGCGAGGATGATATGATGACGGTTTAAGGCTTTCGTTAAATCGATGTTATTAACTGCAAAATCCGCGCTCGTAACCGGTGCGGCCAATCGCCTGGGTGCACAGATCGCACGCACTTTACATCAAAATGGTGCAAATCTCATTATCCATTACCGTGCCTCATCAGCAGCGGCACAGTCACTGGTAGCCGAGCTCAACCAGCTACGCAAAAACTCCGCGATCGCGTTGAGCGCCGAGTTAGGCTCGGTTGCCGAACTTGAGGAGCTGGCAGCCCAGGCCTGTAGTGCTTTTGACGGACTCGATATCCTGATTAACAATGCGTCCAGTTTCTATCCGACCAAATTCGGCGAAATCGACGAGCAAGCCTGGGATGATTTGATAGCCAGTAATTACAAGGCACCGTTATTCCTTTCACAGGCCTGCTACCCGGCGCTGCAGCGTAGTTCGGGCTGCATTATTAACATGGTCGATATTTACGCGGCGCTACCGTTAAACCAGCATAGTGTCTACTGTAGCGCCAAAGCCGCCAACCAGATGCTGGTCAAATCGCTGGCGCGGGAACTTGCGCCCGAAGTACGGGTTAACGGTATCGCCCCGGGCGCCATCCTGTGGCCCGATGGCGACGAGGTAATTTCTGCAAAACGGCAACAGGCGATTCTAGACCAGGTGCCGCTAAAGCGTTGCGGAACGCCACAGTCAATCGCTGATACCGCGTTATTCCTGGCGACGAGTGACTACATCACTGGTGAAATCATCCATGTCGATGGCGGACGCCTGCTGACAAGCTAGAAGAAAAATATGAATAGATACTGGAGCAAACAAATCGAGAGCCTCGATCCTTACACCCCCGGTGAGCAGCCGCAGGATCAGCAATACATCAAGCTCAACACCAATGAAAGCCCCTACCCGCCGTCACCGGCGGTCGCAAACGTGCTGCAGAATTTCGAGGTAGCGCAACTGCGCCGATACCCGGACCCGGAGAGCACAGACCTGATTGCATCACTGGCTGCTAACCAGGGCCTGAACACCAGCCAGATCTTTGTCGGTAACGGTTCCGACGAAGTGCTCGCACATGCTTTCCAGGCATTTTTCAGGCAGGACTACCCGATCCTGTTTCCCGATATCAGTTACAGCTTTTACCCGGTTTATTGCAAACTTTACCAGATCGAATATCACCAGCCGGCCCTGGACTCGCAGTTCCGTATCAATATTCGGGATTATGCAGCGGATAACGGCGGCATCATTATTCCCAATCCCAATGCACCTACCGGAATCGCCCTGCAAACCGCAGCTATTCGCGAATTACTCGCGGATAATCCTGAATCGGTCGTTATTATCGATGAAGCTTATGTTGATTTTGGGGCTGAATCGGCGAGCCAGCTGATCGCGGAATTTCCCAATCTGCTGGTAGTACAGACGTTTTCCAAATCGCGCAGCCTTGCCGGGCTACGCCTGGGATTTGCGCTCGGCCAGGAAAACCTGATCGAAGCATTGCGGCGGGTGAAAAACTCGTTTAACTCATACCCGGTAGACAGTCTCGCCAGCGCCTGCGCCATTGCTGCCCTCACTGACGAAGACTACTTTCAACAATGCCGCCAGCAGGTCATCGCGAGCCGCGAACGCTTGCGCGCAGAGCTGCAACAACTGGGTTTCGAAGTGTTCCCATCGAGCAGCAACTTCATCTTCGTGCGTCATGCCCGCACCGCCGCCGCAACGCTCTACCATGACTTGAAATCAGCCGGTATCCTGGTGCGCTACTTCAACAAGGCGCGCATCGACAACTGCCTGCGCATCTCGATCGGCAGCGACCCCGAATGCGACGCGCTGGTCTCCACCCTGCATAAAATTCTTGCTTAGCCCACCAATCCCGCCACGGTCGAAATCACTGCAACTGCATTGCATAAATATCCAGGCGTGGCGCGTTGGGAGCCATTCGTTGCCACAGCGCCGCATAGGTTTCTCCCACTTCGGGGTGTAGACGATCCCCGGCAATATCCTGCAAGGGTTTTAACACGAAAGCGTTGTACAGGATTTCCGCACGCGGTATGCGTATTCCCGGCACGTCGAGAATCAGGTCGTCAAAGGTCAGGATATCAAGATCGATCGGACGACTGGCAAACTTGGGCAGGCTGCGATCGCGCCCCAGTTGATCTTCGATGTCCCGAAATATCTCGACTACCGACCCGACTTCGAGGCTCGTACTCAAACCCGCCACCAGGTTCAGAAAATTACTGCCATCGAAACCCACTGCGGCTGAATCATAGACCGGGGACAGGTCAAGCTTGCCTAAATGCGTCCGCAGCAATTCGACCGCCTGCCGAATCATGACTTCACGATCGACATTGCTGCCCAGGCTCACGTAGACGCGGGCACTCATGCCGGCCTGGCGCCACGTTCGATGATCACTCCGACCGACTTGGAGCCACGCACTGCGCCGGGCTTGTGCAGCGTCAATTTCACCCAGGGAACGGCAAACTCATCCATCACTATTGCGCAAATTCTTTCGGCGAGTGCTTCGACCAGCTCAAATTCGCTCTCCTCGATAAATTCGATCAGGCGCTTGGCGACGGTTTTGTAGCTTAAGGTGTCGTCGATATTGTCACTTTTTGCAGCCTTGCTGATATCGGTCGCCATTTCGATATCGAGGCTGATGGTTTGCCTGATCTTGCGCTCCCAGTCGTAAATTCCGATCACGGTTTCTATTTGCAGGTCATGTATGAAAACGATGTCCATCAAGCTAATATCCGGGGTTGATTGGCAGGCTGCAATCTTAGCTGTAGAGGGCGCTAAAAGGAAACGCCAAATCCCTGTAAAATCGAAAGATTACGGCTTTAAGCAGCTTGAATCCTCGATATGCTTCTGGTAGAGTTCGCGCCCTTAAATCGATTCTCGTAATTCAACGGAGTTCCACCATGTCCCGGGTATGTCAAGTAACAGGTAAAAAACCTGTTAGCGGAAACAATGTGTCACATGCGAATAACAGGACGCGTCGTCGCTTTCTGCCCAACCTGCATACGCACAAATTCTGGGTCGAAACCGAGAACCGCTGGGTTAAATTGCGCCTCTCCACCAAGGGCATGCGCATTATCGACAAAAACGGCATCGACGCGGTGATCGCTGACATGCGCAAGCGCGGCATCAAGTGCTAGGAGTAAAGTCATGAGAGATTTGATCAAACTGGTTTCAACTGCGGGCACCGGCCATTACTACACCACCGACAAGAACAAAAAGAATACCCCTGACAAACTGGTGTTCAAGAAGTATGACCCGGTGGTACGCAAGCACGTCGAATACAAAGAATCCAAAATCAAGTAGGATTGTCACAGCTGATTAAAAAAACCGGCGCCAGCCGGTTTTTTTATGCTTGCAGGATTCCTTGCCTAACAAGCTTTCATATCGTAACCAGTAAGGTATGATTAGAGCGAAACAAACCCCCCGGGTAATCCATGACAGAGGCACTCGTTCAGGTTGAAAACCTGTCCCGTTTTTACCAGAATCACCGCGCGATCAGTCACCTTAGCTTTACCTTGAAAGCGGGCGAAGTGCTTGGATTCCTGGGCCCGAACGGCGCCGGTAAGTCGACTACGATGCAGGTAATCACCGGCAATCTGGCGCCGAGCGAAGGCGAAGTCAGTATCGCCGGTCATGATATTCTCGAAGCACCCAAAGCGGCCAAGCAGCATCTCGGTTATCTACCCGAGCAACCGCCGGTGTATCGCGATGCCGGTGTTGACGAATATCTACGCTACTGCGCGCGTTTGCATCGCATCCCGCGCGGCCAGGTTATGGCATCGGTGGACAGGGTCAAACAGCTGTGCGGACTGGAAGATGTCGGCAGACGCCTGATTGGCAACCTGTCAAAAGGCTATCAGCAGCGCGTCGGCATAGCCCAGGCGATTGTGCATGACCCACAGGTAGTTATCCTGGACGAGCCAACGGTCGGACTTGACCCGATCCAGATTCGAGAAATACGCACCTTGATACGCACCCTGGGCAGCCAGCACAGCGTAATCCTGTCTACGCATATACTCTCCGAGGTCCAGGCTACCTGCGACCGGGTGCAGATCATTCGCGCGGGCGAGCTGATTTACAGTGCTTCAACTGAATCGTTAAACCAGGGTCACGAAAGTTCCGTCAGGCTTGCACTGCGCAAAACCGTCCCGCTCGAAGCATTGTCTTGCGTGGCGGGTGTCGATCATGTCGAAGCGCTTGAAGCAGGACGTTTTCGCGTCTTTTTTGCCCCCGACACGAACGCGGATGCACTGGTCGCCACAGCGGCACAACAGGAATGGGGGCTGTACGAACTGATTCCCGAGCAACAATCTCTCGAAGACCTGTTTATCGAATTGACCCATACCGAAGAGGCAGTTGCAGGATGATCTGGGTAATTGCCAGACGTGAAATCGGCGCCATGTTCTGTTCACCACTGGCCTGGATCCTGCTCGCTGTTATTCAGGCTATTCTCGGTTTCCTGTTCCTGAGCAACCTGGATAATTATTACCTGATGCAGCCCCAACTGATGCAGTTCGAGAATACACCGGGCGTAACCGATCTCGTGATAACCCCGCTGATGCACGTGGCCGCCATCATCCTGTTAATGATCATGCCGCTACTGACGATGCGCTCGATCGCAGAAGAAAAACGCAATCGTACCCTTAGCCTGCTGGTATCGGCCCCATTGAGCATGTCGGAAATCGTGCTGGGCAAGTTCCTCGGGCTAATGCTGTTTGTATTTATTCTGGTGACAATGTTAATGCTGATGCCGTTATCGTTGTACCTCGGTACCAGCCTGGATAGTGGCAAATTACTGTCGATTTACCTTGGCATGCTGTTGCTGCTGGCTACTTTTAGTGCGATCGGACTTTACCTGTCGAGCCTGACCGAAAACCAGACCATCGCCGCGGTCAGTACCTTTGGCGTATTGTTAATGCTGTGGATTATCGACTGGAAATGGGGTTCGGTCACGGTGCTTTCTTACCTCTCGTTATTGCAACACCACCAGTCGATGCTCGAAGGCATCTTTAACAGCAGCGATATTGCCTACTACCTGCTGTTGATCGTCGGTTTCCTGGTATTGACGATACGTCAACTCGACCGCGAGCGCCTGCTGTGAAGGTGGATTCAAGGGTAAGGCTGCAGTTTCGCCTCCAGTCCGGAATATTTCTATTATTGTTTATCGCGCTGCTTACAGTGCTAGCCTGGCTTAGTAATCGCTATCCTTACACGATCGACATGAGCGCCAATCAACGCAATAGCCTGTCACAGGAGTCGGCGCGGATGCTCGAAAGTATCGAATATCCGCTGCAGATCACCCTGTTCGTATCCCCGATAAACGAGAGCAAGCCACTGCTGGAAGCCCTGTTCGAGCGCTACCGGCAATTGCAGTCGAATATCAAATATCAGAGCCTGAATCCGGATTTGCACCCGGACTTACTAAGTGCACACGATATTCGCTACGATGGCGAGGTATTGCTGGAATTCCAGGGACGCAGTGAAAAGCTTAACCAGATCAATGAAGCCAATGTCAGCAGCGCGATTCAGCGATTGCTGCGCCAGGGCGAGCGCTGGCTGGTTTTCCTGGAAGGGCATGGCGAGCGCCACCCCTATCGCGAGGCCAACCATGATTTCAGCCTGCTGGCGACACGATTAGCCAGCAAGGGCTATACCATAGAGAGCTTGAACCTGACGCAAACCAATAGTATTCCCGAAAACACCGACGTCCTGATCCTTGCCAGCCCCAAGGTGCCATTGCTGCCCGGTGAAATCGAAATATTGCGTGACTACATCGATCAGGGAGGTAGCCTACTATGGCTTGCTGACCCTGAACAGGCGATCGACGGGCTGGATTTGCTGGCAGACCATCTCGCGATCGAATTTTTACCCGGCATCATCGTCGACCCCAACAGCCAGTTGATGGGGCTGGATCGGGTCGACTTCGCACTGGTTGCGGAATATCCGCGTCACGCGATTACCCGCAACCTGGAGAGCATGTCATTGTTCCCGCAGGCGCAGGCGCTCGAGTATCACGGCGCCGATGAATGGCAGCGACAGAATTTTCTACGTAGCGACTCGCGCAGCTGGAATGAAACCGGTGAGCTGCGTGGCGAGATATTTAACGGTGATGACGATGACGAAATTCCCGGGCCGCTGAATATCGGCATGACCCTGGCACGCAGCCAGCCCGGTGTCGATGGCGCAGCAGTCGAGCAACGCGTGGTTATCATCGGAGATGCTGATTTCCTGTCAAATCGTTACCTCGGCAATGGCAGCAACCTCGAGATCGGAACTAACCTGATTAACTGGTTGAGCCACGATGACCGACTGATTGCAATCAGTCCTCGGCCGGCTCCGGATACCCGCCTGGAGCTGTCGCAATACAGCCAGTATGCGATCGCATTTACGTTTCTGTTGCTGTTACCGCTGGGTTTACTGGCCAGCGGATTACGCATCTGGCTGCAACGTCGTAAACGCTGATGTTTTCGCGGCGCTGGATCATAAACTATGTACTGGTCGTCCTGATCGTGATCTTAACCTATGTCGGTAATCGCTTCGGCGTAACCACCGGATATCAAGCGCAACAACGCATTAGCACGCTCAAGCCAGCAGATGTTCAAACCATTGGCATACAAACCGCCGATGCCTCGCTAAGCCTGCGACGGGAAGCATCGGGATGGTTAATCGAAGCACCGATTCGATGGCCTGCCAACAACATCAATATCGAGCGCTTGCTCAGCATCGTCAATAGCGAGACCGACTCACGCCTGCCCGCCGACGAAATCAACCTGGCTACGCTCGGATTGCAGTTTCCCGAAGCCGTGCTGACCTTAAACGATACCCAGCTGCTCTTCGGTGCGACCAACAATATTGGTGAACGACGCTACATCATGGTCGGTTCGACTGTTTTCCTGTTGCCCGATATACACCTGTTATTTTTTTCGCAGGGCCTGATCGGTATCGTAGATCGACGCCTGTTGCCGCGCAGGTACCGATTGAACACGCTAAAACTCTCCGACTTCGAGATCCACCGTGACGCCAATGACAGCTGGCAGTTGATCAATGCGGATGGTTTCGAACAAGATCAAATCGCCCGCCTGGTGGATAACTGGCAGGACCTGGAGGCTTCGAAAGTAAAGCCGTTCGACACTGGCGCAATGCCGCGGCAGAAGCTTGAAGCCAGCCTGGCAGACGGTAGCCGGCATGAATTTTTCGTGATGTCTATCGATCCCGAAATTATCATCGCGCATCCGCAGATCGGATTGCAGTACCATTTCCCTGCCAGCCTCTACTACCAGCTGATCTCATTACGTACCGATGAGACTCCCGCTTAGCCTGGCGCTGCTGCTGCTCGCGGGCGAAGCAATGGCACAGGAACCGTTGCCGACCCTGGAAATCGGGGTCGGTGCAATAGCGCTTAACATACCTGATTATCGCGGCTCGGCAAATTCGTCGAGTTACCTGTTGCCGACACCCTATTTTAAGTATCGCGGTGACCGCTTGCGTGTCGATGACGGTGCCAAGGGTGTTATTTTTGAGTCCGCAGACCTGCTGTTCACACTGAGCGCCAATTTCTCGTTTCCGGTGGATGACGATACCCGCGAACGTGAGGGCATGGATGAACTCGAAGCGATCTTTGAAATCGGACCAGCCATTAATTATCGATTTTACCGCATGCAACACAGCGCCCTGTGGATCGACCTGCCCCTGCGATACGGCTACACGCTGGACAGCGAGTTTGACAACATCGGCTATATCTTCGAGCCGAGACTTGCCTGGCGCAAACCGGCAACCCGGCTTGGTGAATGGAAGTTGTTCTTAAGCATCGGCCCGTTATTCGCCGACAATGATTATCACGCCTATTTTTACTCGGTTGACCCTGCCGACGCGACCACCTCACGGCCGGCCTACGAGGCTGACGGTGGTTATAGTGGTTTTCGCAGCACATTCGCCTATAGCAAACGCATCGGCCGGTACTGGCTAGGCGGTTTTATCCGCTATGATAACCTGAACGACGCGGTCATCGATGACAGTCCGCTGGTATCCGAAACCGAATCCTGGATGGGTGGTATTGCGCTGGCCTGGGTTTTCCACCAGCGATAGGATATCCCGATGCCCGAGCTACCCGAAGTCGAAACCACCCGCCGCGGCATCGAACCCCATGTCTGCAATCAAGTGATAGAGAAAGTAATTTTACGTGAAACCCGGCTGCGCTGGCCGATCAGCGCAGAAGTATCAGACCTGCAGGGGCGGCAGATACGCGGAGTATCACGGCGCGGAAAATATTTGCTCATGCACCTCGACCAGGGCCACCTGATCTGGCACCTGGGCATGTCGGGCAGCATGCGTATTCTACCGACAGGATCAGCCGCCGTAACTCATGAGCACGTCGAATTACAGCTCAGCAATGGGCAGGCGTTAAAGTTTCGTGACCCGCGTCGCTTCGGCGCCCTGCTGTACTGTGACCAGGACCCACTGCAACATCGACTGTTACGACAACTGGGCCCGGAACCCCTCAGCGAGGCTTTCGATACAGACTACCTGTTCCACTGTTGTCGCAAACGTAGCGCGGCGATAAAAACCGTATTGATGAACAGCCATATCGTCGTCGGGGTCGGCAACATTTATGCCAGCGAAGCCCTGTTCCTGGCCGGAATTCGCCCGACCCGCGCGGCGCGGCGCATCAGCAAACCACGCATTACCAAACTGGTCGACGCCATACGCGAAACCCTGGCGTCGGCGATCGGGCACGGGGGCACGACGCTGCAGGACTTTACCCAGGTTGACGGCAAGCCCGGCTATTTCAGGCACGAGTTGCAGGTATATGGTAACAAGGGACCCTGCAGGCAATGCGGTAAAACTATCAAACAGCTGGTGCAGGCACAGCGTTCGAGCTACTACTGCCCGGGATGCCAGTCATGACAGGCGATCGCGCAGGCCTGCAACTGCAACTCGAGCCCTATTACTTCAATAGCTGGATCATCGACGAAATAGCCGGCCTCATTCTAGCCCTCGAACCCGGCGATCAGGCGTTTGTCATTGACTGGGTACTGTCAGTGGCGAAAACCCAGCCCGAAATCGGTTACCAGTTTGCACGCAAGGCCGGTATCGCATTGACTGCGATCGGTCGCGAGGGGTGCGAAAACTGGCTACAGGCAGCACTCGATGTTTACTTCGACAAGGGCCTTGACGCGGCTGTGCAGCAGCTCGAAAACCTGGATCAGTTCATCGCAAGACAACAGCAGCTTGCGCGCGGACTCGAGCTCGCCAGGGTGCGCTCCATACTGCAGCATTTCCTGCATGGTCTAAATGGACGACAGTTGAATATCGAGGTCAGCGATGAACTTTTTACCGACAGTGAGATCCTGCACCTGCCCAGGATAATCGATCACTACGCGCTGGAAGAAGAGAATTTCGCCTGCTACAAGGCGATCGCTGTGTATCAATGGGCGCAATGCTGGTACGGTACCTGGCGCGCCGATACGATTGCGCAGGTACCGCGCGATGGCAAACAGCTAGCGCTGTTCCAATACCTCGAATGTTTGCGTCTGCATGCCTGCATTAAACGGGATTATCCGGGTCTCGCGCGGCAGTTACGTGCACTGCAGGAACCGACGCCGGCTAGCTGGCGTGCGGTCGAGATCGAAATGTCTGCTCCATCGGCCAGCGTGCTCGATTCGATTCGTCTTAGCACGGAGTATCTCGATCGACCGTTACCCGCCGCCCACGTCTACCAGGGCCGACTCGAACCTGAACGGGTGCAGACGAAGCTGTCGATCCGTCTGGCGCGAGAAAAGCAACAACTGCGCATGGCTTTGGCACGCCTGTCCGATAAGCGCGGTCGCAGACAGTACGAAACCCACTTGGCAGGCGTGGATGAGGATACAGCAGGGCGCGAGTTCGATCTCAGGACTGGCCAGGATGAAGAACTTGAGTTCGAACTGGAAGGAAATCCTGTACCGCCAGATAGTGAAGTTAAAAACCTCGCGCTTTCAATCATGCAGGATCTTGGCGAAATACCTCCTGACTACCTGCTAGCTGCCGGCAGTAGCGAGTACCGCGACTACCTCGCGGCGCTATCCAGCGAGGACAACCCCAATGATTCCACGGACGGTACTTATGGCGGAAATAGAGCCTTTCTGTACGACGAATGGGATTGCACGCGCAACGCACATCGCAAGCGCTGGTGTGCTGTGCACGAAAAGGCCATCCAACCCGACTACAGCTCGAGCTTTGCCGATCAAACCCTGCATAAGTACCGCGGACATATCAAGTCGCTGCGTCGCAGCTTCGAGGCTCTGCGTGACGAGCACCGTATCCTGAAGAAACAGCCCGATGGTGAAAACCTCGATATCGACGCGCTCGTCGAAGCTATCTCCGATGTACGTAGCGGCATGGAAATGACCTCCCGGATATATCGCAAAACGCATCGAGTCGAACGCGACATAGCTTTGGTGCTGATGGTCGATATGAGCGCATCTACCAGGGGCTGGATTAACCTCGCGCAGCGCGAAGCGCTGATTCTGCTGGCGGAGGCACTGCAGTCACTTGATGATCGCTACGCCATTTATGGTTTTTCCGGCAACACGCGCAAACGCTGCGAGATCTACAAAATCAAGACTTTCGACGAAACTTACGACCTCGACGTGCGCGCCCGTATCGCCGGGATCGAACCCCAGGACTACACCCGCATGGGCGCAACCATCCGCCACCTGACCCATTTACTCGATGCAATCAGCGCCCGCACCAAGCTGTTGATTACACTGTCCGACGGTAAGCCCGATGATTACGACAGTTACCATGGCGAGTATGGCATTGAAGATACCCGCATGGCGTTATTCGAAGCACGTCAGCGCGGCATCCATCCCTTTTGCATCACCATCGACGAGCAGGCACGCGACTATTTACCACACATGTACGGTGATACCAGTTACGTCCTGATTGACGATATTGGCAAACTACCCTACCGCATCGCTGAAATTTACCGCAGCCTCACCAGTTAGATCCTGTCTTTAACCTGCCAGGGTGGGGAGCAGAGCATGTTTTTCGGCACTTTTAGGGCCTGGATTGAAAAGTATGGCGAAAAACGTGGTCCGACCCCGAGTATCACAGGCCGGGAGTATCGAGGCGCGGCCATCGGGATTTAAGTTCGACCAGCACCAGTATCGCTGGATACAAATTTGAATTATTATCGGGGCACAAAAGATGCCAGGAGAATGAGCATGTCTATTCACGCTATCGATTCGAATACAAATTCGGTTACCCAGGCCAAAATCGATCTGGCCGCATCGTTGCGTCTCGCGGTTTATCATGAACTCGAGGAAGGTATCGATAATCATTTCACGGTGACAGTTCCGGGATACGAAGATCGCTACCTGGTGCTGCCTTTTGGCATGCACTGGTCTGAAGCGCGAGCCAGCGATATGCTCATCTTCAACGAAGCCGGTGAAACCCTCGAAGGCGATGGTATCGTCGAACTTTCCGCACAATGCATCCATGCGCCGATTCATCGCATTAGCGGACGGCGCGTGGTATTCCACACGCATCAGAACTGGGCACTGGCGCTCAACATGCTGGAGGACAATCGACTGATTCCAGCCTGCCAGACTTCGGCATTCTTCGCCGGCAGAATCGCCTACGATGATCACTACTACGGGACCGCAGATTCGCTCGAAGAAGGTGAGCGCCTGGCGGAACTGATGGGTGACAAACCGGTTGTGTTTCTGAGAAACCACGGTGTCCTGGTAGCGGTCGATTCGATCGCCAGGGCCTATCGGATGCTGTATCTGCTCGAGCGGGTATGTCGTGCGCAGATCCGCGCGATGAGCACGGGGCAGAAATTACTGCCGATTTCACAACAGGTTATCGATCAGGTCCAGACCCCGGACGAACACGATCGTCACCAGGGCAAACGTGATGATCTGTACTTCAACGCGATGAAGCGCGTACTCGATCGGGAAATGCCCGGCTACGGCGACTAGATTCCTTAACTATCAAGCGCCTGACTACAGGCCTTGATTGGTGTACCCGGCTTCTTTACCATCGGGATTCCCTTCCGATAAAAGCCTTATGCCATGTCCCTGAAATCTACTCGCCAATTTTGTTACCTGCTGCTCGCGGCACTGTTTGCGTCACCTTCCATGGCCGTGCCGGACGAAGGTACCCGCATCATGATTTCCGCACCTTCGAATTATGCGGTTGACGCCGGCAAGGCAATTTCAGCAAAAGGCGGTAACCTGATAGATGTGGCGGTTACCGTGGGGCTCACGCTCGCCGTGACAAATCCTTCCAACGCATCACTCGGTGGGGGTGGTTTTGCCCTCGTGAGCATGGGCCAGGGCGTCGAAGTGCTTGACTTCAGAGAGGCGGCTCCTGCGGCTACCTCCCCTGATTTTTATGTCAACCGGGAAAAAGGCGCTTCCTGGGATGGTGGCACAGCAGTCGGGGTCCCCGGCGTTGCAGCTGGACTCTGGGCGCTACATCAAAAGTATGGCAAGTTAAAGTGGGCTGACCTCTTCGACTCGGCGACAAAACTGGCGCTAGACGGCATAGAATTCTCGGGAACCGAATCACGCTATTCCGAAACCCAAAAAGATCGCTTTAACCCGGCTGGATTCAAATATTTTTTCAAGACCCCGCAGCAACCTTACCGACCCGGTGAAACACTGCGGCAGCCGGCGCTGGCACAGGCCTTGAATCTTTACCGCGAACAGGGCCCCGATGGTTTTTACAAAGGCCCCGTCGCCCAGGATATTAGCGCTACCGTACAGGCGACAGGTGGCGTTATTACGCTCGCTGACATGGCTGCATATAAAGTGCGCTGGTTGCAGCCGCTGGAAACAGAATTCAACGGCTACAAGATTTACATGATGCCACCGCCAAGTAGCGGTGGCGCCGTGATCAAGGCCGCCTTAGAGCTATTTGGTAAGGTCGATATTCAGCAGCAGGCACCACTTAGTATCAATGAGATACACCTCATGGCGGAAGTTCTGAACCGGTCATTCAGAGGACGCGCCCTGCTGGGTGATCCGGATTATCACAAGAATCCTTTCGATAAAATATTATCGGCAGAATACCTCGACGAAATGGCGCAAACCATCGATATCTCCAGGGCCATACAACTGGCGCCGCTGGTGGATAAATCTGTCGATGATTCAAATGAAACCACCCAGTTTTCGATTCTGGATGCCGCTGGTAACGCAATTAGCCTTACGGTGACGCTGAATGGAAGTTACGGCTCCGGGGTAGTTTCCGAGAAATATGGTATTTCGCTCAACAATGAAATGGACGATTTCACCACCCGGCCTGGCGAGCCCAACATGTTTGGCCTGGTGCAGGGTTTTGGAAACCGTGTACAGCCGGGGAAACGGCCGCTCAGCTCGATGAGCCCGACGCTGGTCGAAAAGGACGGCAAAATCGTCATGACGCTGGGCGCTGCGGGCGGGCCAAGGATTATCAGTAGCGTAATCCAGACCATTTATCGTGTCCTGGTAACCGGGCTTGATATCGATCGAGCGGTGCAATTTCCAAGGGTTCACCACCAGTTCCTGCCCAACAAGCTTTATATGGATGAGTTTAAGTTTTCTCCCGAAGTCGTGGCTGGACTTCAGCAGCGGGGTCACGAAACCGTGGCGCAAAGACCCTCTTACCTGGGC
This sequence comes from uncultured Gammaproteobacteria bacterium, assembly GCA_963793595.1. Classification (GTDB taxonomy): domain Bacteria; phylum Pseudomonadota; class Gammaproteobacteria. The sequence continues at coordinate 55,494 of CAWCBX010000007.1, read as the reverse complement.
AGGATCAAGGCGGTACGGTTAAATGACAGGAATTATCTCGAAGCGACCTTCGATAATCGCAGCGAAGGTGCAGTCGGTGGCTTTTGAAACGTCTGCTTACAACCTTTACTAGCTGAACAAGCTGATATTAATCTGCATCGTCCCCGGTAAGGTGCTTGTATTTTTCCAGCAGCTGTTGCTGGGTTTCCGGGTATTGCGGATTAAACGGAATGCAATCGACCGGGCAGACCTCTACACATTGCGACGTTTCGAAATGCCCCACGCACTCGGTGCAAAGCAGCGGATCGATCTCATAAAATTCCTCGCCCGGAGAGATCGCATCGTTCGGGCACTCCGGCTCACAGACGTCGCAATTAATACATTCATCGGTGATCATCAGTGCCATGGCTTATTGCTCCAGCTGAACATTCACTTGCAGGCTTTCAACTTTGCCGTCAAACGACGCAGAATCTCAGGATGCAGAAACTCGGAAACATCCCCGTCGAGGCGAGCAATTTCACGAACCAGGCTAGATGACACAAACGCATAGTGTTGCGCCGCGGTCAGGAAGACAGTTTCTATTTCGGGCGCCAGGGAGCGATTCATGCCCGCCAGTTGAACTTCATACTCAAAATCAGATATCGCGCGCAAACCCCGCACGATGACGTCGGCATCGTTATCTCGAGCAAAGTCGATGAGCAAGCCGGAAAAAGGTCTCACCGAAATGGCCTCATTGTCCGCAAATACCGTCTCCAGCATATCCAGACGCTCGCCGATATTGAAAAAAGGTTCCTTGGCAAGACTGTCGGCGACGCCGATCACGACATGGTCGAACATTTTCAATGCTCGCTCGCAAATGTCGATATGACCCCGCGTTACCGGATCGAAAGTACCAGGATAAATTGCAATACCTGTCATAGGTTACCTCTGTGTTCCAGCGTCATCTGGGGGGGCGGAAGAGTCGGCCGATTTTAACGACTTAGCTGCCATTCGGCTATAGCATAATTGACCTGGCCCGCGCTTTTCTGCTTCAACCATTGCAGGCGGGGAGATGGCAGGTCGAAGCTTTCGTTGCCTGGCCATTCAAAATAAATGCGCGCAGCCGGTTGCAGGCAATGCCGTTCTTCGAGCAGCCTGAATACCTGCGCCCGCAATTGTGGCTCGGCATAGGGAGGATCAATGAACACGATATCGAATTTTTGCCGCAGCTGGCTAATAGACTTTAGAGCGTCGCCGCGCAGGATTTCAATTGCGCTGGTTTCGAAGCATTCGGCCTGAAGCTTTAGATTAGCAATTGCCTTCGGGTGCTGTTCGAGCGCAACCAGTCGCACTGCTCCCCTCGACAATGCTTCGAATCCGAGCGCCCCACTACCGGCAAAACAATCGAGCACCGATGCCTGCTGGCAATCCCGCGCCAGCCAGTTGAACAGCGTTTCACGCACGCGGTCCGGGGTCGGGCGCAAACCCTCGGCATCAACTACCGACAATTTGCGGCCACGCCATTTGCCACCAATGATTCTGACTTGAGGTTTCATATGAATTGCTTTACTCGAGCTTTATGCCGCTTAGGAGTGCACAGATGGAATCGCTTTCTGTTAGCATATTGTGCCTGAATTCTGATTCCCGGAAAAACGATGTTTGGATTTAAATCTGCCAGCAAGAATGATACGGAGAAGCCCGCCGGCCTGTTCGCATCACTGCGCCAACGCCTGTCGAAAACCAGGCAAAACCTGGCTAGCGGGCTGGCCGACTTACTGCTCGGTAAAAAGCAGATTGACGATGAATTACTCGAGCAGCTGGAAGATCAGTTGCTGATGGCAGACGTTGGTATGCCGGCGACACATAAAATCACCTCGCGCCTGACCGAATCGCTACAACGCAGGCAACTGAATGATAGTGAGAACCTGATCGGCGCGCTCAAGCGCATCATGTCGGAGATTCTCGCACCCTGTGCTATTCCGCTAAACGTCAGCTGCGCTAACAAGCCATTCGTGATACTAATGGTAGGCGTCAACGGCGCCGGCAAGACTACTACTGTCGGCAAGCTTGCCCAACAGTTCAAAAGCCAGGGGCTCCAGGTCATGTTGGCCGCCGGCGATACCTTTCGCGCGGCCGCGGTGGAGCAACTGCAAAGCTGGGGCGATCGACTAGATGTACCGGTGATCAAACAAGGCCAGGGAGCCGATTCGGCATCGGTAATATATGACGCTCTGCAATCCGCCCAGGCGCGTGGCATTGATGTACTGATAGCCGATACCGCCGGCCGATTGCATACCCAGATGAGCCTGATGGATGAACTGGAAAAAATTAAACGTGTCATGGGCAAGCTCGACCCCGATGCCCCGCAGGAAACCCTGTTGGTGCTAGATGCGGGTACCGGCCAGAACGCACTGGCGCAGGCCAGTAATTTTCGCGATACGGTTGGAATTTCCGGGATAGTACTGACCAAGCTCGATGGCACCGCCAAGGGAGGAATGATCTTCAGTGTCGCCGAACAGTTACAAACACCAATCCGTTATATTGGCGTCGGTGAATCGGTTGATGACCTGCGACCCTTTGACAATGAGGAATTTGTCGACGCCTTACTGGCCGATGTCTGACATTGAAACCTTAGCATGATCGAATTTCACAATGTAACCAAACGCTACGAGAGTGGCTATCAGGCGTTGAGCAATGTCTCGCTAAAGCTCGGTGATGGCCAGATGGCCTTTCTGACCGGGCATTCTGGCGCCGGTAAGAGCACGCTACTGAAAATTATCGCATTGATAGAGAAACCAACCCGCGGCCAGGCGTTGTTAAACCGGATAAACCTCAACAACCTGGCACGTCACCGCATACCCTATATCCGCCGCAATATCGGCATTATTTTTCAGGATCATCAACTCCTGTTCGATCGACCAGTGTTCGACAATGTAGCCCTGCCACTGCAGATCCAGGGTTATCGGCCGCAGGAAATAGCCAAGCGCACTCGCGCAGCTCTCGACAAGGTAGGATTACTGGGCAAGGAGAAATCGCTGCCAATCACGCTCTCCGGTGGGGAGCAACAACGCGTCGGGATTGCTCGCGCGGTAGTGCACAAACCCATGCTGTTGCTCGCCGACGAGCCCACCGGCAATCTCGATCCGGTGCTATCTCGTGAAATCATGGAGATATTTGTTGATTTCAATCAGGTCGGCGTTACCGTGCTGGTGGCAAGCCACGATCTCGGCCTGATCGAGGAACTGGACAAACCCCGCATCACCTTAAACAACGGCCAGTTAATTCTGAATGATCTCGCGGACACCGACCAGGAGGCAACCAGTGGCTGGAAGTAACGTGCGACGCGATCGACCCGCGACTTCAAATCGCATATCAGCCTATCTGCTGCATCACCTGAAATCACTACTATTTAGCCTGGATAAGATTTACCAGGCTCCGACGACCACAATCATGACGGTAGCAGTCATCGGTATCACCTTGTCACTGCCCGGTGGGTTTTATCTGTTTCTAAAGAATATCGATGCCATATCCGGCGATTTTCGCTCCAGTTCCCAGATCAGCCTCTATCTTGACCTGAACATCAGTGAAAAACAGGCGCGTACACTCGAGAAACAAATTGCAACCACGGCAAATGTCGCATCCACCCGATTTATTTCGCGCGAGGCATCACTCGAAGAATTTCGTCAAAACTCGGGGTTTGGAAAAAGCATTGATACGCTTAGCAGTAATCCACTACCCCATACGATTATCGTCGAACCCGTCGAAGCCGATACTTTTACGGTGCGCAACCTGCTCAATAGCTTACAGGCCATGCCGGAGGTTGAAATCGCCAAACTGGACACCGAATGGCTGGAACGACTTTACACGATCATTGAAATCGCCAAGCGTTCGGTAATCATCATCACAATACTATTCGCCTTTGCGGTCTTGTTGATCATCGGTAACACGATAAGACTCGATATTCAAAATCGTTACCAGGAAATAATCGTCACCAAGTTAATCGGCGCCACCGACGCATTTATTCGACGGCCATTTCTCTATGGCGGCGTCTGGTACGGTTTGTTGGGAGGCATCATTTCGTGGTTGATTGTCGAGATAGGATATCTCGCAATTTCGGGTCCACTGGAGCGTCTGAACCTGCTGTATCAGTCGGATATGAACCTGATTACTTTTTCATTTCACGACTTTATCATTCTGATAACATCTAGTACTCTACTTGGACTGGCCGGCTCCTGGATTGCAGTTGCGCGGCACCTGAATCAAATAGAACCAACCTGACCCGAGAACAAATGCCCGGTAAACGTCGCCTACTGCTGATTGATTCTTCGGATTCCGCCCGTACAATTCTGTTCAAGGAAATTTCGAGCCGAGCGCCCGACCTCGACATAATTGCCTGCGGTACTGGAAAGGAAGCGATGACGGCGGTGAAAAGGTTTGAATTCGAGATCATCACCACCGGGATCTCGTTACCAGATACTGACGGTTACCAGTTAATCGAGCTGATTCGACAGACTCCAAGGAATAAAGATACCGCTATTTTCGTCGTTTCCGGCGATACCGATACTCGCATCATGGGCGCTGGCATGGACGACACCGACGCGGTAACCGCCTATTTTGACAAGGCTGAGGGGCATAAATCTCTGGTTAATTTTATCCTCAACTTCCTCGGCACCTATAACGAATTACCGGTAAATGTTTTGTACGTGGATAAAAGTGCCACCTCTACTGCAATCACCACCGGAATACTGGATAAGAACGACATCAAATACACTCATTTCCGAGACGCCGGTGCAGCTATCGAGTTTCTGAAACAGGACCTGGCGGTGAATCCCAGTAGCAGTTTCGACGTGATGATTACCGACCTGACGCTGGACGGTAGTATGAATGGCTTCGAATTAATCCAGACCATACGTAATAAACTGAACCTCGACTATCTGACCCTGCCGATACTATTGATGACCATTGAACCTGGCGAAGACGAACGTACTGATTTCACAGCAATTTTCGGCGCCGGTACGAATGATTTTATAACCAAGCCGGTCGACGAAGATGATTTATTGTCAAGATTACAGACCCTGGTCAATATCAAGCGTCAAAGCGAAGCATTAAATTCCTGAGAAAAATCACCAAATCTCACTATCACTGATCTAGTGATCGAATTTCAACGTATAACATTAGTATTTTGCGTTAATATCCATACGCTTAGCATGTATATTAATATTTGCTAATAAACTTGAACTGTTTAGGATGTTTATGCTCTAATGTTTAGCACTCGACTAGCAAGAGTGCTAGATAACACAAAATCGAGGTCAATTATGAGCACAGAACTGGTCAATGTAACTAACACCATGCCCGTATTAGTGGGCAGCTCCAATCTGGATGCCTATATTCAGGCAGCCAGATCCGTGCCTATTCTAACGCCCGAAGAAGAGTATGCCCTGGCACAGGATCTGCAGGAAACCGGAAATATAGCCTCGGCTCAAAAACTGGTACTACCGCACCTGCGTTTCGTTATTAAAATTGCGAATAATTATGCCGGTTACGGGCTTTCAATCGCGGATCTGATTCAGGAAGGCAGCATTGGTTTGATGAAAGCAGTGAAACGTTTTCGCCCCGAAGTCGGGGTGCGACTGGTTTCTTTCGCAGTGCACTGGATAAAAGCCGAGATTCACGAATATATCTTGAAAAACTGGCGCATCGTCAAGGTCGCCACTACCAAGGAACAACGCAAACTGTTCTTTAAGTTGCGTAGCCAGAAAACCCGTCTTGGCTGGTTCAAGTCGGAAGAAATCGATCATGTCGCCGAAACGCTGGGGGTAACCCGCGCGAACGTCATCGAGATGGAAAATCGGCTTAACAATTATGATATTGGTTTCGACCCCAGCAGTGATGAAGATGACGATACTGCCTATCTTGCGCCTGCTAATTCGTTAACATCGAATACACCCTCACCCGAATTGCTACTCGAGGCGCAGGACACCGAGCAAACTAATACGCATATGCTCAGCGAGGCAATGGAGAATCTCGATGACCGCAGCAAGGCGATCGTTACTCGCCGCTGGTTGAATGAACCCAAAGCGACCCTGCATGAACTCGCTGATGAGTACGGCGTCTCTGCAGAACGAATCCGTCAGATTGAAAGCAATGCGTTCAAATCGATCAAGACTTCGTTCGTAGCCTGAGACAGGTCAGACCTTAAAATCAAAGCCCGGCATGCCGGGCTTTTTTTGTGCCTGTTGATTGTATAAAAAACACTATACTTGATTCACTATCCAGCTAACGCGTTGATATATGACGGAAATCGATTCCGCAGAAGATGAGAATGACGAAAAGAGCCTGCTCGAAGAAAGAGTGAAAGCGCTTGAGGTAGACCTGCGCCAGAAGAAAGAGATTATTCTTGCGCAACACAACAAGCTCGAAGCGTTTTTTGATTCATCGATTGATGCCGTAGTGCAAATGGACTTTGATGGTTATATAACTGGCTGGAACCATCAGGCCGAGAAGGTTTTTGGGTGGAGTGCTGAAGAAATTCTCGATCAGACAATCGAACAGACTATCATCCCCGAACGCTATCGGGATGCCCACAAGAAAGGCATGAAAAGGTTTCTGGAAACAGGCAAAACCTCGGTCATGAATAGCCTGATCGAAATTCACGCGCTGCATCGCGACGGCCATGAATTCCCTATCGAGTTATCGGTATCTGTTATCGATTCGGCTGACCTGCAGGAATTCAATGCGTACATTCGCGATATCTCGGAACGCAAACACGCCGAGACTGTTATCTGGAATCAGGCCAATTTCGACCCCCTGACCAGCCTGCCCAATCGTAACCTGTTTTTACAGAAGCTCGAACATGAAATTCGCTCCTGCGATCGCAGCAACTTATCACTGGCACTGCTGTACATTGATCTGGACCGCTTCAAGGATGTTAACGATTCGCTGGGCCATGATATGGGGGATTTGCTGCTCATTGAAATTTCCAGCCGACTTAAAAAAACGATACGCGAAATCGACACGGTTTCGCGCCTCAGTGGCGATGAATTCACTGTTATTCTGGGACAGATCAACGATCAACTGTCAGTACAGCCCGTATGTCAGCAAATACTCGACGTCCTCGCGGAACCCTACCAGCTGGACAACGAGAAAGTCTTTCTCACCGCCAGCATCGGCGTTACGTTTTATCCGGGGGATAGTAAAAAAATCGAAGTCCTGCAACGCAATGGCGATCAGGCGATGTATGCCGCCAAGAGCGAGGGGCGTAATCGATACCATTTCTTCACCTCCGAGTTGCAGCAACGCGCACTTAGGAAACGCAAAATGATCAAGGATTTGCGCGAAGCGATGCAACAGCAGCAGTTTGAGATTTACTATCAGCCTATTATCGATTTGCAAAGCGGCATGCTCAATAAAGCCGAAGCTCTACTGCGCTGGCATCATCCTGAATCAGGCCTGGTCAGCCCCTCCGTATTTATACCCATCGCCGAGGAAAGTGGGCTGATTTCTGACATAGGAAACTGGGTTTTTTACACTGCCACCGAACAGGTGAGTCGTTGGCGCGAACAGTTTGATATTGACTTCCAGGTCAGCATCAACACTTCACCACTGCAGTGGATCGATAAGGCCGCTGCCATGTCCGAGTGGTTTTCACATTTACAGCAGGCTGGCATCAGTGGCCAGGCTATCGCGGTTGAAATCACCGAGGGCCTGTTGATGGATGCCAGGGACCAGATAACCAATCGATTACTGGACTTTCACGATGCCGAGATACAAATCTCGATTGACGACTTCGGGACCGGGTATTCTTCGCTGTCATATTTGAAGCAATTCGATATCGATTACCTGAAAATAGATCAATCCTTCGTACGCAACCTGGATCACGATCAAAACGACCTGGCATTATGCGAAGCAATTATCGTGATGGCACATAAGCTGGGCATCAAAGTCGTTGCGGAAGGCGTTGAAACCGACACTCAAGATCAGATACTGAAAGATTTTGCATGCGACTTTGCTCAGGGTTATTTTTACTCAAAACCCGTGCCAGTCAGAAATTTCGAAATGCTGCTGGCCGACAGGCCGGTAAAAAGTTGTCCCGCGGCAAAAAAAAACACGGCCTAGGCCGTGTTTCTATCAACAGAACCAGATCTTATTAATAAATTAGGATTTTTTTGCGAGTGCGAGGTAAATCCGCGCGCACGACTGCAGGGATGCAGGAGCTAGAGCGAAGCAGGATGCCCGAGCCGAAAACCTGAGCGTATAAAAATACGTGATGGTTTGAGCACGGGTCTAACGCAGCAATCGTGAAAAAAGCCAATTTATAACCAGTAGACAAATATAAACAGGCCTAACCACACCACATCCACGAAGTGCCAGTACCAGGCGACCGCCTCAAACCCGAAATGATTTTCCGGGGTAAAGTGCCCCTTGGCGCAGCGAATCATAATGATTAGCAGCATGGTCGCACCCATGGTCACGTGGAAACCATGAAACCCGGTAAGCATAAAAAAGGTACTGCCGTAAATACCTGAATCTAGACGCAGATTTAAATCCTGGTAGGCATGCACATACTCGACGCCCTGCAGGAACACGAAGCCGAATCCCAGCGCCACGGTGGCGAACAGCCAGTAAACCAGCCAGTCACGATCCTTGCGCTTCAGTGCCCAGTGCGCCAGCGTAATCGTCCAGCCCGAAGTCAGCAGGATAGCGGTATTAAGCGCAGGCAGGCCCCAGGGTCCTATAACTTCTCTTGCTTGCGCAAATTTTTCGCCCAGTGGCAGGCTCAGCAGAGGCCAGGTGGCTTCGAAGTCGGGCCACAGGTACTGCGCGGTGGCATCATTGTTTGATGCACCGTCGAGCCATGGAACCGAGTACATGCGCGCATAAAACAGCGCACCGAAAAAGGCGGCGAAGAACATGACTTCCGAGAAAATAAACCAGCCCATACCCCAACGGAACGACATGTCGACCTGTTTATTGTAGAGGCCTCTTATAGATTCATCGACTACCGTACCGAACCAGCCGTACATCATGAAGATAAGAATCGCGAGACCCACAAAAATAGGTGTCATGCTCCAGGTGCCATGCAGGAAGTTGGCAAAACCGATAACGGTCAGGCTCAAGCCGATAGAACCTATGATCGGCCAGTGCGTGCCATGCGGTACATAATAATCTGCGTTACTTGTGCTACTCATGGATTATCTCTCTCTATATCCTGAATACGTTAAAAACCTGTTAACCCTGGTCCAGACTAAAAAATGTATAGGACAGGGTTATCTGTTCTATTTTGTCCGATATATCCCTGCCGACGACAAATCGCAGCGGCATATCGCGGCTTTCAAATCCAGCCAGCTCCTGCTGGGTAAAACAAAAACACTCCGTCTTGTTGAAGTGCTGCGCGGCCAGTCCCGGCGAAACACTCGGCACAGCCTGGCCCAGCGTTGGTTTATCACTGGTACTACGCACCCGATACACGGCTTCGTAAACCTGGCCGGGATGAACCGACATCTTCCTGACCAGCGGTTCAAAGCTCCACGGCAACCCGGTATTGGTATTTGCCAGGAAACGCACTTCTATCGTCCTCGAAGTATCCACCTGCGCGGCGTCGATTTCCGTGGCCTCGATACGCCCGGTCTTGCCGTTTAAACCGGTGATATCACAAAACACGTCGTACAAGGGCACCAGCGCGAATCCAAAGCCGAACATCAGCAGCGGAACAATTGCCAGTTTAAGCGGGCTAACCCTCACTCAAAATTCCCCCAGAAAAAGGTCGCGATAAAAAAAGTCACGCCTATCAGCACATGCGCAGCCACGATCCACAGAGTGCGTTTACGCCTCTCTGCGGAAGTGAAATCCTGATGCTGATCTTCTTGCATCAATTGCGCCAGAAGCCCTCTTATTTAACCGTAGGGGCTTCGGTAAAGCTGTGGTACGGCGGCGGTGACGACAGTTGCTCGAACTCGAGACCCGTCGCGCCTTCCCAGACTCGATCGGTCGCTTTCTCACCGCCCTTGATCGTCTTGATCACGATGTACAGGAAGAATACCTGCGCCAGACCAAAGGCAAATCCGCCAATACTCGAAATCATATTGAACTCGGCGAACTGTAACGAGTAATCCGGAATCCGCCGCGGCATACCGGCTAGTCCAACAAAATGCTGTGGGAAGAACAGCACGTTAACCGCAATCGTGGACCACCAGAAATGGATCTTGCCGAGTTTTTCGTCGTACATATGACCGGTCCACTTCGGCACCCAGTAGTAGAACGCGGCGATGATCGAGTAAAGTGCGCCGGTAACCAGCACATAATGGAAGTGCGCGACCACAAAATAAGTGTCGTGATACTGCGTATCAACCGGTGCGACACCCAGCATCAACCCCGAGAAACCACCGATGGTAAACATGACGATGAAACCCAGCGCCCACAACATCGGCGTCTCGAAAGTCATCGAGCCTTTCCACATGGTAGTTACCCAGTTGAAGACTTTAACCCCGGTCGGAACTGAAATCAGGATAGTCGCATACATAAAGTAGAGCTCGCCTGCAACCGGCATTCCGGTAGTGAACATATGATGCGCCCAGACCATGAAAGACAGGATTGCGATTGACGCACTGGCGTACACCATGGAGCTATAACCGAACAGTGGCTTGCGCGCAAAGGTGGGGACGATGGCCGAGATGACACCGAAGGCCGGCAGAATCATGATGTAAACTTCGGGATGACCGAAGAACCAGAATATATGCTGGAACATGACCGGATCGCCACCACCGGCGGCATCGAAAAATGACGTGCCAAAATGACGGTCGGTGAGCATCATCGTAACTGCACCCGCAAGCACCGGCATAACCGCGATCAACAGGTAAGCCGTAATCAGCCAGGTCCACACGAACAATGGCATTTTCATCAGCGTCATACCGGGCGCACGCATGTTCAGGATTGTAGCGATAACGTTGATCGCGCCCATCACCGAAGAGATACCCATCAGGTGCACCGCGAAGATAAAGAAATCGGTCGAATCCGGCGCAAAGGTGGTCGACAGCGGCGCATAGAAGGTCCAGCCAAATGCCGGAGCCCCACCTTCCATCAAGGTAGTGGAAGCCAGCATGGTGAACGCGAAAGGCAGAATCCAGAAGCTCCAGTTATTCATTCGCGGCAGCGCCATATCCGGCGCCCCTATCATGATTGGAATCAGCCAGTTAGCAAGTCCGACGAAGGCCGGCATAATCGCGCCAAACACCATTACCAGGCCGTGCATGGTGGTCATCTGGTTGAAGAAATGAGGTTCGACCCATTGCAGTCCGGGCTGGAACAACTCGAGGCGAATCACCATTGCCATCGATCCACCGTACAGCAGCATGATAAATGAGAGCCACAGGTAAAGTGTGCCGATATCCTTATGGTTGGTCGTGGTAACCCAGCGCATCAGACCCTTGGCAGGACCGTGATGATCGTGATCTTCGTGCGCTTCGTGACCGTCATGTGTAATTTCAGTAGACATCTAGTAATTCCCCTTATCTTGCATTCTTGATCGCGGATGGCTGGACCATATCACCCACGCTGTTGCCCAGACTATTGCGCTCATAGGTAATAACCGCGGCGATATCAACATCATTCAGTTGCGTCTTGAACGCCGCCATCGCAGTTCCGGCCTTGCCGTTAACTATAATATCAATATGACCCGCAGCCGGACCATTGACGATTGCACTGCCGGTCATCGCCGGAAAGGCACCCGGGATTCCCGCACCAGTAGGCCCATGACAGGCCGCACAGTTGGCCTGGTAAACGGTTTCGCCACGGGCCACCAGATCCTGCATCGACCATTCCTGGTCGGCTGCCGAGGCGGCAGCAGCGGCTTCGGATTTCATACCGGCGAGCCATGCCTCGTACTCGGGTTCGCTAACGGCATTGACGACGATCGGCATGAAGCCATGGTCCTTGCCGCACAACTCGGCGCACTGCCCACGGTAAACACCGGGTTCCTCGATGGTTGCCCATGAATCATTGATAAACCCGGGGATAGAATCCTGCTTGACCGCAAGTTCAGGCACCCACCAGGCATGAATAACGTCGTTGGAATGAAACAGAAAGCGGATCTTTTTGCCGACCGGCAAAACCAGTGGCTTGTCGACCTCGAGCAGGTAGTTTTCGTTGCCGGTAGGATCTTTGATCACGTCGCGACTGCTTTGCGCCAGGCTGCTGATAAAGCTCACGTCATCATCGACAAAGGTGTATTTCCATTTCCACTGAATGCCGGTGACCTGCACCGTGATGTCGGCGTCGGTCTTGGCATCTTCCAGATCGAGCAGCGTGCCGGTGGCCGGAATCGCGATACCGATCAGGATGACCAGCGGCACCACGGTCCAGATGATTTCGACAGTGGTGCTTTCATGAAAATTGGCTGCCTGGGCGCCCCTGGATTTGCGGTGATGCAATATCGAATAAGCCATCACACCAAACACGAGAACGCCGATGCCGACACAGATCCAGAAAACCAGCATATGCAGACTGTAAAGCTGATGGCTGATCGGGGTTACGCCCTCGGTCATGTTCAATTCGTATTCGGCCTGGGCGGTGGACATCGACAACATCGAAACCAGGCCCCCGACGATGACTGAGAAACGTCTGGACAACTTGTTAAATATCATTCTCAACTCCCTGGAACACACGCCCGCCATTTTATTCTGGGTAGCACGGTGCGCACGCCGGCATATAAACACAAAAATGCCACCTGAATTGAAAGTCCAGACGGCGCTTAAATCACTCTCGGATTATACAGTCTTTCAATTGAAAGGCTAGCTGGTCCTTTTCCGAATCCGCAAGAAAACTCCCCACCTCGACAGACTCCCCGTACATGCTGATAGCAAGCTTGCGCCTCGGCCTCCGGCGATCAGGCAGTTCATCGATGATGCGTATCCACGGAGTTTTGAATTCCCAGCTCTGATCGATTCGCTGCACGCCCTTTTCGATCCGAGTAAGCTCCGGGTCGAGCGTAATAACCTCCCTGCGATACACTTTGCGCGAAGTCAAATACAACCCTATGCCGAGGGCGAGCATCTCAAGCCCGGAAAATGGCAACACCAGCCACAGGCCCTGTAGCGTAAAAAATAACCCTACGGAGAGCGCGACCAGACAGGTGAGAAGATAAAACAACAGCAGCTCGCGCCAGCTAATGGAACAATTGGGAGCCAGCACGAAACGGTAGCTATCACCGGAATCAACTTTGCTAATGCTAACCATGTGAATATTGCAATCTATTCGCGAAGAGGTATTTCATCACTTAAGCTGAGCTGCGACAATACCCAATCGAAAAAATTTCGCAGGATTACAATCTTGAATGATACCGAAGAAAGCCGTCCCAAAGAGCAAGCGCAGTTAAGCTTCGGTCAACTCCTCAAAAGCACCTTCTCCGCCTTCCTCGGCGTGCAGAGCAATGCCAACCGGGAACGGGATTTCACGCAGGGGAGAATGTCCCATTTTATCTGGATGGGATTATTATTCGGCGTGGTATTCGTGCTGACGATTATCGGCGTGGTGCAACTGGTGCTGCACTTTACCGGAAACTAGGTTCTCTAGAGGAACCAGCCACGGATGAAAACCCGCGCGTAATGATCGACCAGTAAAAATGCAAACAACAGGCTGAGGTAAAAGATCGAGTAGCCAAAGGTTTTCATCGCAATAACATTGGGCTGTTTGTCACGATACAGCTTGATCGCGTAATACAGGAAACCTATCCCCAGCGCGACCGCCCCGGCCAGGTATACCAAACCGCTCATCTGCACAATAAAAGGCATCATCGTGACCACGAACAGCAGGATGGTGTAGAGCAGAATCTGGATCTTGGTGAAGTCAACGCCGTGGGTCACAGGCAACATCGGAATGCCGGCCCTGGCATATTCTTCGCGGCGACGAATCGCCAGGGCCCAGAAATGCGGCGGGGTCCAGACAAAAATGATCAGGAACAGCAGCAGGGCTTCAGTATCGACGGTTCCAGTGACCGCTGTCCAGCCGAGCAATGGCGGTGCTGCACCCGCGGCGCCCCCGAGCACAATATTCTGCGGCGTCGCCCGCTTCAGGTACATGGTGTAGATCAGCGCGTAACCTACCAGTGAGAAAAAGGTCAGCACCGCGGTCAGGAGGTTGACGAAAATAACCAGCATGGCAATGCCGAGTGCGCCGAGCGAAAGCGCAAAAATCAGCGCCGACTTCTGATCAAGCTCACCGCTGACCAGGGGTCGATTGCGGGTACGCTCCATGATCCGGTCGATATGCTCGTCGACCACATGATTGATCGCGGCACCAGAAGCCGCGGCCAGCCCTATGCCGAGCAGACCGAAGACGAAAGTATCGATCGGGGGGGCACCTTCAGCCGCCAGCAACATACCCACCATCGCGGTAAACACGATCAGGTAGACTACCTTCGGCTTGGTCAGGCTATAGTATTGTGACCAGGAATTGAGTGTCAGCGCTGTCATCTGGAAATCGTTGAATCTTCGTAGCTTCGCGGAAGGTGGCCTTTATACAGGCATTTCCAGCCCGATTCAATCGCGCGATCATAGCAGATTCAGCCGATCTGGGATAACTTCATCAGCTTTTTAACGTCCTCGAGCATACGGTTATGATCGCTCTCCGCCGGATAGTGCATCATCAGGTTCTGATCCGGATCCACCAGGTACATTTTGGGTGAACTGCCGACTTCGCCATAGCCGTCCAGGTAGAACTGTCTGTAGAGATCCTGATCGCCGTTATTCTCTATCACTTTCAAATTCGGGAAATCCTGCAGGTAGATTCTGCTCGACTCGCTTAGCGGAGCCGAGCTGATCAGCACGTTTTGCAAACGCAGCGTGTCTTTGCCGAGCAGAGTTCTTATCTGGCGCATGTAAAACAGGTTGTTGCGACACAACTCGTTGCAGGAATCACCGGCGAACAACAGCAGGGTCCACTTACGCCCGAAGCCAGCCTCGTAACGCTGACCATCCATGGATTCGAGAGCCGGCCAGTTTAATCTTTTGACCGGAGCAATCAGAGTGCCATAGTTGCCGCTGGTTGGCTTGACATCAAACACATAGAGCGCAAGCCAGCCACCGATAAAGGGCGATAAAAAAACCGCTATCAGGGCCAGGAACTTGATCCGGTGCCAAAGCAATGATTTTGATTTATCCTGGTTCATTCAATTTTCCGCAGATTTAAAATTACAAAAAACACCAGCGCCAAAAGCGCAAAGGCAAACCACTGGGTTGCGTAGGCCCGGCTCTTTTCGGGACGCATCCACACCGGGTTCCAGTCGCGCACATAATAACCCTCCTGTTCCGGTGCCAACCACAATACGATCGGCAGCAACTGACCAGAAAATTGGGCCTGCAGAGACTCTATATCGATATACGGAATCAGCCTCGGCCAGCGGTCGGCCAAACCGGGATCGCCAAGGCGCAACGCGGGCTCGCTCGGAAAATAGGCGATGCCAGCGACACCATCGACATTTACCGGCTCGGGAATGGCTGCCAGGTCATTCCTCGATTCACCCCAGGCTGCCCAGCCGCGATTCACCAGAATCACGTAGTCGCTGTCGGCGAGCAGCAACGGGGTGAGCACGTAGTAGCCCGCCCTGCCACGATGCAACTGGTTGTCGACCAGCAAGTTACGCGCATTATCGTAGCGTCCTTTCAGCAATAACTTACGATACTCGATATCAGTCAGATCATCAGTCGATGATAGCAATTGATATGGCTCCACCAGTCGTTGTTCAAATTTAAGCTCGATCGAATCTTTATAGTCAGCGCGCTCGAGTTGCCACCATCCCAGGGCACTAAATAGCAACACAGCCATCACGGTCAGCGCAATAGACCTCCAGGTGGGCATAAACCTGCGCCGACCAATCATCATATCGACATCGCCCGCCGATCCAGTAAACTAGTGCTTCGGATCAATAGTTTAAATTCCATGTTAAGCGTAAAAATCATCATCGGGGTCCTGCTCGGACTGATCGTGCTCAGCCTGGCCGCCAGCATGTTCAGCATGATCAAGGATCGTGAAAACTCCAACCGCACGGTTAGTTTACTGACGATTCGCATTGCCTTGTCGATTGTCACTTTCATTTTCATTGCCATCTCGTTCTACATGGGCTGGATTCAACCCCACGGCGTTTTACCCGGCTCATAATCCGCGCTAACTTTGGGGGACTTATGTAATCCAGGCGTGTCCGTAGACGACCTCGTAGGACGCGATAAACCTGTCGTTCTCATAGCCATTATCGCGATAACTGGCCTCCAGTCTGCGCAGTTGCCCTGG
Organism: uncultured Gammaproteobacteria bacterium; assembly: GCA_963793595.1. GTDB lineage: Bacteria > Pseudomonadota > Gammaproteobacteria. The sequence goes on along the minus strand of CAWCBX010000007.1, from coordinate 39,258 downwards.
TGTCATCAAACCACGTCGCCGACCGATTTCGGCATTACTGGCACCGATATTCCTCAGGTCATCGAGCAGGGCTCTGAAGTCTCGATATTCCATGCGAATCGTTTCGGCGTCGACCACAGGATGCGCAAAACCCGATGCCAGCAACGCGTCACCCACATCGTGCATGTCGATAAATCGATGTACATGCGGGTGAGGATCGAGCGCCTGCCAGCTGGCGGCAAGTTCCTGTAATGTGCCCGGGCCGAAGCTTGAGAACATCAGTAACGCTCCCGGCCTTGACACGCGCGCAAATTCATCAAGGGTTGTGCGCAGATCATTGCTCCATTGCAGGGCCAACGATGAAAACACCAGATCAAAACTCTGTGCGGCAAACGGAAGCCGTTCCATATCAGCGGTAACCAGGCGTTTTTTCGATAACAGGCGGAAACTGGAACGGGCCTGTAACAACATTTCGTAAGCGATGTCGGCGGCACAGATCCGTGCTCGCGGATACACCTTTTGCAGGCCACGCACACCCTTGCCGGTACCACAGCCGATATCGACTATTGTCTCCGGTTGGTGACGTATATACTGCAACCTTTCTAGCAGCCGATTTAGCAACTCTTCCTGCAAAATAGCCGCATGATCGTAGCTTTTAGCAGCACGATTGAAGGATTTTTTTACAGATTGTTTATCCAGCCGGGGCGGATTAAGCAGATCCAACGAGTCTCCTGGGCATAGTCATGGGCGTGGCTTGCACACATCTTGAAGACGCATGGCAACCACCGCCGGATTCGATAAAAACGGGGCGTGGGCGGCACCGGCGACGGATTCTACCTGAATCCCGCTGGCAACATCAGCGATTTGTTGCTGTAACGCAATCGGCACCAGGCGATCACGTTCACCAAGAATCAGGTGAACCGGCTGTGTAAGCTGGCCCAGGCCAGGCCGCGCATCCCAGTTTTTGAGTAATTCAAGGCCGAAGTCGAGCACAGCGATATCAGGCTCACCGGCGGCAATCATTTGCTGCCACACCGAGCGCACAAGCTGTCGCGCTGCGTCCTCGCCCTGCATCTGCAACGCCAGAAAGCGGCGCATCGTGCGTCGCCAGTCCTGCTTCAACTCAGCAGCAAAAGTATCGAGGACTGCAGCATCGAGCGCACATTCCCAGCCCGGCCGCCTGGTGAAACTGGGATTGCAGGCAACCAGGATAACTTCGCTGAATTGTTGCGGGTAACGCAATGCGAGCTCAATCGCATACAGGCCGCCCAGCGACCAACCCAGCAATCTTCCGTCGGGTAATTCGCGCGCCATTGCCTCGAGCTGCAATTCAAAGCACAGATTACCTGCCCACGGACTGCCGCTGTAACCCGGCAGACCTGGACTAACAATCTGTTGCGTGGCATCGAGTAGCTCGAGCAGCGGTTCGAAAACCCCCGCAGGCATACCCCAACCGTGCAACAGGATCAGTGGCTCATTGTTCATTGCATTATTGTAATCGATCCCCGGGCTGTAAGGATCGCTCTTATCTGCTAAAGTGCCGACAACGTTCAGGTCCGGTCAACCATGCTCGAAGCTCCTGTTTTAATCTGTTTTGCATACCTGCTAGGCTCGATATCATCGGCAGTCCTGCTGAGCAAGATCATGGGGTTCGAAGATCCCCGCAGCGAGGGCTCGAAAAATCCAGGTGCCACCAATGTACTGCGTATCGCCGGCAAAAAAGCGGCTTTTTTCACCCTGCTTGGGGATTTCCTGAAAGGCCTGGTCCCGGTCCTGCTGGCAAATGGACTGGGGGCAGATCAACTGGTGATCGCGTTGACTGGATTTGCGGCCTTTTGCGGACACTGTTTTCCACTTTTCTTTGGCTTTAAGGGCGGCAAGGGCGTGGCCACCGCGATCGCGGCAACGCTGGGATTTAACTGGATCGCCGGCGGCATACTGATTGGCATCTGGTTACTATTTGCCAAGGTATTCAAGATTTCCTCGCTGGCAGCAATTATTTCGTTTGCCGTGCTGCCCCTGGTCATCTACTGGCGCGTGCAAGACTTCCCGGTCAGCCTCGTTTTTGTCGCCCTGTCGGTGATTCTGATCTGGCGCCACAAGGATAATATCCAGCGCCTGATCAGTGGCACTGAAGCCTAACTAGCGAATTGCCGGTAGCGATTCCAGCGACCAGCGCGGCAGTATGTCGACTACCGCCTCGTCGCGCTGACCAGCGAGCACGCGCAATGCGCCAGCGTAAGCAATCATTGCGCCGTTATCGGTACAGTACTCCAACGCCGGGAAATAAACCCGCGCATGCTGGGCGCTGGCAAACCGCTCTAGCGTCGCGCGCAGCTGCCGGTTAGCGCCAACGCCACCGGCGACAATGAGGTTTTGATACCCTGTTTCAGCGAGTGCCCGCTGGCACTTGATACGCAACGTATCGACCACCGCATTCTGGAACGCATGCGCAATTTCGGCACGCAGATCATCATCCAGAGGCTCATGCTTCCTGACCATCGTGAGCACCGCGGTTTTCAACCCGCTAAAACTGAATTCGAGTCCAGGCCGGTTCACCATCGGGCGCGGAAATTCGAAGCGGGAGTGCGACACGGAATCCGCGAGCGCAGCCAATTCGGGCCCCCCTGGGTATGGCAAGCCGAGTAGTTTCGCGGTCTTGTCAAAAGCTTCACCAACCGCATCGTCGAGGGTTTCGCCGAGAATATGATAATCGCCGATCGCCTGAACATCGACCAGCATGGTGTGCCCACCGGATACCAGCAAAGCGACAAATGGCAGTTCAGGCTTCTCTGCCGCCAGCATCGGCGCCAGCAGATGCCCTTCCATGTGATGCACCCCGAGCACGGGCTTGTCGAGCGCCCAGGCAAGGCCTCGCGCCAGATTGGCACCCACCATCAGGGCTCCGATTAACCCCGGACCACGCGTATAGGTAATCGCATCGATGTCATCGATGGAACCGATTTCCTGCAGAATTTCGCTGAGCATCGGCGCGGCCTTGACCACATGGTCGCGCGACGCCAGTTCCGGCACTACCCCGCCATATTCACGATGTTTTTCGATTTGCGAATAAAGGCGCTGCCAAATTTGTCCGCTATCGCTATCGTAAACGGCGATTCCAGTCTCATCACATGAACTTTCGATACCTAAAACTTTCATAAAAACAGGATATTAATTACGCTTGGCGATTGATATTTGGTGCCGCCTCCTTATAATTGTCCGGCTCTGAAGCCGGGGCCGCTTAGCAGGCACCATTTTTAACAAACTGGATCATCAAATATGCCATCAGTTAAAGTAAAGGACAACGAACCATTTGATTTCGCACTGCGTCGATTCAAACGGTCATGTGAAAAAGCGGGAGTGCTGACCGAGACGCGTCGTCGTCAACACTACGAAAAGCCCACCTCTGTGCGCAAGCGCAAATCAGCTGCCGCGGTAAAACGCAATTTCAAGCGTATCTCCAAGGACTTCGGTACCCGCAGACGTCTTTACTAGCCGCGCAATGTCGGAAACTCTCAAATCCAGATTACAGGACGACATGAAGTCGTCGATGAAAAGCGGCAACAAGGAACGCCTCGGTGTAATTCGGTTGATGCTTTCCGCGATCAAGCAAATCGAGGTAGACGAACGTATCGAGCTGGATAATGACCGCATTACCACGGTGCTCGACAAAATGGCCAAGCAACGTCGCGAGTCAATCACCCAGTTTGACAGCGCGGGCCGCGATGATCTAACCGCGATCGAACAGGCCGAACTGGAAATTATCCTTGAATACCTGCCGGAAGCGCTTTCCGACGCAGAAATCAACGACCTCGTCGAACAATCCATCAGCGCCACCGGCGCCGTTACCATCAAGGATATGGGCAAACTCATGGGCATGCTCAAACCCCAGCTGCAGGGACGCGCCGATATGGGCAAAGTCAGCCAGTTAATCAAAGCGCGGCTTTCCGCCTAGTTAAAGAGCACCGATGTCAAACGTATTCCAGTTTCTGGAAGTACAGCGTACCGACCCGGGTAAAACACCAGCATTTGTCCGCGTCAATGAATTTGGCGAAATTTACGGCGACTACCAACAGCAGGAAGCCGCCGATCAGGCCGAACGCTGCATCGAATGTGGCAATCCTTATTGCGAGTGGAAATGCCCGGTACATAACTACATCCCAAACTGGCTGAAACTGGTTGCCGAAGGCAACCTGATTGAAGCCGTTGAAATGTCGCACAAGACCAACAGCCTGCCCGAGGTTTGTGGTCGCATCTGTCCCCAGGACCGACTGTGTGAAGGTGCCTGTACGCTTAATACAGGTTTCGGTGCGGTTACCATCGGCTCGGTAGAAAAATACATAACCGACACCGCAATCGAACAGGGCTGGTCTCCCGATCTATCTAACGTCATCGATAGCGGCAAAAAGGTCGCCATCGTCGGCGCCGGTCCGGCCGGCATCGCCTGCGCCGACGTCCTCACCCGCAACGGTATATCCTGTGAGGTGTTCGACCGATACCCCGAAATCGGTGGTTTACTGACTTTCGGCATTCCTCCCTTCAAACTGGAAAAAGAAGTCATTACCAAACGGCGCAAAATGTTTGAAGACATGGGCATCGAATTCCACCTCAATACCGAAATCGGCAAAGATATCGGCTTCGAGCAGCTACTTGCCGATTACGATTCAGTGTTCCTCGGCATGGGCACCTATAGCTATATGAAAGGTGGCTTTCCCGGCGAAGATAAAACCGGTGTCTACGAAGCGTTGCCATACCTGGTGGCAAACATCCACGATCAAATCGAGTTCGGCGGCGACAAGCCCGAATTTATCGATTTCAATGGCAAGCAGGTCGTCGTGCTGGGTGGTGGCGATACCGCAATGGACTGTGTCCGCACCGCGATCCGCCAGGGTGCCAGCAGCGTAACCTGCGCCTATCGTCGCGACCAGGCCAATATGCCCGGCTCGATGCGCGAAGTCGACAACGCGATGGAGGAAGGCATCGAATTCCTGTTCAACCGACAACCGCTGGAGATCATCGGTAATGGCGCGGTTGCAGGCGTCAAGCTAATTACCACCGAACTGGGCGAAGCCGATGAACAAGGCAGGCGCCGACCCGAAATCGTACCCGGTTCCGAAGAAATTTTACCCGCTGACGCTGTCGTGATAGCGTTTGGCTTTCGCCCTGACCCGGCCGACTGGTTTGCCGAGCATACGATTGATATCGATGCGGGTGGGCGTGTGATCGCTCCGGAACAAAGCGCTTTTCCATTCCAGACCGGCAACCCGAAAGTATTCGCCGGCGGTGACATGGTGCGCGGTTCCGACCTCGTAGTTACCGCGATCTACGAGGGGCGCCAGGCGGCTGAAGGCATTCTCGACTACCTGGAAGTCTGATGGCATTACCCCTACTGAAAAACGATCGCCTGATCAAGGCCCTGTTGCGCCAACCAACCGATACCACGCCGGTCTGGATCATGCGCCAGGCCGGCCGTTATCTGCCCGAGTACCGCGCTACCCGCAAGCAGGCCGGGAGCTTTCTCGATCTGTGCAAAAACAGGGAACTCGCCTGTGAGGTGACGTTGCAACCCTTACGGCGCTTCGCGCTTGACGCCGCGATTCTGTTCTCCGACATTCTCACCATTCCGGATGCAATGGGACTCGGCCTCTACTTCGTCGAAGGCGAGGGCCCCAAGTTTGAACGCCCGCTGCGTAACGCGGCCGATATCAGCCGCCTGGGAGTCCCCGATCCAGCCGAGGGCCTGCGCTACGTTACCGATGCGGTCAGCCTGGTGCGGCAGGAGCTGGACGGCAAGGTACCGCTGATCGGATTTAGCGGCAGCCCGTGGACCCTGTCGACTTACATGGTCGAAGGCGGTAGCTCCAAAGAGTATCGTTATATAAAAGGTATGATGTACGAAAACCCGGCCGCACTGCATCAGTTGCTGAATACCCTGACGCAGGCAGTAACTGATTACCTGAATGCGCAAATCGAGGCCGGTGCGCAAGCCGTCATGATATTCGATACCTGGGGGGGCGTGCTTACACCACAAACCTACCGTGATTTTTCGCTCAATTACATGCAACAGATTGTTGCCGGCCTGAAACGGGAACACGAAGGCCAGAAGATCCCGGTGACATTGTTCACCAAGGGTGGAGCGCAGTGGCTGGAAGAGATGGCCGACACGGGTTGTGATGCGCTGGGACTCGACTGGACCATCGATATCGACGCGGCACGCACACGGGTCGGCGACCGGGTAGCCCTGCAGGGCAACCTCGACCCCTGCGTACTGTATGCGAACCCCGATTCTATCCGCGCAAAAGCGCGCGAAATCATCACCCGCTTCGGCAACCACCCCGGACACGTTTTCAACCTCGGTCACGGCATCCATCCGGCGATCAACCCGGACCACCTCGGCGCATTAATCGACGCCGTACACGAATTCGGTTTCGACATCCGCAAATAACGCACCCTCGCTTCCACACACTACCCTCCGAAATAGGCAACTGACGGCGGGTTCACTAGCGTGCTTTCGGCTACCTCGGGGGTAGCCACCCACTGTAGGGCGAAACCGTGACACCCCACGTCTATCGCCATACCTTGAACTTGGATTCCAGGTCTGAGAACCTGATCCGCCATTCACACCAGGAGATTCTTTCTACCGTTTGCGCACCGGTCCCTTTCTACTCCGCTGTTACAGAAAAATCTGCTCTGCCCCCTGAAGGAGAAAGTCTTTAACGTGAGTACGATTTAAGTCTTGCTCAAGGAAAAAACAACAAGTGCAAACAGGTTAAAAAATGTCGTCGACGATTTCGTCTTCTGTCTCGGGGACATTAATTGTGACTCCACCTGAGTCATTGGTAGTGGATTTAACCACCGCCACCTCTCGCGGAGCGTTTTCGACCCGAAATAATTCAAACAAACTATTCCGGGTATTGAGATCTGCACGTTTACCGGTTTCGGCATCGATGCGAATGGTTACCAGGCCCCCGGGTTGTTCCTGCAGATTCTCCGGGCGGCCCTCGAGCGCTTTGCGCATGAATTCAATCCACATGGGCAGCGCTGCCCTGCCCCCGGTTTCACGATTACCCATGTGGCGCTGATTATCATATCCCACCCAACTGGTAGTCACCACCTGGTCATTGTAGCCGCTGAACCAGGCATCGATTTGATCATTGGTCGTACCGGTTTTGCCAGCGATGTCCTTTCGCCCCAGCGCCTTGGCCCGCACCGCGGTGCCACGTTGCACCACTTCACGCATCATCGAACGCATGATAAAGGCGTTCTGCGCCGAAATAACGCGAGGTGCATATCGCGGCACGACGTCGGCTTCGATAGCGCCGGTAGCTTCGCCGACATCAACTGCTTCGTCATCGAGTACATTCAGCTCGATGGTCTCGAGCTGTTCTTCCTCACTAAGAACAACTACCTCAGCCTGCTGCTCGGCTTCCTGTTGTGCGTTGGCCTCGGACTCAGCCTGCTGCTCGGCTTCCTGTTGCGCTTCCGCGGTGGCTTCGGCCGCCGCCAGTTCATCCAGGTTTTCAGTTTCACAGTCCTGGCACACGGTCTGTGGGTTACTCTGAAAAATCACTTCGCCAGTACCTGACTCCACCCTGTTAATAATGTATGGCTCGATTAAATAGCCACCATTGGAAAAAACCGCATAAGCGCGTGCCATTTGCAACGGCGAGAAGGAGGCGCTACCAAGCGCAAGCGATAAATCGTAGGGCATCTGATCACGTTCGAAACCAAAGCGCTGGACGTAGTTGATGGCGTAGCGCAAGCCGATCGCCTGCAATATTCGAATTGAAACCAGGTTACGCGATTTGACCAGGGCCTCACGCATTCGCGTAGGTCCATAGAATTTCCCTGAATAATTTTCCGGACGCCAGGTTGCTTCGAGCGAATCGTCATCGAACACCACCGGGGCATCATTAATAATAGTGGCCGCTGTAAATCCTTTTTCCAGGGCGGCGGAATAGATGAAAGGCTTGAAATTCGAACCCGGTTGTCGACGCGCCTGGGTGGCCCGGTTGAACTTGTTCTTGAAATAATCGAAGCCGCCCACCATCGCCCTGATGCCGCCGTCTGATGGATCGATCGACACCAGTGCCCCCTCGACGCGCGGCACATCAGCCAACAACCACTGCCCGTCCCGATTCTCCAGCCATACCACGTCACCCACCGCCAGTACATCGGCTACGAATTTTGGTTTAGGGCCTTTATTGTCAACATCGATAAATTTTGCCGCCCAATCGATACCCTCTTCAAACAGCACTTCGATTTGCTCGTAGTTTGAAATCAACAGGGTTGCGCTCGCAGTCGAGGCTTCGTTAGCGTCATCTTCTACCGCCACCGCTTCGTTGACCGAGATTACGACGCCTTTACGCAAACCACCAACTCGCTGATCGGTTACCAGATCCCCGTCAAACGGATCTTCATTGATTTCGCTTAAATCGATCTTGCCGATAACTCCGCGGTAACCATGGCGACGGGTGTAATCGAGCAAATTTTTCCGCACCGCCTGGTTGGCGACTGCCTGTAGCTCGCCGTCGATACTCGTGTAAACCCTGAGACCCGCCTTGTAAACTTCCTCGCCATACTGCTCGAACAATTGCGCGCGCACCAGTTCCGACACGTACTGCGCATCGGCAATGGTTCGTTTTCTATGCAACTCGGCGGTAATCGGTTCGTTCAGCGCCTGCTCAAACTCGTCCTCATCGATATATTTAAGAATGCGCATGCGACCGAGTATATAGTTGCGGCGGATAAGCGCCCTTTCGGGATTGGAAATAGGATTGTACTTGGAAGGCGCTTTCGGCAGTCCGGCAATCATTGCCGACTGTGCCAGCGTCAAATCCCCAAGCTTCTTATCGTAGTAAACCTGCGAAGCCGCGCTAACACCATAGGCGCGGTGTCCAAGGAAAATCTTGTTCAGGTAGAGCTCAATGATCTTTTCCTTGCTCAACTCGGTTTCTATCTTCAGCGCGAGCAAAATTTCATTGAACTTACGGGCGTAGGTCTGCTCCGGGCTGAGGAAAAAGTTGCGCGCGACCTGCATGGTAATAGTGCTGCCACCGCGGGTCTTGCGCCCGGTAGTCGCGACCTCGTAAACGGCTGCCATCAATGCATAAAAATCAACCCCGTAGTGATTCCAGAACTGGTCGTCCTCAACCGAAACCACGGCATCGATGAGGTGACGAGGTATCTTGTCGAAAGCGACCGGAATTCGACGGTGTTCACCGAACTCGGCAAGCAGTATTTCGTTCCTGTCGTAAATGCGCAGCGGTACCTGGTACTGGGTGTCTTCCAGATGCTCAATCGAAGGCAAGCCCGGCACCATAACAACGTATATGTATAGCACCACAGCAATCAGCAGCATAAAACCGGTTGCAAACAACCAGGATACAATTTTTAGTAGCTTTTTCATTAAGTTAGGCTATATACATAACCGCTTACATGAAAAGTATCGACAAGTATCAAATCTTGCACTAGACTCTTTTTGTAACCATTAGAATAATTTAACATTTTATATACTTACAACGAAATCTTAATGTAATTTATCATTTAAGATTGAGTATCACACAGGCACATGACGAGGGATACCGGTGTTTTTATCGCGTAAAAAACCGCCGCTTATTGGACTAGACATCAGTTCAACATCGGTGAAGTTGATGGAACTAAGCAAGACCGGCTCGAGTTATCGCATCGAAGGTATCGGCGTTGAACCCTTACCTGCAAACGCAGTAGTCGAAAAAAACATCGCCGAAGTCGAATCCGTAGGCGAGAGTGTAAAGCGTGCGCTCGCCAAGTCAAAAATAAAAACAAAAAATTGCGCCATTGCCGTATCAGGCTCATCGGTGATTACCAAAAAAATCACCATGCCCGCCAGTCTTTCCGAAGACGAGATGGAAGGGCAGATCCAGCTTGAAGCCGATCAATATATCCCCTATCCCCTTGAAGAGGTCAATCTCGACTTCCACGTCATGGGTGAAACCGAATCCAATCCCGAAACGGTTGATGTACTGCTGGCCGCCTGTCGCAGCGAAAACGTCGATGACCGGGTCGCCGCTGTCGAGCTAGCCGGACTGACCCCCAAGATCGTAGATATCGAAGCCTACACAGTAGAAACCGTTTTCTCGGTGATGGCGTCGCAAATGCCCGATGAAGGTATGGACAAGACCATCGCAATCGTCGATATCGGTGCGACCATGACCAGCCTGAGCGTCATCCACAATCATCATCTGGTCTACACGCGCGAACAAAATTTTGGCGGTAAGCAATTAACCGAAGAAATAATGCGTCGCTACGGGCTTTCTTATGAAGAAGCCGGTCTGGCTAAACGCCAGGGCGGATTACCCGATAACTACGAACCCGAGGTACTTGAACCATTCAAGGAAACCACGGCGCAGCAAGTTAGCCGCTTTTTGCAGTTCTTCTACTCGGCGGGAGGCCCGATTGGTGACATCGATCACCTGGTGCTTGCCGGTGGCACCGCATCACTGCCAAATCTGGCCGAATTGACCGAATCTCATATCGGGGTTCCAACCACAATAGCGAACCCGTTTGCCGATATGTCTTCTTCAAGCCGCGTCAACAAGGCCAACCTGGAAGCCGATGCACCCTCCTTCCTGATAGCTGCGGGACTAGCCATCCGAGGAGCTGAATACTCATGACTATAACCCAGATCAACCTACTCCCCTGGCGTGAAGAACTGCGCCAGGAGCAGAAAAAGCAATTCGTGTTGATGTCGGTCATGACCTGTGTGCTGGCTGCGGCCATCGTGGGACTGATTCATTTTCAAATGCAGTCGAAAATTGACTATCAATTGTCGCGTAACCAATTTGTCAGCAACGAGATCGCAAAACTCGATGAAGAAATCAAGGAAATCAGCGAACTGCAAAAAGTGCGCCGCAGCCTGATCGAGCGCATGGAAGTAATCCAGGATTTGCAGGGTAGTCGCCCATCTATCGTACACCTGTTTACCGAAATCGTGTCAACAGTACCCAATGGAGTCTATCTCGAGTCGCTCGCCCAGACTGGCGGTAACCTGTTGATTAACGGTGAAGCCGAATCAAATGCCCGGGTATCTACTTATATGCGTAACTTGTCCGCCTCGGAGTGGCTCAAGGACCCGAACCTGACGGTCATAGAAATTGAAGACAAAACGGTTAATCGTATCAGTACCTTCACCCTGACGGTGAAACAAACCTCTCCCAACGCTACCGAGGAAGAAAATGCTGATGGAGGTCTGAAATAATGAATTGGGACGACATCCAGCACCATCTTGAACCCGACAATATCGGCACCGCGCCGATGGGAATCAAACTAGGCGTGTTCATCACCCTGTTTGTGATAATCATTGCTGCAGGCATTTACTTCGATACCCAGGATCAGCTCAAGGTCCTGGAAAGGCATGAAAGGAAAGAATTCGAGCTCAAGGAAGAATTCAAGGTGAAAGCTGAACAGGCTGCCAAACTTGAACTCTACAAGGAGCAGCTCGCGGAAATGGAAGCGTCCTTCGGCGCGTTGCTGCGCCAGTTACCTGAGACCACCGAGGTCGAATCGTTGCTCGTCGACGTATCGCAAACTGGCCTCGCCGCAGGACTCGAGGTCAAAAAATTCAAACCCAGCGCAGAAGAGAAAAAGGGCTTCTACGCAGAGTTGCCGATTTCGCTCGAAGTCTCCGGCTCCTACCACCAGCTGGCGACCTTTATCAGTGGCATCGCGGCGCTACCGCGAATCGTTACCATCAGCGATATGAAACTGGAACCCTTCGACAAGAAGGAAGATGTCAGCACCTCCGGCAAACTAAACATGTCGGCCACGGCGAAGACCTATCGCTACCTCCAGGAGGATGAGCAATGACAGGAAAGTTAAAGTCTCTGCTGAAATTCGCACTGCTGGGCACGTTTGCCGTCCTCCTCACAGGTTGCGGTGAGGGCCTCGGAGACCTGCAAAATTTTGTTACGCAAATCAGAGCCAAACCACCAGGGCGCATCGAACCCATACCCGAGTTCCAGCCTTATCAGAACTTCGAGTATACCTCGCACGATTTACGCGATCCGTTCAAGCTGGTTGATTTCAGACGTCCCGAGGAGAACCCGGAAGAAATTGCCGCGCTCGGCAGCGGGCTTCGACCCGATATTGACCGGGTGAAAGAACCACTGGAGGACTTCCCGCTGGATACGCTGCGCCTGAAGGGAACCATTGATGATAAAGATGGCGTCAAATGGGGGCTGATATTCGCTCCCGACAACACCATACATCGAGTTATCGAGGGTAACTACCTGGGCCAGAACCATGGCCGGATTATCTCGGTATCTGACCAGAACATTGAATTGACTGAAATTGTCCCAGACGGACTCGGAAATTATATCGAACGCTCGTCAGCTGTCGCGCTAATCGAGTAACGAGAGGAAACACCCATGAACAGTGTTGGTAATAAAATGAAAATAACCCGGTTACTTAAAACCTCTCTGGCGGGAATATGCCTGCTCGCTTTCGGCGACGTTTCGGCGCGAGCCCTGATCGGTCTCGATTATTCGGTAATGACCGGAAATACGGTACAGGTCGTGTTTACTTTCGACGAAACCGCGGTTGCACCGCGAACATTTACTATCGATGAGCCCGCACGCATCGCTCTTGATTTTGGCGACACCGAAAACAAGCTTGAGCAACGCAGCATGCAGGTCGGCATCGGTGCGATGCAAAGCATTGTTTCAGCGGCTTCAAAAAACCGCACCCGGGTGGTACTCAATCTTTCGCAGAAAGCCAATTACACCACCAACGTCAGCGGTAACCAGGTAACTATTACCCTGGCCGGCGGTGGACAGACTATTGCAGCTGCCGCAGAAACAACTGCCGGCGCCACGACTGAGAGCCTGACTGAATCATCACCCACGGTGTCAGCTGTTTCCAAGGGTGTTACCAGCATTGATTTCAAGCGTGGCCCAAATGGTGAAGGCCGCGTAATTATTGACCTCACCACTACTTCTATCAGTACCGACGTCTGGCGTGAAAATAATGTTGTCCACCTCGAAATGATTGGTTCAAAGTTACCCGACGAACTGCAACGGCGTATGGATGTCAGCGACTTTGCGACTCCGATCAATTTCATTGACTCGATCCAGGATGGCGCCAATATTCACATGACTATTAGTTCGAATGGTGATTTCGAACACCTCGCCTACCAGACAGACCGGGTTTACACGGTCGAGGTTGCACCTATTTCCAAGGAAGAAGAGGAAAAGAAAAAGAAGGCGAAATTCGGCTTCACCGGGGAACGCCTGTCGCTTAATTTCCAGGATATCGAAGTACGTTCGGTGTTGCAGCTGCTCGCTGACTTCACCGGTCTCAACCTGGTGGTCTCGGATTCAGTTGAGGGTAACCTGACCTTACGCTTGAAAAATGTCCCCTGGGATCAGGCGATGGATATCATTCTGAAAACCAAGGGCCTGGATCAGCGCAAGGCCGGTAATGTAATTCTGATCGCACCTACCGATGAAATTGCTGCGCGTGAGAAACTCGAACTCGAGGCCCGCGCGCAGGTAGAAGAACTCGAACGTCTGCGTACCGAGTATATAAAGGTTAACTATGCCAAGGCGGCCGATTTGGCCGATCTGCTGAAACTGACAGATAATGCGATCCTGTCACCACGTGGCTCGGTAAGCGTTGATGAACGCACCAATACCCTGCTGGTCAAGGATATCAACTCCAGTCTCGCTAACGTTCGCACCCTGCTTGCCGAGCTGGATATTGCGGTACGCCAGGTATTGATCGAATCCCGCGTGGTCATAGCCAATGACGATTTCAGTAAGGAACTGGGCGTACGCTTTGGTGTCAGCAATGACAGTTTTGGTGACAGTACCTCAGGTGGAGGCGCCGTTGCCACGGGTTCCCTGGAAGGGGTCAACAGTGCGATCAACAACAATGCTTTCAACGCGCTGGATAGCCTTGCCGTAAACCTGCCGGTGCAGAACCCGGCCGGTAGTTTCGCCCTGGCCCTGGCCAAGCTACCCCTCGGCACCCTGCTCGAACTGGAACTTTCGGCGGCACAGATCGAAGGCCGTGGTGAAGTGGTCTCCAGTCCGCGCGTAATCACCGCCGATTCACATACCGCAAGAATCGAACAAGGTGTCGAAATCCCCTACCTTGAACTCGATGATGGCGACGCGACCCTGAAGTTTAGAAAGGCGGTGCTGTCACTCGAGGTTACGCCACAGATTACACCTGACGACCGTGTCATTATGGATCTCGACGTACACAAGGATAATGTGGGTGAAACGGTATCATTTGGTGCCGGACTGTCCGCGCCGAGTATCGACACCCGCGAAGTTCAGTCGCAGTTACTGGTCGACAACGGTCAGACCGTGGTACTCGGTGGTATTTATGAAACCACCAAAGCCACCCAGGTTACACGGGTCCCATTTTTCAGCGACATACCGGTACTCGGTAATCTCTTCAAATCGAGCCGAGATGTCGATGACCGCACCGAACTGCTGATTTTTGTAACTCCGAAAATCCTGCAGGGTTCGAGCCTCGATATCCGTTAATCACGATATTACAACCAAAAAAAGGGCAGCCCCGGTGGCTGCCCTTTTTTTTGTTTCGGGTATCATAGCCGCATGAGCCATCGTAACATCATCCTCATCGGCCCCATGGGTTCCGGCAAATCAACTATCGGCAGCATTATTGCCCGGCGACTGCACCGCGAATTCCAGGACAGCGACCAGTTCATCGAAAAACGTACCGGGGTTGATATCGCACGTATTTTTGATGTTGAGGGTGAGCAGGGCTTTCGTGACCGGGAAAGCAACGCGCTTAACGAACTGCTGGGAGATAACGACCGGGTTATCGCGACTGGCGGTGGTTCTATACTGCGCGAGGAAAATCGACAACTACTTAAACAAAAAGGCTACATCATTTTCCTCGACACTTCAGTCAACCAGCAAATGCACCGGCTACGGCGTGACAAGAAGCGACCGTTACTGCAAACCGAGAATCCACGCGAGCGTCTCGAAAGCCTGCTGGCTGAACGTCGTCCCATTTACCTGGATCTGGCTGATCTTGCGGTTAAAACCGACAAGCGCGTGGCGCGACGACTCGCAGCTGATATCATCGACCAGTTACCTGAAAACCTCAAATAAGAATGCACATCAATCATACCCTTAACGTGGATCTGGGCGAACGCAGTTATCCGATTTACATCGGCAGCGGATTGCTCGGCCAGGCAGAGCTTATTACCCGGCACATCCATGGCCAGTCTGCGCTGATCGTGTCTAATGACACCGTTGCGCCGCTTTATCTCGAAGCCGTGCAACAGGCGCTGGATAGCAAACAGATTCGCCAGGACAAAGTCATTCTCGCCGATGGCGAACAACACAAAACCATGGCATCGGTGGAAACCATCCTCGATTTACTGCTCTCCAATCGCCATGATCGCCGCAGTACGATCATTGCGCTTGGCGGTGGCGTAATCGGTGATATTGCCGGCTTTGCCGCGAGCATCTACCAACGCGGGGTAAATTTCATCCAGATCCCGACCACACTGCTATCGCAGGTCGATTCGTCGGTCGGCGGCAAGACCGGCGTCAACCACCCGCTCGGTAAAAACATGATCGGTGCGTTTTACCAACCGCAGTGTGTGGTGGCCGATATCGGCAGCCTGCACACCCTGCCCCCGCGCGAATTAAGTGCTGGACTCGCCGAGGTCATTAAGTATGGACTGATTTGCGACGCCGGGTTTTTTGACTGGCTGGAGATAAACATCGATGGCCTGCTCGCAGGTGACGAGGATCTGCTCGCGCAGGCAGTGCTGGTTTCCTGCCAGAACAAGGCGCGCGTGGTTGAACTTGACGAACGCGAAGGCGGATTACGCGCGATTCTGAACCTGGGTCACACATTCGGTCACGCGATCGAAACCACTATGGGCTATGGCAAATGGTTGCACGGCGAGGCTGTCGCCGCGGGCATGGTAATGGCGATTGATTTGTCGATTCGAGAAGGCTCGATCGACGAACAGGTCAGGCAACGTGGCGTCGCTTTATTGAAACAGGCCGGACTGCCGGTAAACCCGCCCCCGGAAATGACCGTCGAGCAATTTCTCGACGCCATGGCGATCGACAAAAAGAACGTCGACGGCAAGATTAAACTGGTATTGTTGCGCGCGCTCGGCGAAGCCTACATTACCGATGAGTACAGCCATGATAAATTACTACAAACGCTGACTGCCTGACCCATCGCACCATAAGGGTGCACTGCAAAGCTACCCATCACGGCAAATTTTATCTATCCAGTCTGCACGGGTATACTGATCGGCCTTTTGCGTCCGTAAAATAATGCTTTTTTATGGCGCATTGGCTTTGGCTGTCGACAACACGCAGGCACAACCACGAACTGAATGTAATGAGCGAAACAAGCAGATTAACAGGTCTTTATCAACCGGGCTTCGAGAAAGATAGTTGCGGTTTCGGGCTTATCGCCAACATCGACGATAAACCCAGCCACTGGCTGGTAAAAACTTCGATCGAGGCACTCGCTCGATTGACGCATCGCGGCGCAGTCGCGGCGGACGGAAAATCCGGTGATGGCTGCGGCCTGTTGTTAAAGAAGCCCGATACTTTTCTGCGCTTAAAGGCTGGCGAACTCGGTATTCACTGCGCACGGCGCTACGCCGTGGGACTGGTGTTCGTATCACCCTTCGACGGTGAAAGCGAAGTTTCACAGGCAATTATTACCGAAAAAATTACCGCGCAGGGGTTAGAGGTCGCCGGTTGGCGAGAAATGCCGATCGATCCATCGGCCTGTGGTGAAGAAGCACTGGCCTCCCTGCCCGCAATCTACCACGTCTACGTCAACGCGCCAGACCATCTTTCCCGCGCCGAGTTTAATCGTTCGCTTTATCTTGCCCGGCGCGCGGCCGGCAAAGCCTTTGAAGCGCAGGACAATCGTCGCATCGAGGAGTACTACTATATCTCCAGCCTGTCTAACGACGTGCTGTCCTACAAGGGCCTGATCACGCCGGAGAATCTACCGGTGTTTTACCCGGACCTGAGCGATCCGGCGCTGGAATCGGCAATCTGCGTATTCCACCAGCGCTTTTCGACCAATACCTGGCCACAGTGGAAACTCGCACAGCCATTCCGCTACCTGGCACATAATGGTGAAATCAATACGATTCAGGGAAATCGTAACTGGGCCAACGCACGTGCCTACAAGTTCAAGTCCGAACTCCTGCCAGACATTGAAGCGATTCGGCCGATCGTCAACATGACCGGTTCGGATTCGAGTTCGCTGGATAACATGCTCGACTTCCTGCTTTCCGGCGACATGGATCTGTTTCGCGCGGTACGCCTGCTGATTCCACCCGCGTGGCAAAACGTAGACGATATGGAACCGGCGTTACACGCGTTTTACGAATTTTCATCGATGCATATGGAGCCCTGGGATGGGCCGGCCGGCATCGTGCTTACCGACGGCCGCCACGCCTGCTGTGTGATGGACCGTAACGGCTTGCGACCCGGGCGCTGGGTAATGACCAAGGACCGGCACATCACGCTCGGATCCGAAATCGGTATCTGGGATTACGCACCGGAAGACGTCATCGCCAAGGGACGCCTGAAACCCGGCGAAATGATTGCCGTCGATACCAAAACCAGCAAGTTACTGATGTCGGACGATATCGATAAACAGTTGCAGAATCGTCACCCCTACGAAATCTGGATGCGCGACCGCCTCATCCGCCTGAGCGCGGACCCGGTCAATTCCCCCTTCTCCGCACTGGCAATGAACAAGGAGACCTTAAGCCGTCTGGAAAAGCTGTTTCAGGTGAGCTTCGAGGAACGTGACCAGATTCTCAGGGTGCTGGCGCAGGACTCGCAGGAAGCGACCGGCTCGATGGGAGACGATACCCCGCTGCCGGTCTTATCGAATCATCACCGTTCATTGTTCGACAGTTTTCGCCAGCAATTCGCACAGGTCACCAACCCTCCGATCGACCCGCTACGCGAAAAGATCGTGATGTCGCTGGAAACCTGTTTCGGACGCGAACACAACCTGTTTAATGAAGCCGCCGAACACGCCGACCGCCTGATCGTCAGCTCACCGATCCTGTCCGAACAGAAATATGTCGATCTGCTGGCCTGGCACGACAAGGGTTATGCACATGAAATTATTTCCCTCGGCTACAACCCGGCCAAGATGTCGCTCAAACAGGCGATAATCGATATCCAGGACCAGGCCGAAAAAGCCTCACGCCGCGGGATTGTCATCGTCGTACTGAGCGACAAGGACGTCCCACGCGAGCAACTGTTAGTGCATGCGGCACTGGCCACCGGAGCGGTACACCATCGCCTGAGTAACACCGGTGGACGCTGCGACACCAATATTGTGGTTGAAACCGGTTGCGCCCGTGATTCGCACCAGATGGCAGTACTGCTCGGCTTTGGTGCAACTGCCATTTATCCCTACCTCGCTTATGCCAGCATCGTCGGCATGACCCGCACTGGTGAATTACCCGAGCTGAAATGCCCGGATACCGGTTCAAACTACCGCCACGGAATCAACAAGGGCCTGTACAAGATTATTTCCAAGATGGGGATTTCGACCATTGCCAGCTACCGCGGCGCGCAGCTATTTGAAATTGTCGGGCTGCATCGCGACGTGGTCGAGCTATGTTTTCCCGGCACCACCTGTCGAATCGACGGTAGCAATTTTGACCAACTCGAAGCCGATCAGATAGCCCTCAACAAGTTTGCCTGGAACCCGCGCAAGACCATCACCCAGGGCGGTTTACTGAAATATGTCCATGGCGGCGAATACCACGCCTACAACCCGGACGTCGTGCACAGCCTGCAGCAGGCAGTCAACAGCGGTGACTACGCGCAATGGAAGCAATACAGCGCCATCGTCAATAACCGCCCTGCGACCGCATTACGCGACCTGATGCGACTTAAGCCGCAGCAGCCGATCGACATTGACGAGGTTGAACCTGCTACCAGTATCCTGGCGCGTTTCGACTCCGCCGGCATGTCGCTCGGCGCGTTGTCGCCGGAAGCGCACGAAACCCTCGCGCAAGCGATGAACCAGCTCGGTGGACGCTCCAACTCGGGCGAAGGCGGCGAAGATCCCGCGCGTTACGGCACCGACAAGATGTCCAAGATCAAGCAGATAGCGTCGGGTCGTTTCGGTGTAACACCGCATTACCTGGTCAACGCCGAGGTGTTGCAAATCAAGGTCGCTCAGGGCGCCAAACCCGGTGAAGGCGGGCAACTGCCGGGTAACAAGGTCAACCAACTGATCGCGCGACTGCGCAACTCGGAGCCCGGCATCACATTGATTTCACCACCGCCACACCATGACATTTACTCGATCGAAGACCTGGCGCAGTTGATCTTCGATCTGAAACAGGTCAACCCACAGGCACTGGTTTCGGTAAAACTGGTGGCCGAGGCAGGCGTTGGCACGATCGCCGCCGGCGTCGCCAAGGCTTACGCCGATCTGATTACGATTGCCGGTTATGACGGCGGCACCGGGGCCAGCCCGCTGACTTCGGTTAAATACGCCGGTTCACCATGGGAGCTGGGTCTCTCCGAAACTCACCAGGTATTGCGCGCCAACAAGTTGCGCAGCAAGGTACGTATTCAAACCGATGGCGGCCTCAAAACCGGGCTCGACGTTGTCAAGGCAGCAATCCTCGGCGCCGAAAGCTTTGGCTTCGGTACCGGCCCCATGGTGGCGATGGGCTGCAAGTATCTGCGTATATGCCATTTGAACAATTGCGCCACTGGTGTCGCCACGCAAAACGACCTGCTGCGCCAACAGCATTACGTCGGCACCACCGAAAAGGTGAAAAACTATTTTCGTTTCATCGCCGAAGAGACGCGTGAAATTCTGGCCTCGCTTGGCGTTCGCAAGCTCGAAGACCTGATTGGCCAAACCGGGTTGCTTGAAATCATCGGCGGCAATACCGCCGCTCAGCAAAACCTGAATCTCGAACCGATCCTGTCCGATGGAGGTGTCGATCCCGATTTACCGCGCTACTGCAGCGCGGACCGCAACGAGCCCTGGGACAAGGGCGAACTCGCCGAGCAGATGGTAGTTGATTGCATGGACGCCATTAAAAATTGCAGCGGTGGAGAGTTCAAATACTCGATTAACAATACCCATCGCTCGATTGGCGCCCGACTCTCCGGTGAGATCGCGCGCATCCATGGCAATCATGGCCTGTCGGAAACGCCTTTTACGTTGCGTCTAAACGGTACTGCCGGACAGAGCTTCGGTGTCTGGAATGCCGGCGGGCTGAACATGTATCTCGATGGTGACGCCAACGATTACGTCGGCAAGGGCATGGCCGGTGGTAAAATCGTCATTACCCCGCCGCGTAACAGTCACTTCAAATCACAGGATGCGACCATCATCGGCAACACCTGCCTCTACGGCGCAACCGGTGGCAAGCTGCTCGCTGCGGGACTCGCCGGTGAGCGTTTTGCGGTGCGCAATTCGGGGGCCCATGCCGTCGTCGAAGGGGTTGGCGATCATGGCTGTGAATACATGACTGGTGGTATTGTTACAATTCTCGGCAACACCGGATACAATTTCGGCGCCGGCATGACCGGCGGCATCGCTTATGTACTCGATCTCGACCGTAACTTTTTCGACCGGATTAACAAGGAACTCATCGACATCCATCGTATCGCCGATGAATCGATGGAAAGCCACCGCGTCTACCTGCAGTCCGCTATCACCGAGTATGTCGAGGAAACCAGCAGTGAATGGGGTCAATATATTCTGGAAAACTTCAGCCATTTTCAGCGCAAGATCTGGATGGTCAAGCCAAAAGCGGCCGGCTTCGATTCACTTCTGGATACCCTGCAAAGCAACGCAGCCTGATAATATGTGCGCCAATACCTGTTTACGCTACCGCGGTGTGGTTTTCGCGAGCGCACTTAAAATGCAGTTAGCGGTATAAACTGGATGGCCGGCAGGATTCCACGCAACTTCATCGATGACCTGCTCAACCGCGTCGATATTGTCGAGGTCATCGACAGTCGCGTACCCTTGAAAAAGAAAGGCCGCGAATACTGGGCCTGCTGCCCTTTCCACGGCGAAAAATCCCCATCCTTCTCGGTCAGCTCCGGTAAACAGTTTTACCATTGTTTCGGCTGCCAGAAGTCCGGCAACGCCGTCGGCTTCCTGATGGATTACGACCATATGGAATTTGTCGAAGCGATCGAATCGCTGGCGCAATCGCTAGGTATCGATGTGCCCTATGAACAGGGTAGCGCACCCGCCAAACCCGCCGCGGGACTCGAAGCGATGTACCAGACAATGGAGCAAAGCTCGCAGTACTTCGAGGCACAGCTCAAGCAAACTCCGGCAGCGATCGATTATCTCAAAAATCGTGGTATCAGCGGCCAGACCGCCAAGACCTTTGCCATCGGCTACGCGCCACCGGGCTGGAATAACCTCAGCGGCAATGAAAAGCTCCTCGTCGATACCGGCATGCTGGTAAAAAAAGAGGACGGCAAGCAATACGATCGTTTTCGCCATCGCCTGATGTTTCCGATCCGTGACAGGCGCGGACGCACCATCGCCTTCGGTGGCCGGGTGATCAATCCCGAAGACAATCCCAAGTACCTGAACTCTCCCGAATCGCCGTTGTTTCATAAAAGCGATGAAATCTACGGGCTGTATGAAATGAAAAAGGCGGTGACCAACATCGACCGCATCTATATCACCGAGGGCTATATGGATGTCGTGGCGCTCGCCGAACACGGCGTGGCAACCGCGGTCGCGACGCTGGGTACTGCGATCAATAATCGACAAATCGAATCCCTGTTTCGGGTCTGCAAGAACCTGGTGTTCTGTTTCGATGGTGACGCCGCCGGTAAAAAAGCCGCCTGGCGCTCACTTGAACAGTGCCTCGCGTCACTCAAGGAAGGTCGCCTTGCGCGGTTCCTGTTCCTGCCGGAAGGTCAGGATCCGGACAGTTTTATTAACCAGTACGGTGAGGAGGCTTTTAATCAGCAGGTAGAACACGCTTCTACCCTGACCGAGTACCTGTTCGAGACCCTGCTTGCCGAATGCAATATCGGCACGCTCGAAGGCCGCGCCCAGTTTCTCGACCGCCTGCGCCCCTACTTCACCCAGATTCCGTTACAAAGCCTGAAAGATCAGATTCTGGCCGAAGTCGAGCACCGCCTGGGGCAGAAGATCGATGGCCGCATGCTGCGCCTGCTGGGTGAAGACAAGCCGCGACAGCAGGCCCGCAACAGGCAGCCGGAACAGCATTGGACCCCTACCCGTCTCGCGATCAACCTGTTACTGACCAAGCCCGCGCTGGCCCTGGCCACCGGCACCCACGATGAACTTGCCGAGAGCAACATCCCCGGGGTCGACCTGTTGCTCAAAATCCTCGACCGCATCCATGACGAGCCCGATATTACTACTCAAAACCTGCTCGATCGCTTCAAGGACGACGACCACGAGGCCCATCTGTACAAGCTCGCAGCAATGGAACCCCCGATCGAAAATGACGAGAGTCTGGACCGAATGTTTGCCGATTGTTTACAAAGTCTGCAAAAACAGTATATTGACCACCGCCAAAAGCTACTCATAACAAAGTTACAGTCCGGTGAAGCGCTGTCGGAATCAGAAAAACTGGAACACAGAAAATTGTTCACAAATCAAATTTAAGTCAGTCGATAGCTTGGAAAAAGCTAAAAAAGTCTTATATACTGACGTGTTCACCTGCAACATTACCAAATTCGAGGCAACATGGATCAAGATCAGCAATCCCGGCTCAAAGAACTCATTGCCAAAGGCAAAGAACAGGGCTTTCTGACCTACACCGAAGTAAACGATCATTTGCCTGAAGGCATCGTCGAACCGGAGCAGATCGAAGATATTATCCGCATGATTAACGACATGGGCATCAAGGTCCATGAGTCTGCGCCTGCCGAAGCGACCGATATCCTCAGCGATACCGAAACCGAGCCAGATGAGGACGCTGCGGAAGAAGCAGCCGCTGCACTAGCCTCGCTCGATAGCGAATTTGGACGGACTACCGACCCGGTACGCATGTACATGCGCGAAATGGGTACGGTCGAACTGTTGACCCGTGAAGGCGAAATCAAGATTGCACGCCGCATCGAGAATGGCCTCAACCAGGCGATCAGCTCGCTGGCACGCTATCCCGATACCATGCGCATGATTTTTGATCGTTATAACGAAGTGCGCGAAGACGAAGCCAAGCTTAGTGACTTGATGGTGGGCTTTGTCGACCCCAACGAGGACCCAAACTCGATTCCGTTGCCGGCTGCAGCACAGACCAGTGACGACGACGAAGACGCCGAAGTCGAAGATACCGGTCCCGATCCGGAAGAAGCCAACAAGCGTTTTACAGCTATCGAACGGGCTTTTAACCGTGCGATGAACTGTATCGCCAAGGATGACGTCAAGGGATACGAGCGCAATATGAATCGCGCGGTCAATGACTTGATGGAAATCAAGCTGCTGCCACTGTTTATAGACCGGCTCGGCGCAAACCTGAAAGACGTCATCAATCGCATCCGTAGCAACGAGCGCACCATTCTCGATATCTGCGTGAAGCAGGCAAACATGCCGCGCAAAACCTTCATCGAGACCTTCAAGGCCAACGAGACCAATCTGAACTGGATCAACAACCACCTGAAGGCAGGCGAAAAATATTCCAAAACCCTGGAAGCCTGTAAGGATGAAATCCTGCGCTACCAGAAGCGGCTGAAGAACATCGAGAAATCGTCCAACCTGTCGATTCACGAAATCAAGGAAATTAATCGCAAGATGTCGATTGGCGAAGCCAAGGCACGCCGGGCGAAAAAGGAAATGATCGAGGCCAACCTGCGCCTGGTTATTTCGATCGCGAAGAAATACACCAATCGTGGCCTGCAATTCCTCGACCTGATCCAGGAAGGCAACATCGGTCTGATGAAAGCGGTGGATAAATTCGAGTATCGCCGGGGCTACAAGTTTTCTACCTATGCAACCTGGTGGATTCGCCAGGCGATCACGCGCTCGATTGCAGACCAGGCGCGTACCATCCGTATCCCGGTGCATATGATCGAAACCATCAACAAGCTGAATCGAATTTCGCGCCAGATGCTGCAGGAACTCGGCCGTGACCCACAGCCGGAAGAACTGGCCGAACGCATGGACCTGCCCGAAGACAAGGTGCGCAAGGTATTGAAGATTTCGAAAGAACCGATTTCGATGGCAACGCCAATCGGTGACGATGAAGATTCGAACCTCGGTGATTTTATCGAAGACACCAACGTGCTGCTGCCGGCAGATACTGCGACCAACGCCGGACTGTCCGAATCGACCCGTGAAATCCTGTCGAGCCTGACCCCGCGCGAAGCCAAGGTGCTGCGCATGCGATTCGGTATCGACATGAACACCGACCACACGCTGGAAGAAGTCGGCAAGCAGTTCGACGTCACGCGTGAGCGCATACGTCAGATCGAAGCCAAGGCCCTGCGTAAACTGCGTCACCCGAGCCGCTCCGAACAACTACGCAGCTTCATCGACGCCGACTAAAAATCTGCAAGTTATCGCCGCTTACTAGTCATCCCCACTTATTAGTCATCCCCGCGAAAGCGGGGATCTTGCAAATTAGCCATAAATCGATAAGATTCCGCTTCGCCACTTTCGCTGGCATGACGAAAACGTCAGGAATACTCTGCGCCTGAGACCTGACGCAGGATTTTTGCCACGAGGCAAGGCGGGTTTGATTCGCGTCGCCGGGAGCATGACTTAATGCCATGCGACAAGGCGCGAAACAATAGTCAGGATCATATCCTGCGTCCATAACCTGGCGCAGGATTTTTGCCGGTAGGCAAGGCGGATTCGGCAAGCGCGCCGGGAGCGTAGCTTAATACTACGTGACTAAGCGTCTATTGAGATCGAAGTATTACCTGTGTCTGAACACTGACGCAGGATTTTTTTCGCCAGACAAGGCGGGCTCGATGCGAGTGCCGGGAGCATAGCTTAATGCTATGCGACCAAACGAGTATCGAGACCAACGCAGGATGGTGGAAAAAAGACAAGTCAGGGGGCCTGTAGCTCAGTTGGTTAGAGCAGTGGACTCATAATCCATTGGTCGGAGGTTCAAGTCCTCCCGGGCCCACCATCCTTCCTCTTTGAATTCCTCAGTAAATCTTGCCCTGGTCATTGCTCTCTCTCATATGCTTCAATTTAAAGTATATGAGTGTCCGACGGATCGGGGGAAGTCCATTAGCACTTACTAGCTATCCTCGGGCTTGTCGTTGTCATCATCGTCATCGTCATCGCCTGACTTTTGCTTGTTGTCTCCATCTTTCCTTTTTCTCCATCTTTCCTTCTTCTCCTTCTTCTCCTTCTTCTCCTTCTTCTCCTTCTTCTCCTTCTTCTCCTTCTTCTCCTTCTTCTCCTTCTTCTCCTTCTTCTCCTTCTTCTCCTTCTTCTCCTTCTTCTCCTTCTTCTCCTTCTTCTCCTTCTTCTCCTTCTTCTCCTTCTTCTCCTTCTTCTCCTTCTTCTCCTTCTTCTCCTTCTTCTCCTTCTTCTCCTTCTTCTCCTTCTTCTCCTTCTTCTCCTTCTTCTGCTCTTCTTCCATTTCTTCAGATTTTTCGTCTTCGATTCCTTCGCTTGCTTCCGTTTCGGCCTGGTGGGAACTGGCCAGAATAATTGGCGTTGAAACGAAATTGGCTGCCATCGAAGGCGTCGCCATAAAAAGCGCGATCAGTATAGGTAAAATGAGTTGCTTCATAATTCTTAAGTCTCTTATGGGTGAACAGAAAATTCGTGCGCACAATCATGCTAGCCCAGGTGCCAAAAGACACCGTAACTATTTACTATTAAGTTAACTATTGACAGCCAATTTGCACACCTTGCGCATTGTCCATGGACTTGTCTTAATCCAACATGAACGAATCTGACCAACCCTGGTTAAATACCTATCTCAGTTATTCACCAATTCCCTGGCTAGCATGAGAAGGCTCTGTGGGTATTGACCTGGTGTGAAAATGGTACTCAGGGCCAGGATCGAACATTAGTGTTAACTTATTGCTTTATATTACTTTTTATAGATTAATTAATCCTTTATACCAACAAATACACCCAGAAAAAATATCGGCGCCTAGAATTTTTCGATGAACGGCATAAACCTATCCAAAGCAGGCTCCGGCTTTCTCCAGAGTGACGGGTAATGGTGGTGATCTCAACCGGTCGACGCAACACATGCGTTAAATCATGCCACCTTGCGCCAGTGTCGGGCATTGGCTTGCTGCCCTGCAAAACCGGCAGTGATCGCCTGCTTTACGGGGTGGGTCTTGACTATCCGTAGCCGATGCAGCCTGCTTCAATTCATGCGCGAATAAAACCAGCTCCGCCCTGGTCATCGTATGCAGTTTCAAGGGTGGCCCATCGGTGCGTGGCTGGATAATGCCGAGAGTTATGGTTTCGACTGTCTTTGCTGCCTGTGCTGCGGCTCCTACTGCATAAATCTGTAACTGCTTATTCGCCACAGGTGAAACCGGCCAAAACCCATATTTCAAATCCAGCACAGTAAGGTGGCTGCCATGCCAAATCACCGCATCCGCAGTGCCGTATAAATCATCGCGGCCCATGCTTTCCCCTGCATCAGTTTTCACTTCTATGGTAAGGCTACCGGTTGATCCCTGATATCCCAGAATTAACGCCCATGCAGCACCGACATGCCGCAGCATTTCATCATCGTCGGCCTGCCCTCGGAAATGTTTAACGGGTTTGCGCTCAGTCAATGCCTGTTCAAGTATCGTATGTGCGCGGGTGCCTTCACTGGCTGCCGGGCTTGTGCTCTCGGGCAATCCCGCCTCGGCATTGGGTGCACCTGGGCAGGCAAACCACCGTTCAGCAGCTGATGGACTTAATCTCGCATGATCCCCCGGCATTAATGCACTTCCTCTATTACTCGTCGGTGTCCTAGCTTACCACCTGTCCAGTCAGACTTTACCAGGATAATATCGCCGCTTGTGCCACCCGATTCTCCAAAGCAAACCCTGGTAAGAAGGAATCTTCGGCCAACAACGGACCCCCAAGTATTCAATAAAGTTAACCTTAATTCACGATTCGATCACATGGTAATGAAGAGTTGACAGTCTCAAATTGATAACGAAATCGAAATCACTTTATACTACGAGACTATGAATGCTTTCGAAAATTTTCTACTCCACTCTCCTCTGCCAGGAGTCTTGATCTTCATAGTTGTCGCCATATTGTAAGCGTTCATTCTCTACGGAGTGACGCGCATCCTTTTATGACCCCACATTGACAAAGATTCGATACCAATGTCTACGACTATTATCGCTCGCCTGGGCGCACTCCATGCCCTGATACTGGTTTTAATGTTTGCTCAGTAAATGGCGGACTAACGCGATATTTCCCGGAACGTGTCAAAGGAAGCCAGCGCAATCCACGATGTCTATAGTAGCCTTCGAGAATACGATAGCGTAAAAATAATATCGTTACCGATCTTCGACTTACTCGCGCAATTGCCATCATTTACTTTGGCTCATAATCCATTGCTCGGAGGTTTACCCGCAGGGCACTTCGCAAGTCCTGACGGGCCTTTATGCCCTTGGGCGCACCCACCCCTTCCCTCCTGGAATCAATCGGTTACGTCGATTTTCAGCCGCTAGTCGGCATGCCTGGTGGCTGACGTCGGCTGGATAATCCAGTGGGAAGGGGCAATATTGTAAGCGTTGGCGGGGATTGGTCAGATTTTGGATGCCCTCAGGACCGAACGGCCTCGCGAATCTCTTCTTTAATTGGTGGAATAGTGAAAATAGGGTGTTAATATTTCCTATGCTCCCTCAACTCTTTCAGCCGCTCGCTGGTTTCAGTTCTTCCAGTGACTGCCTGATTTACCAAAGCGAGTAACGACAATCGAACTTAAGTGGCTAGAGGATTTTCTTTCTCTTTGTGATACGCGAAATTTCCGCATCTCTTCACAACGACGATGCCTGTCCCAACCAGCATTCAGCCGACGTATTAAAACTCTTGAAAGCTGGCTTGGAGCGGAGCTGATTGATCGGACTGTCCAGCCGGTGAAGTTAACCAACGCAGGAGAGGTGTTTAAGCCGGTGGCGCTGCAGATTGTTCTGTTGGCCTATCAATCACGTGACAACACATTCTCACAAATCAGCGCTGACGTGGGGGAAATCCGGGCGGCACATTCCTGGTTACGAGGGTAATCCGAAGGTAATCGACTCCAGGCTACTGCAAGCAAAGGGTACTAGCTGGCAGAGGAGCGGGGAACCCCAACTCTCCCCCGCTTTGAACCCTGTACCCCGTCAGTCCCAGTTGGGCAGTTTAGCCTGATTGAATCGGGCCGGTTTTCAATTACCGCCGGAAATCAGGATCAGCCGTTGGGCCAGGCTAAGTAAAATACCCGGTAACAAGAATGCCGATACCAAGGACCATCAAACCAACGCTCCACACCTTGAGCCACATCACACGACCCTTGATCCCCATCCACAATAAAACCAGGCCAATCGGAATGGACATCCAGTACGCCATTTCCATCATCATCTGAGTACTTTCGGGATAGGGGTTGTCCGGGTCTACTTCCTGGCCTTCTCGCCAACGCATAGCTTTCACTCTCGTCCTGTATCAATTGCAGCTATTCTAGCTTCTTATTCTGATCTTGACCCCTCTAAACTGCCCCTGCAGGGGGCCATCAGATTAAAGGGCCGGTAACAAATGATTATCACTCGCAAATGTCACCGACCCCTTTTACCTTTTAGGCATACCACCATAATTTCAAACAGGTTCCGTGAATTCGACGTATTTTATCGGTACACTGAAACGCCTCTCTGCAGCCGGAACTGCCATGCCCTTTATCAGCGTACGCGATATTCAAATTTATTATGAAATATCGGGCCAGGGCCCGCGCTTACTCTACATCTCCGGCACCGGTGCCGACCTGCGTAACAAGCCCGATATTTTCGACTCGCCACTGGCAGATCATTTTGAAATTCTCGCCTTCGACCAACGAGGCCTCGGACAAACCGAACGACCGGATATCCGCTATAGCATGGAAGACTATGCCGACGACGCCGCCGGATTAATACAGGCTCTCGACTGGGGCCGTTGCCATGTGGTGGGTATTTCGTTTGGCGGCATGGTGGCGCAGGAGCTCGCCCTGCGTCATGCCGATTGCATCGATCGCCTGGTGCTTTGCTGTACCAGCAGCGGTGGTGCTGGAGGCCATTCCTATCCCTTCCATGAATTGCCCGAATTACCCGAAGACGAAATGAATTCCATATTGGTGGCAATCACTGATAGCCGTCAAGATGCCGATTGGCAGCAACAAAACCCTGAGCGCTACCAGGCTATTTTGGCGCAGCGCAATGCCCGCAATGCCGGTGCCGACGAACCTGGTCGGGAAACCGGTGCCCGGCGCCAACTCGAGGCACGTATCGACCACGATACCTTTGCGCGTTTACCCCGGCTTAAACTACCGGTTTTTATCGCCGGAGGCGCTTACGACGGCATAGCGCCGCCGGCAAACCTTGAAGCCATCAATCGGCAAATTGAGCAATCAAAATTACAGTTTTTCCAGGGGGGACACGACTTTTACGATCACGATCCTTTAGCTTACCAGCGCATCACCGAATTTCTACAGGGCAAACTTGATGACAGATAAGCATCAATGGGTTAGTCCGGAATTTGTTATCTTCCTGCAGACTCGCGCTACGCGCGAGGGCTGTACTCCAGATACTGGCGTTGTATCGAAATCTGGTCCGCGAGATACATGGCGTCGTGCCAGACACCCCAGATGAAGGAGGATCCCCTGCGCGATAGCCACGGCAATCCCAGGAAATAGATCCCGGGCTCAGCCGAAACACCGCGCTCATGTTTCGGCTTGCCTGCTTCGTCAAACGCGTCAACCTTCAACCAGCTGTAATCAACTGCAAAGCCTGTTGCCCAGATGACCGAAGTGATCCCGGCCTCTGCCAGGTTCAACTGCAGAATGGGATCAGTCACGCACTGTGGGTCCGGTCCAACTTTGCGGGCTTCAGGCTCTTGCGGAAGGTCGAGGCCATTGCGGGCAACATAAGCGTCGGCTTCGTCCAGCACAGACAGGGTGTTCGCATTCCCTTGAGCTATATTGTCCGCGAGATCCGTCGCGAAGTGCATCACACCATCTTTGAATGATTCCGTCCGACCGACGAGTGTCATCCCCTGCTCGGCGAGACGCCGGAAATCGACCGTATGACCGCCATGGGCGCCGCTCACCGCGATCGTGACATGTTCCATGCCTGGCTCGAGGGCCGCGACATCCCACTTGCCGAGGACTCCCAGCCACCAGACGAAGTCACGCCCACGATAGCTTCGCGGAGGAAGGTCATGCGGGCCGACCGAGAGGTAGACAGGCTTACCTGCACGCAAAAGTTCATCCGCGATCTGCGCTCCCGATGACCCTGCTCCGACGACTAACACCGCACCCTCAGGCAACTGCTCGGGATTATGGTAAGCGTTGGAATGAATCTGCGAAATTCCAGCATCTTCAGGGATCACGGGTGGAATAACGGGGCGTTGGAAAGGTCCGGTGGCGGCAACCACACTGTTGGCTTCGATCACGCCATCCGACGTTTCGACACGGAAACCGGGGCGGCCAACATTCCTGCGCACTTCCTTGACCTCCACACCGCAACGGATGGGAGCCTTGATCATTTCTGCGTAAGCCACAAAATAGTCCGCAACGCGCTCCTTGGGAGCAAAGGCGTCAGGATCGACATCAGAGAACTCCATGCCAGGAAATCGATCATGCCAGGCCGGACCATTAGCAACCAGAGAGTCCCATCTTTCCGAGCGCCAGCGTTCGGCAATTCGGTGTCGTTCCAGAACGAGGTGAGGCACGCCGCAGTTACTGAGGTGCTCGCTCATGGCCACTCCCGCCTGGCCGCCGCCAACAACGAGCGTCTCTACTTTTTCAGTTGGCATATAAGGCTCTCCCATCCTGAATTGAATTTTTGTAATGTTTACCAGTGCGAATCACGTTTGCATCCTCGCTTGTGGAACGGCTGCGTTGGTTTGTTGCGCGGCGTATCGATACGACGCTTTTGTATATTGCCAAAACCGCAACCTTTAATAAATTAATCTTTTTCGCGTTTTTGAATCAAAATTATTGAATCAGCTATACCGCCGGTTTGCCTGCTTGAGGCAAGACTGGAAATTTGGCTCGGAAAGCAATTTCCGCTAAGGTCAGGATCTACTGCTCCCTGACCCATGTTCTTCATTGGCCAGTATAAAGAGATTTCAAACGTGCCGACTTATTTAACTAGATACTTATGTACAGATCAGCGAATAAATGTTTCTAATGCCGGGATGCCAACTCACAAACTGTGTATGTTGCATTAGGTATACTGCCTTCCCATACCCCTACGGCAGCTGATTACTAAAAACAGACAATAAAACAACATGTTTTCAAAAGAACATTCCGACAAAACCTTAAGTCTGGCGATCTCTTTAAGTGCCGCGGCCTGGGGCCTTTACTGGTTTCCTCTAAGGAGCATAGAAAATGCGGGTCTATCGGGCTCCTGGAGTGTTGTCTTTTTTAACGCATGCCCATTGATCGTGTTATGCCCGTGGCTGGTGTTTAATTTCAAGAAGTTAATCGGTAGCCTCGGACCCACGCTTCTCGCCGCGATCATGATCGGTATGGCTTTCACGCTGTACGCAAACGGGTTGGTAGAAACCACTATCGTCAGAGCCACGCTGCTCTATTACTTAACACCTGTCTGGTCCACCTTGATCGGGGTAATGTGGCTATCCGAACACTTAACCAAAGCACGCATCATTGCTATTGGCGTGGCATTTTCAGGATTATTTTTATTATTATCAAACGGCGAATCCTCGGATTACCCACTTAACATCGGTGATCTCTATAGTTTCTTGTCGGGTATCTTCTGGGCAATCGGCGTGGCTACACTAAACCGCTGGTCGAATATTCCCATCCTGCCATTAGCCGCCTTTATATTCGTTTCAACGACAGCCTTTTCGGCCATTTTTGCCGGGGTCTTTTATGTTGATCCGCTGCCCGACTTTACGATGCTAAAAACGGCTTTTCCCACAGCCGCCTTCTGGTCCATTTTTATCCTGCTACCCTGCTTTTGTATTATTTTTAGAGTTTCGCAATTATTGTTTCCCGGACGCGTTGGTATCTTGACCATGTCGGAAGTGATTGTCGCCATTGTCAGCGCTGCCATCCTGGTTCCAGAAGAAAAGATGCTATTGATGCAGTGGGTGGGCGCTATCGCTATCTTACTGGCCGGATTTATCGAAGTATTATTTGGCCACAGTAGAAAAGAGGAACCCGTTCATTCATTGTTTCGCTGATCGGGAAATCAGGGGCTGACCACGAAAAATCGTACTGTATCGGCTTACGAAGTAAACGTGATCCGCCCCCTGCCGGCCGGTAAAACCGGCCCTTCCTTCTGTCACCCCTTGTCCAGCGCTTCCAGGAACTTGTCCTTTTCATGCGGATGCATGGAGATATTGGTTTCAGCGTAGGGAAATTTTTTGTTGGTGACCTCGCTGTGGAATTCTTTCAGCGCAGCGACGCGTTCCTCATACATCTGCTTATGTAAACGCGCCAGGTTGCCGAATGCATGGGCATGCCTGGGCGGCTTTTCTTCCTCGCTGTCCTCGCCGCAAATATCCGACACAAACGACATGATGACGTCACCCGCCATGCCCGAGCCGAGAGAGAAAGTAACAATCGAGGTCTTTTCGTTGACGGCTTCCAGCACATCCTCAGCGATACATTCGGCTTCGACGGCAAACACACCAACATCTTCCATGCGCTTCAGCGTGCGGTAGATTTCCATGGCTTCATCGGCTGTGCGTCCCCAGCCGCGTAAGCCCCCGCACCAATGACTGAGCGTCGGTATCAGACCGATATGGCTTTGCACCGGAATCCCTTCCCTGGACAGCATTTCCATCACCTCGAAAGAGCGCAGCGTGTAATACATATCTCCACCCTTGCGCATCATCTCAAAGGCGTGGTCCAGAATCTCTTCAGACTTGCCGAACTGCGACCAGGTGCTACCAACACCCATAAAATGATGCGGAGCCACGCGTCTCACCTCTTCCAGTTGACTGTCCCAGACCACCAGCAGGTCGATACCGGCGTCAATACAGGCCTGAACCTCGACAGCATCTTTCGGGTTGCTCATGCTGAGTTTCATATCTGAACCCTTCAGCGCCTGCAGGTCAGCGACGGTATAGTTACGCGCCGACGGACTGCGGCTGAAATCATAGATTCTTTTCATTGTCAGGCTCCACTTTCATACCAATGATATTGAATTAAGGTGACAGTTAACTTAATTAGTCACCTTAATATTCAAACTGCTTTCTGGCGACGACTGCGAATGCGCTCCTTCTGTATCTTGAGCGAATCCCGGCTGCCATCGTGCCAACTGCCGAAAACCTTGTCAAAAGGCGTCGGCGTATTACCGTAATTCAAGTTGAAATACTGGTGATGCAGCTGGTGGTACCAGTCGCCGGTCTTCAGGCGCAGCTTGCCGCCGAGGCCGACATAGTCGAATCCGGAATGCGATAGCGACGGATTCAGACCCTGGTAAAAGCCGGTCAGAATAATGATGACCGGGTGAACCGGCACGAACCACCAGAGCACGAACGGCGAAAAGTAAAACAGGTGTTCGAGCGGATGCATCGAAATGCCGCTCCACGGCCCGATATCGACGTTGCGATGATGCAATTCGTGTACGTGCCTGTAGATCGGCTGGAAATGGAGTACTCGATGTATCGCATAAAAATTCGCCGTTGACCATAGAAACAACAGGTATATACAGGCAACGAAATACCATGGGTTGTCGATGATCGGTAATCGGCCGCTCGCGTAAATCCAGTAGCTGATCGCCTCGAACCCGGTCCAGATCGTAACCCCTGAAGCAATGCTCCAGAACATATTGTCCTTGACCTGGTCGTGCCACAGGAACAGCTTGCTGTCGTTGGACAAATCCCTGCGATTAAGCCTATAGGCGTCGCCCTGCGCCCGGCGCCGGTGCAGGTACCAGTGCAACCCCCCGGCAAACAGGAACAGGAAAGCACAGTTACGCAACCATAATAGTGCGATCCAGCCTGGCTCGAAATGAGCCATGCTTTCGAGCGCGGGTGTCAGGTACCACCAGGTCGGAAACGCCAGGGCGAGGTAAATAAAACCCCAGGGATAAAACAGATCAATCAGCAGGTAGCGCAGGGCTTTGAGTGGTCGCGGTGGCCAGGCGTATAGCGGTGGTACTTCGATTATTTTCGGTTGGTATGTTGACGTTTCATCTGACATATCTAATCCTCTGCAAACGGATCGGGTTGCGATGGACTGGTGGACAGCCAGACGGATTTGGTCTGCATAAAACAACGCATACCTTCGAAACCGTTTTCACGGCCATACCCGGACTGCTTGAAACCGCCAACCGGGGACTGCGTCGCGGCGTTGAAGTAATTGTTGATGTAAACCGTCCCCGCCTCGATGCGATCGGCCATGCGCATGGCGCGGGTGACATCGCGCGACCAGATACCAGCCGCAAGACCGTACATGGTGTCGTTGGCGATGCGAACCAGCTTCTTCTTCATCGTCCCAGCTCTCGGTCGACACCACCGGGCCGAAGGTTTCGTTTTGCGCCAGATCGGCACTGTTGGGCACGTTGGCGAACACCGTCGGGCCGATGTAGTAACCCTTGTCGCGGCAGGCGCTGCGACCGTCGAGCAGCATCTTGTGACCGGCTTTCTCGGCGGCGTCGATACGCGCCAGAACACTTTCGTAGTGCGGGCGATTGGCCATGGGACCTATCTGCGTGTTTGGGTCATTGGGATCACCCACGCGCGCTTTGCTGACCACATCGACCAGGCGCCGCGGTAAATTCGTCGATAATCGATTCGTGCACCAGCAGTCGAGATCCGGAAATACAACTCTGCCCACCCGCTGGAAAGATACCCGCGGCGACGCCGTTAACGGCAAGCTCGAGGTCGGCGTCCGGTAAAACAATCTGCGGCGACTTGCCGCCTAATTCCATAATGATCGGTTTGACCTGACGTGCCGCCACGCTCGCCGCGGCCCGCCCGCCTGCGGTGCCGCCGGTGAACGACACCATGCGCACATCCGGGTGGTCGATCAATGGTTCGCCGGTAGTCGGGCCAAAGCCGGTGACGACGTTGAGCACACCCGGTGGCAAATCGGCTTCCAGCAACACCTCCATCAAATCCAGCGTGGAGCAGGAAGACTGCTCGGAGGGTTTCATGACCACGGTATTGCCCGCCGCGAGACAGGGCGCGAGCTTCCAGATCAGGGTGCCGATGGGTGAATTCCACGGCAGGATAAGGCCGCATACGCCGAAGGGTTCCCATTTCAGATAGTTGTGCATGTTCGGCACTTCGGCGGGAAACAGGCGGCCTTCGAACTTGTCGCACATGCCCGCGTAGTAGTGCCAACTGTCGACCTGCCAGGCATCCGGCTTGAGCGAAGGCGTGATGTTTTTCGGCAGCTTGCCGTTGTCGCGGGTTTCGATTTCACCGAGTCGATCGGCGTGTTTCGAAATGACATCACCAATTCGGCGCATCACGCGGCCGCGCTCGGCGGGCATCATCCTGCCCCAGGGACCCTCGTAAAACGCCGCCTTTGCCGCTACCACGGCGCGGTTCACATCGTCCTGATTACAGTCGGGCACTTGCGCCCAGACTTCACCGATGGCCGGGTTTTCGCTGTCGAAGTACTGGCCCGATGCCGGTTCATGCCAGGCGTTGTCGACAAAATATTGAAAGGTTTTAATTTCAGTCATGCGTCTTTCCTCGGGTCTTCGGGAGTCAGGGGCTGTCGTTGCAGGATCATATCAGCTGCCTTTTCGGCCATGGCAATCACCGTTGCGTTCGGGTTGCCGGTAATTTGCGTCGGCATTGCGGACGCGTCGCAAACGCGCAGGTTCTCGACACCCATCACGCGCAGCTGGTCATCCAGCACGGCACCGCGGTCATTTTCGGCCCCCATGCGTGCTGTCGAACAGGGATGA
Source organism: uncultured Gammaproteobacteria bacterium (assembly GCA_963793595.1). Lineage (GTDB taxonomy): Bacteria > Pseudomonadota > Gammaproteobacteria. Next base: position 3,211 of record CAWCBX010000007.1, on the reverse strand, counting down.
TGCCCGGTATAAGCCGTCGCGCGAATGGCGTCTATGACCTCCGCATCGCTGCTGCGCATTCTTCCAGGCGCCCAACTCGCCGGTCACGTATTGCGCAATTTGTGGTTGCGCCATGACTTCGCGCATCGCCTTTACACCACGCAGCAATTCGTCCAGGTCTTGCGGATCCGAAAAATAATTGGGATCGATAAGTGGATGGTCGTGCGGTTTGGCGCTGGCCAGGCGCACGCTGCCGAGCGATCGGGGTCGTTCCAGGTTGATGTCGATCTGAACGCCCGGTCGTGCCACCTTGCGGCCGCGCACCAGCAACTTGCGGCCGAGGCGCTGCAGAATCGGGGTCTTTTCCTCCTCGCCGCTTGCCAGGTTTTCATCGACCACCATCGGCGTCATGAACACTTCGAGTTCGGGCAGGGCCGGATCGTCGAAGGCATGGAACAGCACCGCCGAGAAGAAGGCGCCGCTACCCGGACCCTTGACCGTTCAACAGCCATTGGGCCATCAATGACGCGGCCCTGTCGAGGCGCTGGTGGCGGGCCAGGCTCAGGTCCATACGCTCGGATCCGTATTGCATCGATACGTCCACATGGTCGGCCAGGTTCTCGCCAACGCCTGGAAGATCAGCCACGGGTTTGATCCCGTGCGATATCAGATGATCGGCCGGGCCAATTCCCGACAACATCAACGTCTGTGGGGTACCGAAGGCGCCCTGACAAAGCACTACTTCGCGTCGGGCTCGAATCTGTTCCCCGGAAACAGTCTCGAGACCGACCGCCCGTCGACTGTCGAAACTGACCCGTGCAATATGGCGACCCGTCAGAATTGCCAGGTTTGCGGGCGGTTTATCGAGATAGGCAATGGCCGAGGATTGCCGCACGCCTCGGTACACGGTGCTGTCAGTGCGCGCAACGCCGGTGCGTTCCGGCCCGTTGAGATCATCCAGCTGTTTGTGACCGGCGGCAATCGCGGCCTCGACGTAAGCCTGTTCGAGGGTGCCGAAATTAGCCGAAAGCCCGGTCTTGAGTGGCCCGTCCACACCATGCCAGGGATCGCATCGGTTGACGGCGCCTTGCGCGCGCCTGAAATACGGCAACAAGTCGGCAAAACCCCAGCCGCGAAGGCCGCTCTGACGCCAGCCGTCGTAGTCCTGCGGAACACCGCGCATGTAAATCATACCGTTCATAATCGACGATCCGCCCAGTGCCTTGCCGCGCGGAAAGTAGATGCGCCGACCATTTAACGCCGCCTGTGGCACCGATTCGAACCCCCAGTCGAGTTTAGGGTTGCCGAAGATAAAACCATTACCGGCGGGCATACGAATGAATAGATTACGCCCGTTTCCACCGGCCTCGACGAGGCACACCTTGACCGATGGATCTTCGGCCAGCCGGGCGGCCAGCGTACATCCGGCGGAACCGCCCCCGGCAATGACATAATCGTATTCGGTATTCACCTGATCTTACCCGGGCCGCTGCAAGATTTATTGCAAAAGATTATCAGGTAAAGCGATAACACGGTAAACTCCTTATTTATGACTGATTTGTTCGCAGAAAAGGCAACAGACTGGGACGCGAATGAACGCAGAAGCAAACTTGCGTATGCCGTCGGGTCTTCTATCCTGGAACACGTTCCACTGCACGAGCAAATGACCGTTCTGGATTTTGGCGCGGGTACCGGGCTGATAAGCGCCCAAATTGCTCCCCTTGTAAATCGTATAGTCGCGGCTGATACCTCGAAAGCAATGCTGGAAAAGCTTGCTGCAAAACCGGAGCTGGAGTGCAAGGTCGATGTTGTCTGCCAGGATATAACAGAACATCCGCTTGATGCACGATTTGACCTGATCATTAGTTCCATGACTATGCATCATGTGGAAAGTACCGCCAGGTTGATGCAACGATTTGCCGAGCACTTAAATGAATCCGGACTAATCGCCCTGGCCGACCTGGACAAGGAAGACGGCAGTTTTCATCCTGCTGACACGGAGGGTGTGTTTCATTTCGGCTTCGATAGAGATGAATTACGCCTCATCCTCGAAAACCATGGCTTCGAGCAGGTTAAATTTTTCACTGCACACACCATTTATGGAGAAGAAAAGGATTACCCGATATTCCTGGTAACGGCCAGGAAAACCTGATTTCTCATGAGTTAACGATTGTTCAGGGCGAGGCCGAAAGTACGCCCCGATCTGTCATTGATTCCAGTAAACTCGCGTTGGTGCTAAGGGCTGGGTTTACCCGCAATACGCGCAAACAATCTCCGGTAAAAGTCCACGTCTTCGGGCGGCAATGCCTGGTGGGTCGGTAAAAACTCGTTGACATCCATGCCGGACCCCATGCCCGTGACTGCCCTCTCCCCTGACCCAGATCGATTGCTCGACAAATTCCTTAACTTCACCATGACACCCACCGCATTCAGCTTTGAACCGTTCTGGAGAATTGGCCTGGGCTAACAGCATGTTTTGAATAGCTTCAAACTCATGGTCGGGAACATAGTGATTGCGCATGAACAGGCTCAAGTCGTCGATATGGTGCCGCCCCTGCAACTGTCCCTCGATATTCCACAGATACTTGCCCGCAAAACTGGCGGGGTCCCCATGGCATTCTTCACAGCGACTGTCCCACATGGCAGGCGCATCACGCGAACCCGCCTCGATCGGAATTAGCACCAGCAATAGCATGGCGATACTCACCTGGGAAATACGCATAACTCGTCGGTTTTCAGACCTTCAATTTTTCAACAGAAGCTTAGCATCCGCGGATCCCCGTCGACAATATCGCAGGGGTCAGTATCGATTGATTTTATCTCATGATGCGGCGGCGATAATTAATCGCCAGAGGACCCTCGTTAATCGCTTATCGACGTTTGCCCCGGAGAAAGCCAACTCTTAAATCTCTAACTCCAGCAGCATTTCCGGCCTTAAGCCCGGAAATGGGCGAACAACAACAGCAAGCCGGCAACAATGGGGAGTATCGTATAACCGAACAGGTGGATGGAATTAGCCATTTTTTCACCATTGCGCTCAATCATCGATTGCAATTTTTCGATATTTTGCGGTGCTACCTTTCTCTGGATAAAGCTGTACAGGCCATAAACAATCGCCAGCACCCCGATGATAAAATTGATACTGATATCCATAATCCCGCCATATTAACCCAGCTCAATGCCGAACAATACAAAGAATCCATAATGATCATTGTCGATTGATTTAATTTTC
>CAWCBX010000006.1:0-8330 GCA_963793595.1 uncultured Gammaproteobacteria bacterium | reverse complement strand
CCACGCCGAACAACAAAACCGAGAATATCAGTGCGTTTCTTTCGATTTCGAATCCCGGCGCGGGACGCCAGCGTTCGACGATGGCGAGCAGGATCGCCATCCCGATCGGTACCGCAGCGATGGCGCCACCATATTTCATTAACTGGATGAACCAGAACAGGTGGTCGCCGGAACTCACGTCGAACACCAGGTAAATGATCGGGGCAGCAAGCACCGGCTGCAGGCCAAGCAAAAACAGGAACAGGGCCGCGCGTGGTGAAATGCGCAGCCGGGCGCCGCTGACGCTGGCCAGCCACAACCACGCGACCAGCATCAGCTGGGTATGGCTGAACTGGATGATATGACCGCCACCCCAGAACAGGCGATCATAGTAGGCCAGGCCCTCGAAACCCTGATCAATCCCGAGATAGGAGAGCAGTAGCGCGCCGAGAGCAAACAGCGAAGCGACCACCGCGACAAACAGGCCGAAACGCAGGCTGGTTTCGCCGCTGGTCTGGTTGTCACTGTCAAACGAGGTGAAGCAACTGCGTATCACCAGCAGGCAAAAGCCACCGCCGAAGACGCCGAGGCCGATGAAAAAAACGTTATTCTGTAACACTGGCACATAGTTGTTCATCAATGGATGACTTTCGCCGGTGAAGGGTGACAGCACGATGATCAGCGTACCCAGGCTGGCCAGGATGAGTGCGAGCCATCCACCGCTGCGGCCGATATCGGAACTGTTGTAACTCCACAGGACACCGGCAAAGGCCAGAAACCAGACCAGCACGGTGAGATTGACATGAACCACCAGCGCGGTGTGGAAGAAATCGGTCCAGGGTATGATCTCCTGGAAGAACGGGGTACGCGACAGGACGATCAGAATAGTGTACAGACCACCGATAACCAGTGCCGAGAGTCCAAGCAACAACCAGCCCGTGCTTAAGCGGCGGGCGTTACTATCGGGAACGGGTAGCGTAAACTGGTTTTCCGGCATTTATTTATTTCGTCTGACATTGTGAGCAATCAACTAACCACATATACCGAACAACCCGCGGCTGACAGCGAACTTGAACAAAACGATTCGATGATTGGGTTTTTTGGTATAGGCGTTGTTATTAATGTGGTCATGATTACAGCCTATTTTATCTGGGCTTACAAGCAATGGAAAAAGAGCGATAAGCGGGACGAGTGATAAAGCGACCGCGCTGACACCCTGGCCCGCATATCTCGCCAGATGGACGAGCCTTCGCTTGATCTTTGAATTCACAAGAAATTTTCTTCAGTCGGAAATACAGTCCGTATTACGCTTCTTCAGAAAATTCCTTGTGAATCCAAATCTCTACGCGATCATCTCGCCCCCTGGTGAGATATGCGGGCTAGCCGGTCCCTGAAAAGTAGGCGGTGATTTTTTTGTACTGGGATAACAGGGTTGCAGCATAGTGTGGCTGCGAAAACGTCGCCACCAGGCGGCCGTAGGGATCGACCAGGAAAATGGCGCTGGTATGCGCGACCAGGTATTGACCGGTCGCGGTTTCCGGCTCAACTTCATAGCTGGCGCCGAACTGCCTGGTTAAGCGGTCAATCGCGCCTTTACCCGCGGTCGCGCCGATAAACTTGCGGTTGAAATGCGCAACGTAGCTGGCCAGTTTTTCGGTGGTGTCGCGCGCGGGATCTACCGATACAAAAATGATCTGCAGGTCTTCCGGTTCGGTACCGGTTTCGTCTTTCAGCAAACTACGAAAAGAATTTAACTCGTGCAGGGTATTGGGGCAGATGTCAGGACATGACAGGTAGCCGAAAAACACGAAACTCCAGTTACCCAGCAGGCTGGCCTCGGTGATCGGACCCCGACCCTGGCTCTGTAACTGAAAAGGCGCCAGTTGCCGGAACTCCGTGCGCAACACGCCTTCCAGTTCGGCGGGTGGAGCGGGTGGCTTAACCAGCAGGTGGGTGAACAGCATGACCAGCCCGAAGGCCAGGCCGATCACGAAGGTACCGATCGGAATAATTCGCTTTCTGCTCATGATGCTGCCGACTTAATAACGCGCAGAACGCCGCTCAGGGGGTAGCAACATGACTGTACCTGACGATGTGCTCGTTGATTACCCCGGGTTTGATTAATTCGAGAAAGCCATCCCCCAGTCTTATCGTGCAGGGCGCCAGCGAACCACACTCGAAGACGATGCGATCTTCGAGGTAGCCGTATCTTTCGATTTGAATCGTGGCGGCCTCGGACAGCAAATCGAACTTGCCTTTCATCAATGCGGCGCTCGAGGTCTGCTTGCGGGCTGCTTCGAAAACCCGGGTGACAACGGGAGCTTCGACGCCGCTTGCATAGGGGTAGGGGATGAACAGCATGCCGACCCAGCGGTCGGCGAAAAATTTGATATAGATATTGTTGCCGGCGGTCTTCGACGGGCTGCCATTGTTACCATCCCTGGAATAGTGCCCGGACAGATCCTCCTTTAAATCGGCCTGCGATGCGCTGGATGAGACTTCCGGGAAGCCGGTACAAACCAGCAGTATCCCGAGCAGTATCGCTTTAACGCATCCGGTTGGGCCGCTGTAGTAACTTGTTTTTTGCATGTTGAATCAGGGTCTTTAAGGTTGATTGGCTGACCGCTTCGTGTGACCGCATTTCGGCGAGATTATGCAGGCGTGAATCGTGGGTCTTGAAATGTAGCTGAAACCAGTCGGCCAGTTTTTGCTTGAACTCCGTATCGTCGGCATCGATGGATGCTTCGAATTCATCGGTAATGTCGCGAATGTCGTCCAGCAGACGTTCGTGGTCGGCCTTGTGCTGTTGATAATGGTCGTACTGATGCCGCATCATCATCTGCTCTTCGAGTGCAAAATGCGCCGAGATACTGCCATAGATTTCACCGAGACTGTCGATGACCAGGGCCTTGTCAGCCCGATTCTCGACCAGCTCGTACACGGCATTGATCTGGCGAATGAGGGCTTCGTGTTCGAAATCAACGCCATCGAAACCGGTGCAAAATTCCTTGCGCCATTCAATTAATGCCATCAACGAGCTCCATAAAAAGTTTTTTCGGTCTGGCCGTCACGGAAGCATACAAGCTATCACGACAAGCTGGAGCGCTACTTGATTAATGTCAACCCGTTCAAACGCTTAGCTCCAGTCCTGCGCCTGGGCTACACGTTGCCGTGGCTAACTTTTGCCATTTGACTTTTATCAAGTGATTTTGCAACCCGGTTGGTTAGTCTGCCAGCTACCGAAGCTGTCACCTTGCGTGGACCAGTTGCCAGTTCGTTCCAGAAACGGGGAGGGGACGAGAGAGTTGGTTTAGCGCGGTGACCTTCGCGGCTTATAAATAATACGAGGTTAGCCATGTCAGAAGCAGACGATCTACCAAAACCCGAACGCGTTCCTTTTTTTCAGCGAGTACTCGATAACCCATTCCTGTTGCTGTTTATCGGCATCGTGATGCCGACCGTGTTCTACATCCTATGGGGAATTATGGAAATCGCCACCATCCCGGTCGCACCATAAAATAATCCAGGAGAAAATAAAATGAGCTCATTTCTACCCCCATCGGAACGAAACTGGTGGAGTACGCCGATCGGCAAGCAGGAAATCGTCTGGATTGGAATCGCGCTGGTCTGGTGTCTGATCATGTTTTTCATGATGCCTTACTGGCATATCTACGGAAAACAGAATCTCTCCAACGAAGCTTACCAGACCACGGCACCCCGGTTTCAGGCGAGGGTCGATGAAATGGTTACCGCCTACAAGGTGGGTGAAATGGCCGGTATCCCGATCGTAAAACCCCCCGCCGGCAGCGATGTATACATGCTCGGCAGGTTGTGGCAATGGTACCCGATCCTGGAACTGGAGAAGGATCAGTCATACCGGCTGCATCTTTCGTCGATGGACTGGAACCATGGCTTCTCGCTGCAACCGGTAAACATCAACCTGCAGATCGTTCCCGGCTATGAAATGGTTATCACCATCACCCCGGACCAGGCGGGTGAGTTTACCGTGGTCTGTAATGAGTTCTGCGGCATCGGTCATCACCTGATGCTCGGCAAAATCTTCGTGAAGGAGAATTAAAATGGCACAGTTCAGAGTTTGCCCGGATTCGGGATTCTATTTTGACAAGTCGGCCGAGGGATTGATGAAGGCGAATGCGGTCGCCGGTGCTGTTTCGTTGCTGATCGCCGGTATCCTCGGGCTCGGGGTTATATTGACTCGCTGGCAGGAAATACATTTGCTGCCCGCAGACGTGTTTTACCAGGTATTGACCGGCCACGGCATCAATGCGCTGATTTTCTGGATTATCTTCTTTGAGATGGCAATTTTATACTTTGCCTCGTCGACGCTGCTGCGCACGCGGATCGCGGCGCCACGCTGGGCCTGGGCGGGATTCGCATTGATGATCATCGGTATGGTGATGAACAACATAGCGGTGCTGCAGGGTAACTCGAGCGTCATGATGACGTCCTATGCACCCATGCAAGCGGCGCCGCATTTCTATCTCGGCCTGATTCTCTTCGCGGTAGGTGCATTAATCGGCTGCTTCGTGTTCCTGGGGACGCTGGTTATCGCCAGGGATGACCGTACCTATGAAGGTTCGATTCCTCTGGTCACCTTCGGCGCGCTGACGGCATGCATTATCGCGGTCTTCACCATTGCCTGCGGTGCCATCATCCTGGTGCCCACCTTCCTGTGGTCGATCGGTTACATCAATCATATCGACGCGGCGATGTACCGCGTCATCTGGTGGGGTCTCGGACACTCGTCGCAGCAAATCAACGTCGCCGCGCATGTTTCGGTGTGGTACCTGATCGTCGGTGTCCTGTTCAACGCCCGGCCGATGTCGGAAAAAGTGAGCCGCACCGCGTTTCTGCTTTACATCCTGTTCCTGCAACTGGCCAGTGCGCACCATATCCTGGTCGACCCGGGTATCAGTTCCGAATGGAAGGTGTTCAATACCAGCTATGCGATGTACCTGGCGGTGCTGGCGAGCATGGTGCACGGTCTCACCGTACCGGGCTCGATGGAGGTCGCGCAGCGCGCGAAGGGCTATACCAAGGGCATGTTCGAGTGGTTGCGCAAAGCCCCCTGGGGTAACCCGGTTTTTTCCGGTTTTTTCTTCTCGCTGATTATCTTCGGCTTTATCGGTGGTATCACCGGCGTGGTTATGGGAACCGAGCAGATCAACATCATCATCCACAATACCATCTATGTGCCGGCACACTTTCACGCTACCGTCGCGGTGGGTACCACGCTTACTTTCATGGCGCTGACTTACCTGCTGATTCCAGTACTGTTTCGCCGGGCATTGTTTCTACCCTGGGTCGCCAAATGGCAGCCCTATGTCTTCTCGGCGGGTATGACCCTGATGATTCTATTTATGCTTGGCGCGGGCACCCTCGGGGTCTCACGACGTCACTGGGATATGGATTTTACCGGTGCGGCGCTGTCCTTCGAATATCCGGGCACGGCATACACGATGATGGCGGTTGCCGGTATTGGAGGTGTGCTCGGGGTTCTCGGTGGCGCGATGTACCTGCTGGTCACAGTGGGTTCGCTACTATTCGGTAAAAAGCTCGACGAGTCCGCTGGATTGCTGCAGGGCTTCGGTTTTCCGCTAGCGCCTTCGGTCTACAATATCACGCAGCCTGAACGGTTGCAGATGGCGCCGAAACTCACAGTTGAAGAACATGGTTCCGGTAGTTTCGAAGCGCCCGGCACGTTTGCGCTGGCATTGGCGCTGCTGGTGTGTTTCGTCGTCTACTACTTCATTAACTGGGATTACCTGTCCTCGGTGTGGCCGCTCAGCTAATGACTCCGTTTAATTCATCGAGGGCAAATGGAATGGTCCCCAATGACAGCGAAACCAGGTCGCGGGGGCAGTCCAGGGTAGCCCGCAGCGAATTGTTCAGCCAGGTAACCAACCTGCTCAAGCTGCGCATCGGTGTGGTCATGATGTTGACCGCACTGGTTGCCATGGTGGCAACCCCAGGGCCGCAACCGAGCGCTTTCGAGGCCCTGGTGCTCGCGTTTGCAGTCCTGATATCCGCCGGTGCCGCTGGCGCATTCAATCAGTATTTTGAAGTCGATCTCGATCGCAAGGTGCCGCGTACCTGCAATCGACCCTTCGTCACCGGGTATTTCCGCAAGGGACCGATGTGGTTGGGTATCATTCTGTTGTTACTGGTTGTCGGGGTCGGCTCCGCCGCCCTGGTACTGAACGTACCGGCAGCGATTTACATCTTCCTGGGGGCATTTTTCTACGCGATTGTGTACACCGTGTGGTTGAAACGCCGTTCCTGGACCAACATTGTCATTGGTGGCGCTTCCGGCAGTTTTGCGGTACTCGCGGGTGCGGCCGCGGTTGATCCGCAGCTCGGCCCGGTGCCGATCATGCTGGCACTGGTATTGTTTTTCTGGACACCATCGCATTTCTGGAGCCTGGCGATTGCCAAAAACAGGGATTACACAAAGACCGGTGTACCGATGCTACCGGTCATCATCGGTAACCGACGCTGCGCAGAAGTGGTATTGATCAATACCCTGACCCTGGTAGCAATCTCCATACTTCCGTTCTTCTATGGCATGAGCTGGATTTACCTGGTCGCAGCTGCCGGCGGCGGTGGTTTTTTTATTTACCACAATTGCTTGATGATCAGGGACCCTTCTCCGCGGGTCGCGATGAAAAGCTTCTTTGCCTCGCTGGCACAGCTGGTACTGCTGCTGGTCGGCGCCGTGCTCGACGTCTGGTTGCTCGGGTAGCTATCCGGCGAGAATCCCATGCACAAACTTATCCTCATATGTGGACTCCTGCTGCATATGCTTGCTGCGTCCAGCGCCTACGCGATTGCACAATCAGGCAGCGCTACTAATGTTGCTACGCCGACCTTTGACTACGATCAGGCGCTCGAGGTCAGTCAGGCTGCACTGGGCAACGAAGCTGGCAACCATGCGTTTATCGATACCGACGGTAATCGCCTGACCCTGGAACAATTGCGCGGTAAACCCCTGGTAGTCAGCATGGTATTTACCAGCTGTTACCAGATATGCCCGATGACGACTCGCCACCTGTCGAAGGTTGTGCAAAAAGCGCGCAAGGCTCTGGGCGAGGATAGCTTCAACGTCGCGGTGATCGGTTTCGATACCGCGGTTGATACCCCTGACGCAATGCGTTTCTTCGCTGCAAAGCAGGGCGTTAGCGACAAGGGCTGGCGATTTTTGAGCGCCAATGAGCAAACTATCGCGGCCCTGGCAAAGGATCTGGGATTTCAGTTTTACGCCTCGTCGAATGGCTTTGATCATTTGATCCAGGCGACGGTAATCGATGCCGAGGGCAAGGTCTATCGCCAGGTCTATGGCCAGGTTTTCGAGACACCCTTACTGGTCGATCCATTGATTGAACTGGTGCTGGGTCGTTCTCCGCCCGAGCAACCCCTGCTGGCGAACCTGATCGATAAAATAAAGCTGTTTTGCACCACTTACGATCCGGTACGCGACGGCTACTATTTCGATTACTCGCTGTTTCTGGGCATGCTCATCGGCGGCACGATCATCCTCTTTGCCGGCACCATCGTGATCCGGGGCTGGCAACGACATTAGCGAGGTATGGAATTGACTTTAGTCAGATCGACCTTGCCCTGTATCGGGTAGAGTTTCATTTCTGTCAGTTTAAACTTCGAGATCTCTTTCAGGTGTTAATCAATCCGGTTAAGCGCGTCTATCTCGCGCTCGAGTCATGGTTCAATATTTCATTCGGTACCGAGTGGAATCCGTTGTATCACCTCGGCACCCTGTCGTTTTTCCTGTTCTGGATAATCCTGGTCAGCGGTATCTACCTGTTCATACCGTTTCATGGCAGTCTCGACGGCGCGCATGCTTCGGTGGAGTACATGACCCATGAACAGTGGTACGTGGCGGGTATCATGCGCAGTCTGCATCGCTATGCTTCAGACGCGGTAATCATCACCGTGCTGCTGCACCTGTTCAAGGAATTCGCGTCAGGTCGCTATCGCGGCTTTCGCTGGTTTTCCTGGGTTACCGGGGTGCCGAATTTATGGATGGTGGTAACGCTCGGTATCACCGGTTACTGGCTGGTGTGGGACGAGATGGCGCAGTACATAGCGGTTGGTTCGGCACAGTTGATGGACGCACTGCCGATATTTTCCGGGGCGATGACGCGTAATTTCGTCTCGGGCGGTATGACCGATCGATTCTTTATCCTGATCGAGTTCCTGCATTTGCTGGGTCAACCAATGTTACTGGTTTTCATGTTGTGGCTGCATGTCAAACGCCTGTCCAATGTCAATATCAACCCGCCACGCGGACTTGCCATCGGCAGCGATAACGCTGC
>CAWCBX010000005.1:0-5559 GCA_963793595.1 uncultured Gammaproteobacteria bacterium | reverse complement strand
GTCGGTGACATTTGCGAATGCTAATCATTTGTCACCGACCCCTTAATATGGATAGTTAAAAAAATCAATTGGTAGTCTGAGGGGACGGGTATTTATGTTCGCTTCGAGTATCACAGCGTCTCGATATATTTGATCATACGTTGTCGTGTCGGTTCATCGGGCAGGCGTCCGTAACCCGCGGCCATGTTGTCAACCATGTGCTTGAGCTTGGACGTGGCCGGGATAATGCAGGTTACCGCGGGATGAGCCGCGATAAATTTAAGAAAGAACTGCCCCCAGCTGGCACAATCAAACTCCGCCGCCCACGCGGGCAGGGGTTTGCCCTTGACCTTGCGGAACAGGCTGCCGCGTTGATAGGGGCGATTGATCAGGGTTGCGATACCTTTTTCCCGGGCGATCGGCAGCAGGCGCTGTTCCGACGGTCCGGTCGAGGATGTTGTAACTGAACTGGACGAAGTCCAGCGGCAGCTGTTGCAGTAGTTCCTCCAGTTCGTCGTGGTAACGGCCATGCGAGGTGGTAATGCCGATGTAGCGTATCCTGCCCTCGGCTTTCCAGTCGACCAGCGTGTCGATGTGGATTTGCCAGTCGCGCAGGTTGTGGATCTGCATCAAATCGATTTGCTCGACACCCAGGCGCTGCATCGAGCGTTCCATCTGCTCGATGCCTTCACGTTTACCGTAAGTCCACACCTTGGTTGCGGTAAAGATATCCTGCTTGTTAGTTGCCTGCTTGACCAGGGCACCGGTCACCGCTTCGGCGCTGCCATACATCGGCGACGAGTCGATCAACTGCCCGCCGTTATCAAAAAATGCCTGCATGACCTCCATCAATGGCGATGTCACTGCCTTGTCGCTATCGACGTCAAAAGTTCGCGAGGTGCCAAGCCCGATCACCGACAGGCGCTCGCCACTGGATGGGATCGTCTTCTTGATGACCCCCGATTCTGCCGCGAGTGTCATCCCCGGGGCGAGCGAAACCATTAGTGACGCGACGCCACTGGCCTGCAGGAATTCACGGCGTGAAAATTCATCTTTAAACAGTTTCATATCAAGTCTCCGTTAATGCCTCGCGGGCAGATTTCTGGCGTCAGAACATTTTTTTCATAGCTGCTACCGAGAAAAATAGCGACCAGTGTCCACAGGCAGGCGAGCAGTGCCGCGACGACAGCGATAGCACCGAGGCCCAGCCCGACACCCTGCGCGAGTGCGGTATAGGTCCAGCCGGCCAGTACGTCCCCACCTCGATAGACGACGATATCAATAACCGGCTTGGTTTTGAAGCGGGTTTCGCGTTCCACCCCGGTAAAGAGCATTTCCCGTGCGGGTCGCGTAATCGCGTAGTTGCCCGCGCGTCGGATGATTTGCAGACCGATCAACAGCGCGAGGCCCGGGACGATGGCAACCGCGATCCAGCCGAAAACCAGAATCACGGGAACCAGTGCCAGGGTCACCGCCAGGCCGAATTTTGTCGCCAGTCGGCTGGTTGCAAACAGGGCGGTGAAGATGGCCAGTGTATTGACGATCAAATCCATCATGCCCCAGTACTGCGCACGTGTGGCTCGATCATACTCGACCATCACATTTTTCAACTCGAAGTAAACAAAGCTGCTCATCATCGTGTAAAGCACAATGAACAGGCCTATGCCGAGCAGGAAACGATGGCTGATAAAGTCGATAAAGCCATCGAAGAACTCGCCGCCGATGGTTTGCAGGGTAGTGGGGTCGGAGTTGTCGCCTGCATCGCCCGGAGTCCGTGACCTGGCTTTGTCGAGGTAGAAAATGAGCGGTACGATCAGCAGCAACATCAATGCCGCGATGAGTAGTAGATTGTATACGCCTAGTCGATCACCGAGGAGAACGGGTATTGAAGGTCCCAGTACCGCACCGATGCTGGCGCCGGCGCCGAACAGTCCGAACAGGCGTCTGGATTGTCCGCTGGTATAGATGTCGGACATAAAACTCCAGAATACCGAGACATGAAATAACGCGAAGAAACTGACCCAGACATAAAAAGACTTGTCGATCAGGGCGGTATCTTCCAACCAGTGTGTCGCCAGGTAGAACAGCAGGAAGGAGGCGGCGAAGAAAATATAGATTCCCGGCACCAGTTTGCGCAGCCTGACCCTGGACACCACCAGTCCGTATAGCAAAACGGCGCCGGCACTGATGAAAAAATTCAGCGTCCACAGCCAGCTCAGCTCGGCGTCACTCCAGTCGCTGGACATGGCGTCCCGCACCGGTCTTAACACGTAGTACGCCGCCATTAGCGTGAAAACAAATAGAAACGACATGATCGCGGCGGGGATTTCGTCACGCTTTACCTTGATCAGTTTGTTAACGAGACTGTGCAACGACAGCAGGCATCAATTCGATCCGCTTACTCGATGCCTGGCCAGTTCGACCACGACTTCAGCCGCGGGTTGTTGAATCAGCACCCGCGGATCCACCTTGAGCTTGCAACTGCGATTACCTCCGCCCAGTACGATGTACTCGCATTGCATCACGGCGTCGTCCACCCAGATAGGCAGATCGTCGGCAAGCGCCAGCGGGGTTACGCCACCGATTTCCATCCCCGTGATCTCGCGGGTTTCATCGGCCGAGGCAAAAGACAGCTTACGTGCCCCCATTTTCTTGCGTACCGTATGATTGGTATTTAAACGATCGATCGCCAGCAGCACGCAGAGGGCGAATTTCTCCGTCCCGGTTTTAGATCTGACCAGGATTGCATTGGCGGAGTTTTCCAGTGCCACGCCATAGTGCTCACAGAACACGGCGGTGTCGGCTAGCTCCGGGTCGCATGGCCAGACCTCAAACGGCAGACCGGCCTGTTCAAGAAAAATGCGGATTTGGGGCAAGGTATCGCTCATATATCGTTCGGTAAATGACCTGGAGATCAGTATTTAACACAAAGCGCGTTGCCTGTGAATGCACGCTTGACTTGATTGTCAGGTCAGTCAGAATCGCCTCATTCCGTGGACGAGGCTTAAAATGAAACTTTCTGATTTCAAAATGCTCACTTTTGATACCTACGGCACCCTGATCGACTGGGAGAGTGGGATATACAACGCGCTCGAACCCTTGCTCGACAAACTACCGCTGAGACTGGACCGTGATGAAGTGCTCGAGTTATTCGCCGCGTTCGAGATGCAGCAGCAAGCCGATACTCCTGCGCAGGTTTACAGTTCACTGCTGGCCGAGGTCAGTAAATCGATTGCGCAGAAATGGCAGATCAAGCTTAGTGACGAGGAAGCGGCGACCTTCGGGCGCTCGGTCAAGCATTGGCCCGCGTTCGAGGATTCAGCTGCCAGTCTGCAGTACCTTCGTCAGCATTACCTGATGGCGACCCTGACCAATTGCGATCGCATCAGTTACATGGGCAGTAATTCCAGGCTCGAAATCGAATGGGATGCGATTTATACCGCGCAGGATGTGGGCTGCTACAAACCGAAGCTGCGCAACTTCGATTACATGTTTGAACACGCGCGCCGCGATCTGGGTGTCCTGCCGCATGAAATTCTGCATGTCGCCCAGTCGTTAACCCATGACATGGTGCCGGCCACCAGTATGGGCATGACCAAGGTATGGATTAACCGCCGTCATAACGTCGAGGGTTACGGTGCAACGGCACCGCCCGAGGGTGAGTACTCAATCGAGTGGGAATTCAACAGCATGGCGGATTTTGTCAGCGCCCACCAGCAGGAAATCAATTAAGGTGACAGTTATCAATTAAGGTGACAGTTAACTTAACTCCCCGATTTTGGGCCAGGTTTCAGTTTTTTCAATCGCCGCTGCGTTAACCCTTCGAGGATGTCCAGAAAATTGTCATCACCTGCGGGTCGTCCCGTGCGGTTGTGTTTTCTGATGGCTGCGTCGGTAACTCCTGGGTCAGGGCACGACAGGTAATTCTCCCAGTTCTCGACACGCTGTAGCATCGGGCGCACCTCGACGAGACCGTCATCCTGGCCCGATAAGTGTGCCCTGGTGCTGGACCAATTCCATTCCTCGGGCGAATCACATAGTCTCGCCCGCACCGGATTGAGCTCGACGTAGCGAACCGCGGCGCGTAGGTGGTTTTCATCCATCACGAAGGAATGGAAACGTTCCTGCCATAAATGACCTTTCCAGCGCATTCGACGATCGACCGTCATCGCATACTTGCGATGTGCCGGTCCGAGCAACCTCGATAAGCTTTGTTCTGACTCAGGTACGACGACAAGATGTACATGGTTAGGCATTATGCAGTAAGCCCATATCGATACGCCTGCCTTGTCTTTTGCGACCTTCAGGATGTCGAGATAGTATCGATAATCTCGAGGGGTGAAAAATGTTTGCTGCCGTCGGCAGCCACGCTGGGTAATGTGATGTGGGTAGCCCGAGACGACTACTCTGGCGATCCTTGCCATGGTTAACCTCCATTTTGTTGTTACATTGTAAATCCATTACAGAGCGGAAGTTAGCATAACCACTTAATCCTGCCAAACCGGCAATTCAGTCCCGCGGAGCATCATAATTAAGTTAACTGTCACCATAATTCAGCACCATAATTCAGTAATTAAGTTAACTGTCACCATAATTCAGTCTAATTAAGTTAACTGTCACCATAATTCAGTCTCGTTCGAGTTGCAGCAGCAAGCCGATACTCCTGCGCAGGTTTACAGTTCACTGCTGGCCGAGGTGGAGTAAATCGATTGCGCAGAAATGGCAGATCAAGCTTAGTGACGAAGAAGCGGCGACCTTCGGGCGCTCGGTCAAGCATTGGCCCGCGTTCGAGGATTCAGCTGCCAGTCTGCAGTACCTTCGTCAGCATTACCTGATGGCGACCCTGACCAATTGCGATCGCATCAGTTACATGGGCAGTAATTCAAGGCTCGAAATCGAATGGGATGCGATTTATACCGCGCAGGATGTGGGCTGCTACAAACCGAAGCTGCGCAACTTCGATTACATGTTTGAACACGCGCGCCGCGATCTGGGTGTCCTGCCGCATGAAATTCTGCATGTCGCCCAGTCGTTAACCCATGACATGGTGCCGGCCACCAGCATGGGCATGACCAAGGTCTGGATCAACCGCCGCCACAACGTCGACGGCCACGGCGCCACGGCTCCTCCCGAAGGTGAGTACTCGATCGAATGGGAATTCAACAGCATGTCCTATTTTGTCAGCGCCCATCAGCAGGAAATAAATGGTAACTATGGTGACACCCATTAGCCGACCTCTGTCAATTGGCAAGGTGTTTCCCTGCCGAAAATAGCATAAGTAGTTATCTTGTCCATTGCTGCCTGCGTAATTCGCATCCGTTATGTCTTAGTTTTTGGTATCGATGCAAAACGCTTCGTACCAGTCACCCATCTGGATCAAGGCGGAGTCTTTTGGGACTCCGACCCCTGGCGCTCAGGCGCCCCTCACAATCTTCGGTACCAAACCATGTCCAATCGAGTTTCACAGAATCGATGGTTCAGCGTTTGCTGTCCACTCACGTTACAGCTCACGGCTTGGGCGAAACGAAAACAACAATGGCCGACCGGGATGTCCAATCAGTTAAGCTGGATTGACCACTC
>CAWCBX010000004.1:0-4740 GCA_963793595.1 uncultured Gammaproteobacteria bacterium | reverse complement strand
GACACTCGCGGGTATGCACGCGCTCAATTCCTGCCGCATGGAAAAGAAATTCGTGCATTATGGACACGACGTGGCCGACCATGACACTCCACTCGAATGCGGTATGGGTTTTGTGCTCGCCTTCGATAAGGAAATCCCGTTCATTGGTCGCGATGCGATGCAGCAGCAAAAGGAATCGCGCAGTTTCATGCGCAAGCGGCTGGTGCAGTTCCTGTTACAGGATCCCGAGGCAATGCTGTATCACCATGAACCGATTCTGCGTGACGGCAAGATCGTCGGCCACCTCACTTCGGGTGATTACGGGCATACGCTCGGTGGCGCAGTTGGCCTGGGTTATGTCGAAGTGGAAGCAGAGATCACCAAGGAGTATATCGAGGCGGGCAGTTTTGAAATCGATGTCGCCGGTGTCCGCGTTCCCGCGACCGCAAGCCTTGCCGCGATGTACGATCCCAAAGCCGAACGCATGCGGGGTTAGCGCCCCGACGAATTCGATCTGGAGCCTGGACGCGATGTTTAAATCAGGCGCCTAACTAACTTTTCGACACGTTTTTGAGGAGAGGTAACTGGTAAAGTCAGCCCGGTTTAGCGGTTTGCTGAAATAGAATCCCTGAATAATGTCGCAGTCATGCCGACTTAGAAAATCAAGCTGCTTATCGTCCTCTACTCCTTCTGCCACCACTTTCTGCCCCAGGCTTTTCGCCATCGCGATGATCGCTCTTACGATTGAATTGTCATCGTTGTTAGCCGGCACTTCGAGCAGGAATGAACGATCGATTTTCAGTTCATCTATTGGAAATTTTTTCAGGTAACTCAAGGAGGAATAACCGGTTCCAAAATCATCCAGGGAAAACGAGACCCCCAGTTTTTTTATGTCCCGCAGCAAGACCGCGAGCTGGTCGACATCACCCATCAGCATGCTCTCGGTTATTTCCAGCACCAGGCATCGCGGATCGAGGCCACTGGATTTGAGCGCACTAACTATCGAGGCTTTGAAGCCTGGATCCAGGAATTGCTTGGCTGAAACATTGACCGACACCCTGAGTTCACTGTGGCCTGCCGAGATCCATTCGCTGGCGCTGTGGCAAGCTTCATTCAACACCCATTCGCCAATCGGAACAATCAGGCCCATTTCTTCAGCGACTGGTATGAAATCTAGCGGCGACACCATCCCATCTTCGGGATGGAACCAGCGTATCAGGCTCTCCATGCCGACGACGCTAGCGTTACTCGCATCAACCTGGGGCTGGTAATAAAGTTCAAACTGCTGTTCTTCCAGTGCCGTCCTCAGATCAGATACCATTTTTGTTATCGCTCTGGAACGCGTTTCCATTTCGCTGGAATAAAACTGGTA
Organism: uncultured Gammaproteobacteria bacterium; assembly: GCA_963793595.1. GTDB lineage: Bacteria > Pseudomonadota > Gammaproteobacteria. The sequence continues at coordinate 3,389 of CAWCBX010000004.1, read as the reverse complement.
TTTATCCCTGCCCTGTGTCTTGGCAACATCCTGTGCCGAGGCGGCATGCTTGATCAGCGTATCGGCCTCGTCGCCATCATCAGGGTATACGGCGATACCAATACTGGCCGTCAGGTAAACGTCATCACCATCCACGGTAAAGGGCTGCTTGACCGCCTCTAGCACTCTGCTACTGATAACAGAAGCATTCTCCACGCTGTCAACCCCATACATAACGACGGAAAATTCATCGCCGCCGGTTCGTGCCGTATTTTCGATCGGTAACTTATTGTTGCTGCGCCCGACAACGTCACTGCTGCGTAAAACGCCTAGCAGCCGCTCTGCAACGGTTTGCAGAATATAATCTCCGCCGCTAACACCCAGGGACTCGTTTATATTCTGAAAATGATCGAGACCAATTTCCAGCAAAACCAGGGATCGCTGCTCTCTTTTTGCCTGACCGACGCCTTTACCAAGATGATCGATGAATAATTTTCGATTGGGCAGCCCTGTCAGGTTATCGTAATAGGTCAAATGATCCTGGTAGGCCTTGGCTGCAAGCGTATTTCTAACTCGTAATGCCAGTTCACTGGGATCAACCGGTTTGGACAGAAAGTCTGTGGCGCCCAGTTCCAGGGCTTTGAGCTTGTTGTCAGGATTTTCGGATGCGGTAAGGATAATAACCGGTAAATGCTGGTAGTCATCGACCGCACGAACCCTTGTTAACACTTCAAATCCATCAACCTCGGGCATATCCAGGTCGAGTAGCAAGATATCAGGATCAGCACTGATCAATTTATCGACTGCCTGGGTTGAATCTCCGACCGAGATAAAATGCCGGTATCCCTCTTCTTCGAGTAAGGCCTGGACAATTTCCAGCATCACGGGTTCGTCATCGACCATCATGATGGTCGATGTCTTCAATGCTGAATCATGTGAGTCGTTCTGTTGCAGAATCTTGACGCCTTTGAAAGTTAGGTTAATTCTAGTTCAAGCCACTTGAAAGAAAGTCTGTAAATGTCAATTTTCCCATTGGTTTTTCCTATCGGCATCCCGGCCATAGTGGCTTAATCCAGGTCCGTATTCACGATTCGACTATTCAGTTGCTTGATTACACTGACCGTATGCTGAACGGAATCCAGTTGCTTCTCTTTTGCATAGGTTTCAAGATCTCGCGCCGGTTCCGTAAATACATCAAAACCGACAGAGCCTCCGTAGGCTTTTAACCAATAACCGAATTTTTCGATTTCCTGGAAATCTTCTGCTGCAACTGCGGTGTCGACATCATCGCACCTGGTCGCTAACTGGTTGATAAAAATTCCAATGGCTGGTCTTAATCTCGGCTTGGTTTCGAGATAGGGGGAAATGAGCTTTTCTGGAATGACATACTCTTTTCCTGGCTTCACTATCTCCAGGGCGGGTTTGCCTTTCTCCTCTGGGTCCAAAGCGATCCTGCCGTAGATAGCATGTAATGCCTGTATCGAGCCGGGTAGATTCGAGTCATCCCGGTCTTTGGCAAACTGCTCGAACTCCCGCGCCGGTTCGGCAAACTGGTTGAAACCAACACTTCCTGCCGATCCCTTCAGCCAGTGCCCCAGCTTTGCGAGTTCATCATAGTTGCGTTGACTCCAGGCTGAATCGATAGCCGTCAACTGTTCCCCAAGCCTGGTAATAAACTTTTCGACGATGCTGCGAAACTTGGGATTCGACATCGGAAGACTGGAAACTATTGCCCCCAGCTCGCCTGGTTGATCATCGGCGGCTGATGCCTGATCCACCTGTTGTGTTTCGGTGAGCTCCCGCCTGGTCACGGGCTTACCACCCAAATAATCCGCCAACCTGTCTATTAGATGATCAATATCAACCGGCTTGGTCATGTATTCACTGTAACCCGCGTCCAGGCACTTCTGCTCGGCTCCCAGCATCGCGTCAGCGGTCATGGCGATAACGGGTAAAGTATATTTTCTTTCCCGCATCAGGCTTGCTGCCGTGTATCCATCCATCACCGGCATTTGCACATCCATCAGCACGATATCGAAATCCTGGCTCTGCAGTTGTTCGAGCGCCTGCTGGCCATTATCAGCGGTCACCACCGCAACCCCGATATCGGCTAGCACCACTTTCAGCAACTCACGATTCTCCTCGCCATCATCGACAACCAGGACCCTCGATGCGGGGAATTTCCAATGCTTTTTCTCGGTCGTAGTTTCCTGCCAGTGACTGGAAAGGAGTTCATCAATACCTAGACGCTTCACCCCTGCGATCGGTCCTGTGCTCAGTGTTGCGGTAAACTGACTGCCGGCATCTACCATACTCGCTGCCACGATATCGCCACCCAGGGCTTCAGCGAAACGCTTGCTGATGGTTAATCCGAGACCGGTGCCACCGAAACGCCGTGTAATCGAGCTGTCTGCCTGGGTGAATGGATTGAACACATCGACTGCCTGCTGCGGCGTCATGCCTATACCGGTATCGATTACGTCGATCATTAGCAGGGCGTCATCGCCATTTTCCGCCAGTCTGGTTACGACCCTAACCCCGCCCGTACTGGTGAACTTGATGGCGTTACCCACCAGGTTGGTGACGATCTGCCGGATCTTGCCGGCATCGCTATGAATAGTTTCAGGTAACGGGCACGACGGTTCATATCTTAGATAAATACCTTTTTCATCCGCTTTAACCTGCATGATTTGTACTACTTCATGAATTATCTGATGTACCGGGGTATTGATTTTTTCTATTTCGATATGGCCGGCCTCGACCTTGGAGAGATCGAGGATGTCATTAATTAAATTCAGTAGATGATTGCCGCTGGAAGAAATGGTATTGAGGTAGCGGATACTATCCTTGCTATCCCGATCATAGCCGCGCTTGAGCACTTCCGAAAAACCAAGAATAGCGTTCATCGGGGTTCGAATTTCGTGGCTCATATTTGCCAGAAACTCGCTCTTGAAGCGATTTGCCTGCTCGGCTTCTTCCTTGGAAATCCGTAATTCCAGCTCTTTCTGCTCTAGTTCGGTAACGTCGTCAAAACTGATCAGTACCCCGGCTGGCTTGCCGCTGCCGGAAAGAATAGGCGAGCAGTTGGTCATGACAGTTCGGCTCGACCCTTCGTCGATATTCAATCGAATCATATCGGCAGTACGTGTTATCCCGTCCGCCAGGGTCTTAGACCAGGGAGCACGACCACTATCAAGCGGCTGATCTTCCCGGTCAAACCAGGGGAATCTTTTAATCTGCCGCCCAACCAGGGATTCTGACGATTCATTTACGAGTGCTACAAATGCCTGGTTAGCCAGTACGACATTCTGTTTGGCATCGATAACCAGTAAACCCTCAGCCATGGTATCAAGCGCCGAACGTACGCGGTCGGGTACCGCCTGCGAGGGATCCAGTTGTTTCAGCATTTT
>CAWCBX010000003.1:0-12137 GCA_963793595.1 uncultured Gammaproteobacteria bacterium | reverse complement strand
CAATCTTGTCGATGGATTTAAGCGCGGGACCCATGTCCATCCAGCCGAAGTACAGGTACTTGCCGCCGGAAACGCTATGGTAGGGGTGGTCTGTCTTCCACTGACGATTGAAACTGAAGAGTATATCGTCGGCATTGAAATCGCGGGTCGGGGTGAAGTGCTTGTTGGAGTGCCACTTGACGCCTTTGCGCAGTTTGAAGGTATATTCCGTGCCATCGGCGGATACGCTCCAGGATTCGGCTAAACCGGGAACCACCTTGGTGGTGCCGGGCTCGAACTCCGTCAAGCGATTGTAGATGGGTTGTGCGGATGCATCAAAGTCGGTACCTGCAGAATGCAGACTCGGGTTAAATCCCCCGGGGCTGCCTTCGGAACAGAACACGAGTGTTTTACCGGCCGCAAGAGAGGCCGATGCAGTCACCGCCAGTGATATCGCCAGGGTTGTGCGAATTAAGCTTTTTCTCATTTTCAGTCCTCGCTACCTGTCTTTTTTACAAAGATTTGTAGGTAATTGAATGGATTATTTTTGGGTAATTCAACGTCTCATACGCTGGATTGGAATTGAACCTACTCGCCGCTTGGTTAATTGTCAAGGTTGGTCCAAAAAGGGTACAGGTTTCAGACCACAGTCAAGCTGTGATATCGCACAATTCCAGGCACCAAACGATCACACCCGAACTGCTAGCCCTCTGCCCGTGTCGCCGTTGATGACGCGCTATCCCGCGGCAGGGACACAGCCACATTCCAGCCATGGCGGTCAGCTAATTTACCGTACTGAATACCGGTCAACTCGTCATACAGGCGCAGCGTTAGTTCCCCGGGAGGGGCTGTAGGCACCTGAAATACCTCGCCCTTGAAGCCGATACTGGCCACGGGACAGATTACGGCCGCGGTACCTGCGCCGAACACTTCCTCCAGCTCACCGCTACGGAAGGCTGCCACCACTTCATCGATGGCAATGCGTCGCTCTTCCACCGGCAGGCCCCAGTCCTCGAGCAAGGTAAGCACGCTGTCACGCACCACACCCGGCAGGATCGAGCCGCCCAGTGGTGGCGTCACCACCTTGCCGCCGATCTTGAAGAAGATGTTCATCGCACCGACTTCTTCCACGTAGCGGTGTTCGTTTCCGTCCAGCCACAATACCTGGTCAAATCCCTGTTGCCGGCTTGCAAACCCCGGTAGCAGGCTGGCGGCGTAGTTAGCAGCAGTCTTGGCCGCCCCCAGCCCACCCACGCTGGCAGCTCGGGTAAAGCGATCTTCGACATACAGCGAGACGCCCTTTTGTAGATTGTTAAAGTAGCTACCCACCGGGGAAGTCATGATGATGAAGCGATAGCTGTTGGCGGCGCGCACCTCCAGCGTGGCCTCGGTGCCGATGACCAGGGGCCGTACGTAGAGTGAATGACCCCACTGGGAAGGCATCCAGTCATGATCCAGGGTTATCAGCTGTCGCGTGGCCTCGATCATGATCTGGCTCAGTTCTGCGACGGGCATGATCGGAATGCATAGCCGTTGACAGGAGTCATACAGCCTGCGGGCGTTCATGTCGGGGCGAAAAATACGCGCCTCGCCATCCACTCCGCGGAAGGTCTTGTAGCCGTCGAATACCGTCTGCCCATAGTGCAACATGGCAACCCCGGGCTCGAGGGCAAGCGTCTGGTAGGGGATAATCCGGGGATTCTTCCACGCACCGTCCGCGTATTCCATGTCGAACATATGGTCGGAAAAAATGCTACCGAAGCCGAGGTTGTCAAAATCCACCTGGGCAAGGCGACTGTGCTCCACGGGAGTAACGGGAAATTTCGATGACGGCATGGGTCCGGGCCTTTTGCTGATGACTAGTGGGATGATACGACAGGATTCACTGGAATTGCGAGATCCGGGCACAATAGATTCTGATTCTCATATTTTGCTGCCCGTCCTTCAGGTTGCTGCTCCCTGGTGTCGGCGCAGCGCACGTAACCGACTGAAAAATTCATCTCGATCGACGTGGCATTGCCTGATGTGCCGGTTTCCTTTAAACGCGGCGCGGGCATGTAATACCCGGTGATTGTCCAGTACTGCTGCCTGCCCGGATTCCAGCCGGTATTTCACACAGGCCTCCGGGGCATATACCAGTGCCAGCATTTGCTGCAGTGCGCGATAAACCGGTTCGGTCAGGTCTTCCTCGGTATCCAGAGGTGCCATGGTACGTTCATTGATGTGAACCGCCACGATATCACCATGCTGGTTCAGCTCGATGACGCGCCACTTTGCTGATAGCGCCACGTCGTCCACGTCATCGACCAGGAACCTGCGGTGAGGAATCGGGACCTGGCACAGCAGGTCAAATAATTCCCTGTTGTGGGCGCGCAGGTTTTCGGCAGCCTTGAAACCATCGACCAGAATCGACGCACCGCCGCCGCAATCACTGGCGCGAAGACAGTGCATCATAAACAGGCCAGGGATGGGGTCGCGGAACAATTCATCGTTGTGGGGTCTGATGGCATGGGCTGTTTGCGCCAGGATGCGTTGTTGCGGTGTGGAAATCAGATCGAATATGCGCCCGTAATGCGTTTGTCGAATAAATCCGAATACCGCTGCCAGCTGTTCTATCTGATCCTCTTCGACGGGGACGTCGTTAATAATCGCGAAACCATAGTCGGCAATGCGTTGAAACATCTGTAGACGAATCGATTCGTCGCTGGCGATCTGGTGGTAATCCCATTCTGGAATCTTGTCGTTAAGATTTGAATCCCATAATACCGGCTGCGGTCGGCGCGCGGCGATTGCTTCGCTTGAATAGCAATGCTCGCGCAGCCAGGCGGGTGAGTAGCGGGTTATATGACCATCCCCGTGCCACCTGATGTGTAGCGACCCGGAATCCTCGACAGAAGCCTCGTCGGGGCTAATGTCGGGGTCTATGCTACCCAGTTCCAGGTATCGATGGCCGCCGCTGCGGTCACCGCATTCGGCACAGGTGCAGTTGTCGCGCAGCCAGATATGGTGAAACTTGCTGCAATGTCCGTCTTTCCAGGTGACGGCGATATAGCGTTGCTGCCGGTCTATATTCGCAATCGAGAGTCCCTGCTCGGTCGGCGCATCGGGTAAGCGAGAGTGGTTCAACTATGGATTTCGGGTTATCGACAGACGCATAGCAGTCTATCCAAAAAGCTTATTACTGTCTCGTGTTGTGTATGGTCGCGCCAATCCGCGGCAGTCAATCCAGAATTTGAGCTTCCCGGTGACGAGCGGTTTCGATTTGCCGGTGCCGAAGGTAATTAATTCCCCGCCGAGCAGACTGAACAGGCCGATAAGACTTGTAATCTGGTCGCGCACCTCGTTTGGTTAACACGATCTGCCAGAGTTGGCCCTGACCGGATCTGAACAAACCCGCACAGGAATGCAGGTAATATCGCCACATGCGATAAAATCGTTGTCCATACTTCTCACTTAATTCGGGCCAGCTGCGATCAAAATTATGCCACCAGGCCATAATTGTCCTGTCGTAGTCGGGACCAAAATCATGCCAGTCGCGAATCACGAGATTCGGTTCGATCGACGATGTAATACGACTGGCTGAAGGCAGTTGTCCATTAGGAAAGATATATTCATTAATCCATGGATCGGTAGTGTCATGAGTGCGGTAGGAACCGATGGTATGCAATAACATCAAACCGTCGTCGGTTAACAGAGTTATGGATGGTATCGAAGTAGTGTCCCGTAATTTAATCTACCGACATGTTCGAACATGCCGACTGAAGCGATTTTATCGAATTTGCCCGTCAGCGACCGGTAGTCACAAAACAGTATTTCTACATCGAGGTGTTTGCAATTTTCCTGGGCCAGCTTTTGCTGTTCCCTGGATATAGTTACTCCGGTTACCCTGACGCCATATTCTTCGGCAGCATACCTGGCTAGCGACCCCCAGCCGCAACCCACGTCGAGCAAATGATCACCGGGTTTTAAGTTCAGTTTACGGCAGATCATATCGAGCTTGTCAATTTGAGCCTGTTCCAGAGAGTCCGCATGTTGCCAGTAGCCACAGCTGTAATTCATCAACGGATCGAGCATTCGGGTATATAAGTCGTTGCCGAGATCATAGTGTTTTTCACCGACCTGGTAAGCTCGGCTGGCCGTTTGAAGATTGACTAATTTGTGTGTAATTCGATTGCCAAGGCTTGCCATTATTAAGCGAAATTTTGCTAAACCGCTGAATTTCAGATTTATATCGTGACGTTGAAACTTGGTGAAACATTCGTCCAGTTCGTCGCAGTCCCAGTGTCCTTCCATATAGGACTCGCCTAGTCCGAGTGTGCCTTTGGTTAAGGTGTATTCGTAGACGCTGGGGTCGTGAACTTTGATGTCCCACGGGCGATCGCCGTTAAGTCGGATATCGGCTGATTCAACCAGATCGACCAAAATTTGGGGTGGCCGGGTGCCCGGCGAAATTATTGTCATAGTCGTAATTCCGTAACTAACTGACAGTAATCCGACCATTAAAATACAGATTTGGGTTTTGTTCAATACCTGCCGAACAGGTGAAACCGGGAGCGTGATGCCTGCTAAAAGGGAGCTTGACCTGAAAATGGCGGGACTGAATGCCCCTGTGGATGCTTCGGGTTCCGGCCGATTGATTTAAAGATTAAACGGATTTTCGATCGACTGGCTCGGTTGCGTAAACCAGCGCGGGCCGTCATCGGCGATGTAGGCATGGTCTTCCAGGCGCACGCCAAACTCGCCATAGCTGCAAATCATCGGTTCGATGGAAAAACACATGCCCGGCGCGAGTGGCAAATCGTTGCCCTTGACGATGTACGGATGTTCGTGCACATCGAGGCCGACACCGTGTCCGGTGCGATGTGGCAGTCCCGGGACCTTGTAATCGGGGCCCAAACCCGCGGCTGTTATTACTTCACGCGCGGCGAGATCCGGCGCCGAGCAGGGCGCGCCGATCTGGGCCGCGTCAAACGCGGCGAGCTGTGCGGCCTGTTCCAGTTCCCAGATCTCGCGCTGGCGCGCATCGGCTTCGCCGAAAACATAGCTGCGCGTGATGTCCGAGTTATAGCCATGCAGGGTGGCCCCGGTATCGATCAGCACCATGTCGTTTACTGCCAGGGTTTGCGGGTAAGGCACGCCATGCGGATAGGCGGTTGGCTCGCCGAACAACACGATCTTGAAGGTGGAACGTCCATCCATCCCGCAGGCGATATGGGCCGCGTCGAGAAACGCCTGCACTTCGCGGGTATCGATGCCGGCCTGGAGTATCCGTCCCGCCAGTTGATGAATGCGCAGGGTAATGGCCTTGGCCTGGGTCAGTAGCGCCAGTTCACTGGCAGACTTGATCCGGCGGCATTGCGCGATCAAATCCTCACCATTGACGATGTTCAGTTTCGTATTCGCGCCCTGCAGGCGGCTCGCGGTGAAAAATGGTGTCTGATGATCGATGGCGAGCGTACAAGTCGATTTATCAGTGCATTTCAGGGCACTGCTGGCGACCAGTTCAGTCGGATCTTCGTGTTCCTCCCATAAAGCAAAGTCCCCCTCGACCACCATCTCGGCGCGTGTCTTCTGCTCTTCGAAAGTCGGGCAGACATAAATCAACTCGCCGCTGACCGACACGATCGCGCCATGCAGGCGTTCACTCGCATAGCATTGCATGCCGGTGAAATAGCGCAGGCTGGTCGTGGCATCGAGGTAGAGTGCATCGATGCCAGCGTGTTGCATCAACTCACGTACCTTTTGCAGACGATCTCCATACTCCTCGAGGCCGATCGGAACCGCTCGCTCACGCATCGAGGAGAGTGCAGCGAGCTCCCGTTCAGCCGTAGAACCACCGATGCCGTTAGTCATGTTGTCGCTCTCCTGTAATCTTCCCTGTCAGGGAAATGTGGCTGCTGCATGTATCAAGGCAGGACAGGCGGGCAGCAAATAAATCAAAACCGATACCTTACTCTTGTATAATTTCGCTGTCGCCAGTAATTCGCCGGAGTCGAACACTGATGAGAGTAATCATTATTTCTGTAATCGCCGGATGCCTGCTGTTCACCAGTGTCCGGGCTGACCACGAGCCTGATCATCGCTATAACATTCGCGGGTATGTGCTTAATGCCCAGCAGCAGGGGATCGATAATATAACCGTTCAGGCGTCCGCGGATGGCGAGTCACTCGGCAGTGGCAAGACCAACGCCGATGGTTACTACTCCATGCATTTGCACCTGCATAATGAGGATTACCGTCGTGTCATCAAGCTTCGCGCCGGGCCGTACGAGGCCGAGCTGCAGGTTACTTTTGACCCGGAGGACACTACCTCGGCACGAATACACGAGGCGAATTTCGTCGATGGTCAGTTCGTCGAAGGTTCCCTGGGGTTCTCTCATATCCTGTCCTGGATCTATCCTGTCGGAGGGCTGGTAGTGATTATGACGATTCTGGTTTTCCTCGAAAAGCGTCGCAAAAAGAAAATCAGGCTGGCGAAGTTCGGTTCCTCCCCAACGCACCATCCGTCGGGACACAAGGCAAAGAAGGCGCGGCGCAAGAAGCACTAGTCGGGGCAGTTCGTTGCGTCAAAGATTGCCTCCAGTGAGTAGATACCAGGTCTCGTAAAGTCGGGATTTGTATTTACCTGATGAATGGTAAAGCGGTTATGGTCACGACACGTGGTTCGTTGTTAATCGAAATAGCCAGGTTATCCGCGTTGTCGGCGAGCTCGTTGCTGATGATGCCGATGGCGATATTCTTGCCCAGTCGAGACGACCAGGCCATTTCACCGATCGAACCCACTTCGATGCCATTCTCTGCGACCGGCACCGGGTGCTCGCTGCCAGGTACGGGCTTACCCTCAATAATAAAACCGGTAAGACGACGTTTAACACCGTCGGCCCTGATTTTTAACAATGCCTGTTTACCGACGAAATCATCGGGTCCGTCGAGATCTACCAGTTTGCCCAGCCCGAGTTCGAACGGGTTGGCCGGGTGGGTCTGTGCGCGGGCATCGGCCCCGTAGGAGAGGAGCCCGCTCTCCAGGCGTTCGACATCATTGGGTGCGCCCGGGCCGATTCCATAGCGGGAGCCTGCCTCCCTGACGAGGTTCCATAATTCATTGCCATATGTGGAATCGCGCAGGTAGAGTTCAAATCCCCCCTGTTTGGACCAGCCGGACCGTGCCAGCACCAGGGGAATGTCCTGCAGGCTTGTTTCACGGAACCAGAAATACTTAAGCTCGTGTATCCAGTCCCCGAACAGCTGCGCGATCAGCGGCGCGGCTTTCGGTCCCTGCACCGCCAGCGGCGATACGTCGGGTTCGGAGACTCGCACCTCGAGGCCGCGTTCGGCTGCAATCGCGCTGGCCCAGAGCTCGATATCGCTATCGGCGATCGATAGCCAGAATTGTTCCGCGGACAGTTTCAATAGCACCGGGTCATTGATCAGAATGCCGTCGTGATTGCATATCGGGACGTATCGACCCTGCCCGATTGCGGTATCTGATATATCGCGCGCACAAATATATTGCGCCAGCTGCCCGGCGTCGGGACCCAGCAACTCGACCTGGCGCTGGGCGCCGACATCCCACATGGCCACGCCATTGATCAGGCGCTCGTACTCGGCCTGCGGATCGCCAAAATGGGCTGGCAGGTACATGTGGTTGTAAACCGAAAAAGATTGCACCCCGTCGGCCATGGTGGCGTCGAAGTAGGGGGATTTGCGTATGTTCGAGCCGATACCCAGTGAAAATGACATTTCAGTTTCCGTATCCATAAAGCAGGGTTTTTTGGCACGCTACCTGGCGCTGCCTTTGATTTTGCGACCACAGCCTGCTGCAGGTTGAATTGATGAGTTGTTTCCCGGCTATGTTAAACAAGGCGCATTTATGTTCAAGCGTTTAATCCTGTTGTCACTTACTGCGGGCTCCTCCGCTATAATCCAGTTTTACCATTTTGAGATAGTCCCGCTGTGTTACCAATCTCGCGTAATGTCGCTATTCCCGATGAAGAGATCGATCTGTCTGCAATTCGTGCACAGGGTGCCGGCGGTCAGAACGTCAACAAGGTATCTTCGGCGATTCATCTGCGCTTCGATATCAATGCGTCGTCGCTGCCCGATGATTACAAGCAGCGCCTGCTGGAACTGCGCGACCGGCGTATCAGCAAGGAGGGCGTGATTATTATCAAGGCCCAGCAGTACCGTACCCAGGAAAAGAATCGCCAGGCCGCGCTCGAGCGATTACAGGAGCTGATCAAAACGGTGGCGGTGGTGCAGAAGGCAAGAAAGCCGACCAGGCCGACCAAAAACTCGCAAAAAAGGCGCATGGATAGCAAAACGCAACGCGGCAGGACCAAGCTTCTGCGCGGCAGGGTCGGGGAACAATAGTACGGCTATGCCTGGTGCGGGTTAAAGCCGCGCGCAGTTTCAGGATAAATGGTTTTGAATGGCGCCGAAGGCAGCAAGGCTGTCTTTGGTGAAGTCGGTGATGACGTAATCCGGCCAGGTCGACAGTTTGACAATGGTTAATTCAGTTGCGCGGTTTACATACATCATTTGACCGAACACGCCCCGCGCTACGAAGTCGCCTTCGCTTATATTGTTAAGCCACCAGAAGTTACCATAAGCGCCATCAGGGCAGACGTCGGTATAAGGGGCGCCATAAACACTGCTGTCACCGCGCGCGCATTCATCGATCCAGCTTTCGGACAGGACTTGTGTCGTGCCCACTTTACCGCTGTTTTGCATCATCAGGCCAAAGCGCACGTAATCCCGCAAACAGGCGTTGAAGCCGCCATTCGCCAGGGCGGTTGCGGCCCGGTCGACGGTAAAGAAAGCATTGTGCTCGGCGCCTATTTTTTTCCAGATCAGTTCACTTGTCAGTTCGGCGAGTGATTTATTGGCAGCGCGTTCGAGTACCCAGGCGACGACGTCGGTTTCCACCGACTTATAACTAAAAACTTTACCGTGTTCCCTGATTTTTGGCAGGGTCGGGATAATGTCGCGAATGGTCAGCTGCATTTCGTCATCGGGAACCGGGCGCCAGCCCGAGGCGATATCGATTCGCGTCATGTCGGAACCTGGCGTGTTGTAATCCTCGACGAAGCGCACGCCACTGGTCATATTCAACGCATGCGATAACTTCGCGTCCCGGTAGCCGCAGCGCTTCAGTTCCGGTACATATTTTACGATTGGCTCATCCGGGTCGATCAGCCCCTGGTCCTGCAGGATGCCGGCCAGGCTGCCGACCAGAGACTTGGCAACGGACTGCGACAAATGCGGCGTATCCGCTTGCATGTTATTGAAATATTTTTCGGTAACGATTTTACCCCTGTGTAATACCAGGAAACCGTCGGTATAACTGCTGTCGAGATACGCGGAAATTGTTTTCGTTTTACCCGCATGATCGAGAAATGAAATTGCCGACAGATCCTGCAACGCGCCGGGTAGAGCCTGAACATTGTTGTAATCCGCCTTGACATCCACGGTCGGGAACAGATTGCGGATATTCATGAACGACCAGCGATTGAACGGCGCCAGGTCCCAGTTGGTCAGGTCGGGGCGTTTTTCAGGCGGTGGCGGAAAGCCGCGCATGATGCCCAGCTCCAGGGCCGTTCTGGGTTTGAGTGGAGATTTATCCATGAGCAAAATCCAACAGGCATCGAAAACGGGGCGGGAGCAAACCTCGCTCCCGCCCAGTACCGAGGAGCCTATTTATTAAGATTTGTCCAGATCTTGGCGTAAAGGTCGGTCACTTCCTGTGAGCATGGTGGTACAAACTCAGGCGCCGGTGCACTGGCTGGCATGACGATTTCCGGTGCGGAAGTCAGGTCTGCGTTCATCATCGGCTCGCTGCCCACGATGCCGTTTGCGTAGTTGGCAAAGTTGGAAGTCATGGCGGCGGCTTCCGGAGTCATCATGAAATTCATGAACAGTTTTGCGTTTTCCAGATTCGGCGCACCCTTGAGTACCGCGACGTTATCCATCCAGCCGGTGAAACCTTCTTTCGGATAGGAGTAAACCAGTTCGGGGCGGTCCTTGCGCGCACGCTTGGCGGCGCCGTTCCAGCTCTGTGACAGGTCGACGTCCTTGGAAGTCAGCTTCTCGATTACCGAGTAATCCATGGTGCGCCAGTTCGCTTTTGCCTTGATCAACATGGCGTTGAGTTCCTTTCAGCTGAGCTTTATTGGCGTTGCAGCGCGGATAATTCAGGTAGCGCAGGCCGGCGTTGATGACATCGTTCATGTCTTTCAGCATGTTGATGCGACCTTTCAATTCGTCTGGCGGATCAAACAGCAGCGCCAGGGTGTTGACATCACCCTTGTAAACGGTGGAATCGACGGTGAAATTAGTGGTACCCCACTGGTAGGGAATCGAGTAGTTGCGACCTTCATCCCAGTAAACATCAACCCATTTCTTGTCGACGTTCTTGAAGTTTGACATCTTGTTGGGCTCGACGCGTTCGAGCAGGCCCTTTTTGAGCATGATCGCGATCATGTAGTCACCGGGCACGACGATGTCGTAACCCGAGCCACCCTGTTCGACCTTCGCCAGCATGGTTTCATTCGAGTCGTAACCATCGATGGTTACCTTGACGTCGTGCATCTTTTCGAACTTTTCAATCATCTCCGGGTTGGTGTAGTTACCCCAGTTATAGATATGCAGTTCTCCGGCGGCAGACACGCTGCCTGCCATGAAAGTCAGGCCCATGGCCATGATCATCGTTACTATCTTGCTTTTCATTTGCTTAACCTCAGTTAGTTGTTACTGCTATTGTGTTTCACTTTTTTTCACGATCACTTGTGATTTGTTGCTTCCATCTACTTTTTACTATCTTTCCCGAACAGAAAAATCAAGGTGACGAGAATGACTGAAATTCCCACAAACACGGTTGATACCGCGTTGATTTCAGGAGTCACACCACGTCTGATCTGACCCAGGATATACAGGGGCAGAGTCGTTTCACCTGGACCCGCCACGAACAAGGTGATGATCACGTCATCGAGCGAGACGATAAATGCCAGCATCGCACCCGCCGCGATTCCGGGCATCATCAAGGGCAGGGTTACGCGCCGGAAAACCTTGAAGGGGGGGGCGTAAAGGTCTGCCGCGGCCTGTTCGAGGCTCAGGTTCATATCCTCGAGCCGGGCGCGTATCGGCATATAGGCGAAAGGAATGCAGAAAGCGGTATGTGCGGCGATCAGGTAACCGATACCGCTCACCCCGGTCAACTGCTTGATAATGGCGAAGAAGATCAGGGTGGCGACCGCGGTCACAATTTCGGGCACCATGAGTGGCTGGTTGATCACCGCGATGGCCGAATTCAGGCCGCGATAAGAGTCTGTGCGGGTCGTAACCAGCGCCGCCATGGTCGCCATGATGGTAGATAAAATCATCGCGACTAACGCTACCTCCAGCGATACCAGCGCCGCATGCTGGATGCCTTCGTTGTTCCAGGCCTTGACATACCAGTCGAGGCTGAACTGGGTCCAGACCGTGACCGAACGATTTTCGTTGAAGGAGAAAATAACCAGCACCGCGATCGGTGCGTACAGCACCACAATACAAAACCAGGCAATCTGCGAAAAGCCGGGCTGGTACTTCAGATCGATAGACTTGCCCGGTTTGCGTGTAGTCGTTGCCGCGGGGTTAGCCATGCGCCGGCGTCCCCTTTTTTGCGCCAAAACGCAGGTAGAAAATCAGCGACAGCATGACCATTACCATCAGCACCAGCGCGATCGCCGAGCCGAAGGGCCAGTTTCGTGCCTGCCCGAATTGCAGTTCGATCAGGTTGCCGAGCATCAATGACTTGCCGCCGCCAAGCAGGGCGGGGGTGATGAATGCACCCAGGCTCGGGATCAAAACCAGGATACAGCCCGCCGCAATGCCGGGTTTGGCCAGTGGGATTATGATGCGTTTCAGCACCTTGAAGCGGGTCGCGTAGAGATCGTAACTGGCTTCGACCAGGCGAAAATCGAGCTTTTCGAGGCTGGCGAAAATGGGCAGTACCATGAACGGCAGGTAGGCATAAACCAGCCCCAGGCATACGGCGAAATCGGTATACAGCATCGGGATCGGACTGTCGATCAAGCCTGTTTCGATTAGCGAAAGGTTAATGACCCCCTGGTCACGCAAAATCAGCAGCATCGCGTAGGTGCGAATCAGCAGGTTGGTCC
>CAWCBX010000002.1:0-18631 GCA_963793595.1 uncultured Gammaproteobacteria bacterium | reverse complement strand
CAGCGTTCCGTCACGTGACATACCGTCGCGATCATCCATGCGTGCGTTAACTTCCATGACCTTTTCATAAAATGCCTTGGGGTTGCTGTTGCGCACGCCTTTGGTGCCGCGCACGGCGATGGTCTTGATTTTCTTGGCGCCCATGACTGCTCCTACCCCGGAGCGCCCCGCAGCACGGTGCTTGTCATTGACCACGCAGGCATAGCGGCACAGGGTTTCCCCGGCCTGGCCAATTCCGGCAAATCGCATTAACGGATCAGCGTATTTCTGCGCCAGAATATCTTCGGTTTCCCAGACGGTTTTGCCCCAGATTTCACTCGCGTCGCAGATTTCGACCTTTTCGTCTTCGATATGCAGGTAAACCGGACGCTCAGACTCGCCCTCGATAATCAGCATGTCGTAGCCGGCCATTTTCAATTCACCGCCGAACTTGCCGCCGGAGTTGGAGCAGGCGATGCCGCCGGTCAGTGGGCCCTTGGTGATTACCGTGTAACGCCCTCCCGTTGAAGCCATGGTGCCGGTAAGCGGGCCGGTGGCGAAGATAATCTTGTTTTCTGCCGATAACGCATCCACGGCCGGGTCCATCTCTTCGTAAAGGTATTTGCTGCCGAGACCGCGCGAACCCAGGTAGGCGTCGGCCCATTCCATATTCAGTGGTTCGATGTCACAGCTACCGGTGCTGAGATTGACGCGAAGAATCTTTTGTTGCCAGGTCATCTGGGCTCCTCCGAGAAATTATTGTGTTCCAGACGTGATTGTATATGCTGCTGAACTGTTTTAACACATGTTAGCGACCGTAAAGCGGTCATAAGTCGGGTAAATATTAATGATCAGGGTAATCATCGAACGTGAAATCGCAGAGGGTCTCGAACAATTCTACGAAACTGCGATTGCAAACCTGCTGGATGTAATGGCCAATGCTCACGGATATGTATCGGGAGAGTCATCGGTTGAAATTCATCGACCCAATCGGTATGTCGTAATAACGCGCTGGACCGACGAAGCAGCCTGGAATCACTGGTATCAATCGAGTGAGCGGCAGGAATTATTAGATGCAATCAGGCCGTTTTTGCTGAAGGAGGAAAAATTTACCCTCCTGCGGCAGCTGAGCTTGCACCGGGATAAGTCTATCGAATGACCGCCGGTTACTGTCCGGGTTTCGATTTAGTCAGCGCATTAGAATTTAATTTGTAAAATGGTCGACGCTGCATCCAGGGATCGGTAAGATCACGGGTAAGTCAGCTGGATAATCGCTGGTTCGTATTACGAGCTGGAGGAAAGTCCGGGCTCCACAGGGCAGAGTGCCAGATAACGTCTGGGGGGCGTGAGCCCACGGCCAGTGCAACAGAAAATAAACCGCCAGCTACGGCTGGTAAGGGTGAAATGGTGCGGTAAGAGCGCACCGCGCTTCTGGTAACAGAAGTGGCAAGGTAAACCCCACTCGGAGCAAGACCAAATAGGAAAACCATGACGTGGCCCGCGTCGTTTTCGGGTTGGTTGCTTGAGACTGGAAGGTGACTTTCAGTCCAGACGAATGATTATCCTCGACAGAACCCGGCTTACAGGCTGACTTCCTGCCATGCAAGGGGACGCAATTGATTGCGTCCCCGTTTTTGCCCTCGAAAATTGTGCAAAATCGCACAAAATCCTCACCAACTTAATGTATTACTTTAACTGTTGTTTCTAAGTAACCGATTTGTTTGGCGTATTCGCTTATTAGCTGTAAGAAAACAGGCTAAGTTATTGACGTTATTGAGAAAAGACCTGCATTTACGCCCTGTTTTTACTTGACTTGCAGCGAAAATAAGCCATATTGTGTCACTAAGTGGGTAAAAGTGTCACAAAGTGGCAAATAACGGGTTAAGCGTGCAAAAATTTCGAGGGGTTTCCAATCTGTCTTTGGATGCGAAGGGGAGAATTGTTCTACCCGCGCGTTATCGCGATCGCCTGCTCGAAATCTGTCAGAGCCAGCTAATCATAACCATCGACACCGATCAACCCTGCCTGCTGATCTACCCGCTTCCCGAGTGGGAACTGATTGAGGAAAAAATCGAAGCATTGCCCAGTTTCAATCCCACTACACGGCGCATCCAGCGCCTCCTGATCGGGCATGCAACCGAGGTCGAAGTGGATACCAATGGTCGTATGTTGCTGTCTAATCCCTTGCGTGAATATGCCAAGCTCGGTAAGAAAGTGGTCCTCATCGGACAAGGCAAGAAATTCGAGCTGTGGGACGAACTGCTGTGGGCCGAGCGCATGCAATCGTGGCTGGGTGATAGCGGCAGCGATGAAATGCCAACCGCGTTAGCCGAGTTAACGCTATGACGCAACAGCATGCGCCCGTGCTGCACGATGAAGTCATCGCTGCGCTTGAGATCAAACCGGATGGACGCTATGTCGATGGCACCTATGGCCGTGGCGGTCATGCACGTTCTATCCTGGCAGGGCTGGGTGAGCAGGGGCGACTGATTGTCATGGACCGGGATCCGGAGGCTATCGCCGATGCTCACAGGACTTTCGATACCGATAATCGCGTCACCATTATCCATGACGATTATGCCAACATGCAGAGCCGAATGGCCGAGCTCGAGCTGCTGGAGCAGATCGATGGCATCCTGCTCGATCTAGGGGTTTCCTCGCCGCAACTGGACGATGCCAGCCGCGGTTTCAGTTTCCAGCAAAATGGTCCGCTGGATATGCGCATGAATCCCACTCAGGGAGAATCGGCGGCAGATTGGCTGGCGCAGGCGGAAGAGGCTGAGATCGCCCGAGTGCTGTGGCAATACGGCGAGGAGCGCCAGTCACGCCGCATCGCTAAAAAAATCGTCGAAGTGCGTCAATCGCGAGCCATCGATGACACCGCTTCCCTGGCCGGATTGATTAGCGACGTATTACCGCGCCCTAAAAATCATCGTCATCCGGCAACCCGCAGCTTCCAGGCCATTAGAATTCACATCAACCAGGAGCTCGGCCAGGTCGAACGCCTGCTTGAAACGGTTTTTGACATTCTCAAAATCGGCGGCCGATTACTGGTGATCAGTTTTCACTCGCTCGAAGATCGCCTGGTAAAGCGTTTTTTCAAAACGCATAGTACTCGCCGCAAAGTTCCCCGCGGTCTGCCGCTGCGCGATAGCGAAATTGAATCGGGAATCCGGCTCAAAGTGACAGTAAAGGCCATCAAGGCCGGGGCAAGTGAACTGGCGTCGAACCCGCGTTCCCGTAGCGCGGTTCTGCGCGTTGCAGAGCGAGCGGCCTGATGAACAGCAGAGCCGGGTTCGCGCTGCTGTTAACAATGGTTCTCGGCAGCGCACTGAGCGTGATTTATGTCAAACATCAGAGCCGTGTATTGTTTGCCGATTTACGTGGCGTGCAGAAACAGCAGGACCGGCAAGTTATCCAGTGGGGGCGTTTGCAGTTGCAAAACACGACCCTGGCCGCGCATAGCAATGTCGAATCGAGAGCCCGCAAGGACTTGAAAATGCGTTTACCCGAAAATGTTGAGCTGGTGCGTTTACAGTGAAACGCAAAGACAAGATGCAGGGCCAGGACGCGCCGACAGTTTTCTTCAGCACACGGCATTACTTTGTATTGCTGGTACTGGTTGCACTGCTTGGTGGCCTGGTCGCACGCGCACTTTATCTGCAGGTCGTTGAGCATAGCTTTCTCGCCGATCAGGGAGGGCAGCGGCAAATACGCACCATCGAAACCCCGGCTTATCGCGGCGCTATTCTGGATCGCTTTGGCACTCCGTTGGCGATTAGTACGCCGGTGGATTCTGTATGGGTTAACCCGGCTGAAATTCTGGGAAATCTCGACGCGTTGAAACAGGTAACCAGGAAACTTGATCTCAATTATCGTGATACGGTGGCGATGCTGAAGCAGCGTGCCAGCCGTGAGTTTGTGTATTTAAAGCGCCAGCTTGAACCTGAACTGGCGCGTTCAGCTGCTGCCGGAATCGAAGGGGTTTATCTGCAGCGCGAGTACAATCGCTACTACCCGGCTGGAGAAGTGGTCTCGCATCTGGTGGGATTCACTGATATCGATGATCAGGGGCAGGAGGGCCTGGAACTGGTATACCAGGACTGGTTGCGCGCGCAGCCCGGCGAACGGCGAGTGATTCGTAATCGCCGAGGTGAAGTCATCGAGGAACTGGACCAGGTGAAACCAGCCGAGTCGGGCAATGATATCTATACCAGCATCGATATGCGCCTGCAGTATATCGCTTATCGAAGTCTCGCCAGGGCGATAAAGTTTCATGCCGCCAGGGCGGGCTCGGCAGTACTGCTTGACGCGCGCAGCGGTGAAATTCTCGCG
The DNA here is from genome assembly GCA_963793595.1 of uncultured Gammaproteobacteria bacterium. Classification (GTDB taxonomy): domain Bacteria; phylum Pseudomonadota; class Gammaproteobacteria. The sequence continues at coordinate 14,317 of CAWCBX010000002.1, read as the reverse complement.
ATCGTAAACCAGCCATCGTACAACCCGAATCGGCGGACAACGATGTCTGCCGATCAACAGCGTAATCGGGCACTTACCGATGTGTTTGAACCGGGATCGACGATCAAGCCTTTTACCCTGGCGGCGGCAATGGACCGGGGTCGTTACCATCGCGGTAGCAATATCGATACTTCGCCGGGGTACATGATGGTAAGTGGACACGCGATCAAGGATTTTCGTAATTACGGTGTCCTCGACCTGGCCGGAATCCTACGCAAATCCAGTAACGTCGGTGCGTCGCGTATCGCCATGTCTCTGGAAAAACAGGAATTGTGGGAAAGCTTCAAGGACTATGGTTTTGGCGAGGCTTCGGGGGTGTCCTTTCCGGGCGAATCGGCAGGATATCTTCGTCACTATAGTCAATGGCAGCCTCTCGATCACGCGACTATGGCCTTCGGCTATGGCATGTCGTTGTCGATCACGCAACTCGCGCGTGCCTATGCCTTGATTGCCAACCAGGGGCGCCTGGTAGATCTCAGCCTGCTGCGCAAAGAACCGGTGGTGGCCACGAAAAATCAAATTTCACGTCATGTCATGAAGGCTGCTACCGCGCGACAATTGATTAGCATGATGGCGGAAGTGGTCGGACCTGAAGGCAGTGCTCAACTGGCGGCGATCGACGGCTACCAGGTCGCCGGTAAGACTGGAACCGCTAAAAAAAGTATCGCCGGCGGGTATCAGAAAGATGATTATGTCTCGGTCTTTGCCGGTATCGCGCCTGCCAGTAACCCACGCCTGGTGATGGCGGTGGTGATCGATGAACCTACGCAAAATGGTTACTACGGTGGCGTGGTCGCTGCCCCGGTTTTTCAGGAAGTCGTGTCAAACGCATTGCGCATTCTCGATATTGCGCCTGATGATTTGCCAACCCTGGCCAGCAACAAGGATCAGGGGGCATGATGGCGAAGATCAAAATGCCCGGAATGTTACTCTCGGAACTGCTGTCGGGTTTTGCGTTGCATGATCCGGTGCCGTCAATCCAGATTTTCGATATCGCCAGTAACAGCGCAAATGTTACCGCCAATTCGGCGTTCGTTGCGCTACCCGGAATAAAAACCAATGGTATTGATTACGCTATCGATGCGGTGAAAGCAGGCGCTATCGCGGTTATCTATGACGCGACCGACGAGTATAGTCTGCAGCGGATTCCGCTGTTGCGTAAGCAGGTCGACACCCACTGGATCGGAGTCGATCAGTTAGATCGCGCCAACGGTCATATCGTGAGCCGTTTCTTCGGCGATCCCGGACAGGCGATGACCATTGTTGGCATTACTGGCACCGATGGAAAGTCCAGCGTCACGCATCTTGTGACCCAGGCTCTGACGCGTATTGGCAAAACCTGCGCCAGTATCGGCACCCTGGGATATGGAATCGGTAATAACCTGACCCCGGATACCCTGACGACTCCGGATTCGGTAAGCCTGCAATCTCGTCTGCACGAATTCCAGCAACAACGTTGTGAGTACGTGGTGATGGAAGTATCGTCGCATGCGCTGGAACAGTATCGCGTCAACGGCTGTGACTTTGATATCGCGGTATTGACCAATCTGGGACGGGATCATCTTGATTATCATGGTGATCAACAGAGTTATGCCGCGGCCAAGGCGCGCCTGTTCCATGATTTCAAACTATCCGGCAGGGTGGTTAATGTCGATGATAGTTTTGGCCTGCAGATAAGCGAGGATGTCGAGCCGGAATCATTGATTCGCTACTCGGTCGATTCCGATGGCGGACCGATTGCCGAGGTGAAGCTGCTGGCCAGTGAAGTGACCGCCAACGGGCTGAATATCCGCGCCGCTACCCCGCTCGGGGAGATCACCGCGGTAACCGCTTTACTCGGCAGCTTTAATGCCGAAAATACACTCGCCTGTATCGCCACCTTGTTGGCTCTGGGGCTTGATTACAACCAGCTCGAGCTCGCGGTGAAGGACTTAAAGCCGATTCCCGGGCGCATGGAAAAATTTACTGGTGAACGTGGTAGCGCGGCGGCGGTAATCGACTTTGCCCACACCGAGCAGGCTTTACGGGCCTGCCTTGGTGCGAGTCGTCAGCATACCGAGGGACTGCTGTGGTGCGTGTTCGGTTGCGGTGGTGATCGGGACCAGGGTAAGCGCAGCGGTATGGGTCGCGCAGTTGAAGAACTTGCGGACCGGGTCATTGTTACCGACGACAATCCGCGTAACGAATCCCCAGAGAAAATTGTCAGTGAAATTCTTGCGGGAATGCAGCATCCCGATCAGGCCTGTGTCGTGCATAATCGTCAGGCGGCAATCGAGTACGCCCTGTCACAGGCGGCAGCTGAAGACCTGGTAGTGATCGCCGGCAAAGGGCATGAACAGGAACAAATTGTCGGCAATGAACGTCGTCCCTTTAGTGATCGTCACGTGGTGAGCCGAATTCTGCAGGTGAACCATGATTAACCTGTCGCTACAGACGCTGGCCGAAATCCTCGGTAACAGCACCAACAGCCTGTCTGACGCCAGCTTTTGCGGGGTCACTATAGATAGCCGAAAATCCTGTGAAGGGAAATTATTCGTCGCTATCAGGGGGCTTAACTTCGACGGGCATAACTTCGTCGATTTGGCTTACCAGAATGGTGCGGCCGTGGCCCTGGTCGAACAGCGACAGCAAAGTGAAATTGAACAGATCGAGGTGGCGGACTGTAAGCAGGCGATGGCTCGGTTGGCGAACTACTGGCGGCATTACTGCGACCCTTGCGTGATAGCGCTTACCGGTAGTAACGGTAAGACCACGGTCAAGGAGATGTTATTCCAGATACTGGACAAGCAGGCCTCAAGTCTCGCTACGCGTGGAAATTTCAATAATGATATCGGGGTGCCATTGACACTGTTTGAGCTGGAGCAGAATCACGATTACGCCATTATCGAAATGGGTGCGAATCATCGTGGTGAAATCGCCCGGCTCGCCGAAATCGCTGAACCCGATATCGTTTACGTGAATAATGTTGCCGCCGCGCACCTCGCCGGATTTGGCGATGTACGTGGCGTGATGGAGGCCAAGGGCGAGCTTTACGCTTATTGCGCAGCCGAACATCGGGCATTGTTTAATGCCGACGAAGTTGCCAGTAAATACTGGCTTGGCATCTGTGCCGCACAAACGCAAATCAGCTGTGGTCTAAATAATGCAGCCGATGTAACAGCCACCTGGTCAGTCACGGGCGAAACCTTGCGGATTGAATTTAGTTATCAGGGTCAAAGTCATGGCTGTGAGCTCGCTGTTATCGGTGAGCACAATGTACGTAATGCCCTGGCCGCGGTATCGCTGGCGATACTGGCCGGGATCGATTTTACCGTAGCGGTTGATAACCTGGCTGGATTCTGCGCAGTAAAAGGGCGCCTGCAAATACTCTCTGGCCCCGCTAATAGTCGGTTGATAGACGATAGCTACAATGCCAACCCGGATTCACTGGAGGCCGGCATCGAGGTGCTTTGCTCGTTACCGGGCTCACCCTGGCTGGCGCTGGGCGATATGGCTGAGCTGGGAGCAGAGGCGGAGGCACTGCATCGTCAGGCCGCACAGGCCGCAGTTCAGCGAGGCGTCGAAAAATTTTTTGCTATTGGCGAAATGAGCTGTATCGCGAGTGCAGAATTCGGCGCTGCGGGTTATTGCTATGAAGACATCGAGGAGATGGCGCAAAGCATTCTGGCGCAAATACACCAGGGTGTAAATCTGCTGGTCAAAGGCTCGCGTGCGGCCGGCATGGAGCGACTGATAGCCATCTTGATGCAGTCCGCAAATGGAGGCGATGTCAATGCTGTTTAGCTTGTCGGAGTATCTCACGCAATTCCACGGCGGTTTCAACGTATTCCAGTACCTGACCCTGCGAACCATCCTGGGGGTGCTCACTGCGCTCGTGATTTCGCTGATAGTCGGGCCGGTTATGATTAGATATCTGAGCAGTTACAATATCGGCCAGAGTGTTCGCGACGACGGTCCTGAAAGCCATTTTTCCAAAGCAGGTACGCCAACCATGGGCGGTGCGTTAATCCTGGTTGCAATAGTTACCAGTACCCTGTTGTGGAGTGATTTATCGTCTCGTTTCGTCTGGATCATATTGTTCGTCACCATTGGTTTCGGTTTGATCGGCTGGATCGACGACTACAAGAAAATCGTATTTGGCAATTCCAAGGGCCTGTCCGCCAGGGCCAAGTACTTCTGGCAATCGGTGATCGGATTAAGTGCGGCACTGGCATTGTTCCACACGGCACAGTTTCCCATCGAAACCCAGCTGATCGTGCCTTTTATCAAGAATATCCTGATCGACCTGGGATGGCTGTATGTCGTGCTGGCTTATTTTGTCATCGTCGGCAGCAGCAACGCGGTTAATCTGACCGATGGCCTCGACGGGCTGGCGATACTGCCGACTGTCCTGGTCGGCGGCGCACTGGGTGTATTTGCATACCTGACCGGAAATTACAATTTTTCCAACTATCTCGGGATTCCCTATGTGCCTGGAGTTGGTGAAATGGTCGTTTTTTGCGGCGCGCTGGTTGGCGCGGGCCTGGGATTCCTGTGGTTTAACACCTACCCGGCACAGGTGTTTATGGGCGATGTGGGTGCGCTTGCGCTCGGTGCTGCACTGGGCACTCTCGCAGTTATCGTGCGCCAGGAACTGGTGCTTTTTATCATGGGTGGCATCTTCGTAGTGGAAACGGTCTCGGTAATAATGCAGGTGACTTCGTTCAAGTTAACCGGACGCCGTATATTTCGTATGGCGCCATTGCATCATCATTACGAACTCAAAGGTTGGCCAGAACCGCGCATTATCGTGCGCTTCTGGATTATTACCGTGGTGCTGGTGCTAGTTGGTCTGGCGAGCTTAAAGATTCGGTAATGTTAAACGTGAATCAACCATCAACAGCGCTGCAAGACGTCAATTACCTGGTGGTCGGTCTCGGGGTGAGCGGTTATTCGGTTGCGTGCTATTTACTGACACATGGATATCGCTGCAGGATTCAGGACACCCGCGACGTACCGCCATTTCTGGGTAAACTCAAAGCTCAATTCGATAACGTTGATTTTCGAGCCCAGCCGCTCGATGCAGAATTGACTGCCTGGGCCGATGTGCTGGTCGTCAGTCCGGGACTTTCGGTCCGGGATGCGGCAATCGAACAGGCGGCTGATCTTGGCAAGAGCGTGGTTGGCGATATCGAGTTGTTTGCGCGCATCGTGGACAAGCCGGTAATCGCGATCACCGGTTCGAATGGTAAAAGCACGGTAACCACGCTGGTTGGTGAAATGATCAATCTCGATGGTAAATCGGCTGCGGTTGGTGGCAACCTCGGTACTGCCGCGCTGGACCTGCTTGAACAGAACCCCGATTATTATGTGCTGGAACTGTCGAGCTATCAGCTCGAAACCACCACTTCGCTGCAACCCCGGGTTGCGGCGCTGTTGAATCTCTGTGAAGACCATCTCGATCGTTACCCGGGTTACGCCGAGTATATTCAGGCCAAGTTGCGAATTTATGACAATGCCAGCCTGTGTGTCAGTAATTTCGATGATGAGGTGACGCGTCACGACGCCCGCGATATCAGTTTTAGTCTAAACCCCGACGCAGAAGCCGAATTCAGGCTGTTAGAGAATAACGGCAGCTGGCTCGCGCATCGGTGCGAACCCTGGTTAAGGGTTGACGAAATCAGGGTTAGTGGACGGCATAACTGGGCTAATTGTCTGGCGGCGATGGCGATAGCGCACAGCATCGGTATATCCAGGACCGCAATCGTAGCTGCAATAAAGCAGTTTACCGGTATTGCACATCGCAGCCAGTGGATTGCAGAAATAGATGGCGTTGAATGGATCAATGATTCGAAGGCTACCAATGTTGGTGCCGCACAGGCTTCGATCGAAGGCCGTGAGCGGCCGGTTATCCTGATTGCCGGTGGACAATCAAAGGGAGCCGATATGTCGATTATGTTCGCCACGATAAAGCAAAAGGTGAAATTGGCATTATTACTGGGAGAAGACGCATCACGGTTGCAGCAAGCCTGGCAGGGTGCAACCCGGATCGAGATAGTCCGTGATATGCAACAGGCAGTGCGGCGTGCTCACGAGGAAGCCTGTAACGGCGACTGTGTGTTACTGGCGCCGGCCTGCGCGAGCTTTGACATGTACCCGAAATTCGAAGCGCGTGGTGATGATTTCGCCAGGCGTGTACAGGAGTTGGCAGGTGACTAGTCAGGCAATCAGAACGGGTAACCAGATCGCCAGGCCGACCCTTGAGCTGGCACCGGAATACGACCGCGTCATCCTGTTGCTTTACCTGACGCTGATTTGCATCGGCCTGGTGATGGTGGCCTCGGCTTCCATCGGTATTGCCGACCAGCAGAATCATGATCCGTTCTACTATGCCAAGCGTCAGTTCCTGCGCATTTTAATGAGTCTCGCGCTGATGTGGTTTGCCTGCAAAATCCCGCTCGAATTCTGGAAGAAAAATGGCATGTTGTTAATGCTGGGTTCTATATTCCTGCTCGCTTTAGTATTGATACCCGGTGTGGGTCATACCGTGAACGGTAGCACGCGCTGGTTAAATTTTGGCTTTTTCACCTTTCAAATTTCAGAGATCGCCAAGCTGTTCCTGATTATCTACCTGAGCGGGTACCTGATTCGGCGCAGCGACGAAGTACAAACCAATACCATGGGTTTTATCAAGCCGATGTTAATACTCGCGATGGCCAGTGGCCTGCTGGTAATGGAACCCGATTTCGGTGCCGCCACGGTGTTGCTGATGACCGGGCTTGGATTGATGTTTCTCGGTGGTGTCCGTTTCGGGCAATTCATTCTGTTCGTGACCGGTACACTTTGTATCATGGGATTGCTGGCGGTTTCTTCGCCTTACCGACTTGCACGCATTACCTCGTTCATCGATCCATGGGCCGATCCCTTCAACAGTGGCTTTCAATTGACGCAATCGTTGATTGCAATTGGCAGCGGGGGCTGGTTTGGCGCCGGTCTCGGGGGCAGCATCCAGAAACTGTTTTACCTGCCCGAAGCGCACACCGATTTCATGTTTGCCATCTTTGCCGAAGAGATGGGTTTTTTCGGACAGGTCGTGTTGATCAGCCTGTTTGCACTATTTGCCTGGCGTTGTTTCGGCATCGCCAAACTGGCCTTGCAAAAACAACAGGCCTTTGGGGCTTATCTTGCTTACGGCGTTGGCTTGTTGATTACGCTGCAGGCGGTGATCAATATTGGCGTCAACATGGGGGCTTTGCCCACCAAGGGTTTGACCCTGCCCTTTATAAGCTACGGTGGTAATTCCATTCTCAGCATGTCATTCGCGGTGGGGCTGGTACTGCGGGTTTACTATGAATGCCAGGCTGGCGACAGTGCCCGGGTTGCGCGGAAACGAGCGGCGGCGCGCGCATGAGTCAGGATATGCAAAAACCTATACTGGTCATGGCGGGTGGTACCGGGGGACATGTGTTCCCGGCCCTGGCCGTGGCTGAATGCCTGCGTCAGCGTGGCGAAAATATCGTCTGGCTGGGAACTCGCACCGGTATCGAGGCGCGCGTCGTACCCGCTGCAGATTTTGCGATTGAATGGCTTAGCGTGCAGGGTTTGCGCGGCAAGGGGATAATAGCTCTGATATTGGCGCCATTTCGGTTGCTGCGTGCATGCTGGCAAGCGCTGTGGCTGTTGCGTCGAGTTCGACCCAAGGCAGTGTTAGGTATGGGTGGATTTGTCTCCGGCCCCGGCGGTCTAATGGCCTGGTTGCTTGATATTCCGCTGTTCCTGCATGAGCAGAATTCTATTGTCGGGCTAACCAATCGAATACTGAGTCGATTCGCGGTGCGCAACTATACAGCCTTCCCAGATGCCGCCAGCTCTCTTCCGCGCAGCGAATGTATCGGCAACCCGGTGCGCGCCGGTCTCGCCAGTATCGAGCCACCAGACACGCGCCTGCAATCCAGAATCGAAGCACCGCTGCAGTTACTGGTAATCGGCGGCAGTCTTGGTGCGGCCGCATTGAATAGCATTGTCCCGCAGGCTACTGCCTGCCTCGATCGTGATCAGCGGCCTGTGATCAAACATCAATGTGGTGACAAACATCTACAGGTCTGTCAGCAAAACTATCGACAGGCCGGCGTCGATGCCGAGGTGGTCAGTTTTATCGATGACATGCAACAGGCTTATGCCTGGGCCGACCTGGTGGTATGCCGGGCCGGAGCGCTTACGATCTCGGAATTAACCGCGGTCGGACTGGCATCACTACTGATCCCGTTTCCCTACGCCGTGGATAACCACCAGTACCACAATGCACGCTTCCTGGAGCAGAACAACGCGGCCCAGATTCTCAACGAAGCTGAGTTGAGTGCCGAGAGCCTGGCGTTAAAGCTGAAGTTTTTTCAGCAGAATCGCAGTTTACTGGTGGAAATGGCAGTCAATGCCAGGGCCAAATTTCAGGCGGAGGCCGCGGAACGGCTGGCAGCAGGTATATTAGCCGGAGCGATGTCGTGACTGTGACTTCAAAACACTTTATGCGGCGTATTCGTAACATTCATTTCACCGGTATTGGCGGTGTCGGCATGAGTGGCATTGCCGAAGTATTCCATAATCTGAATTACCATATAACTGGCTCTGATCTTGCCGAAAATGCGATGGTCAGGCATTTACGTGATCTTGGTATCGATATCACCATAGGTCACCGTAGCGAAAACGTCGCCGATGCCCATGTGGTAGTCGTTTCAACTGCGATTGAGGCTGACAATCCTGAAGTCGAGGCCGCCAGGGAGTTACGTATTCCAGTCGTCAGGCGTGCCGAAATGCTGGCCGAGTTGATGCGTTTCAGGCGCGGTATTGCGGTTGCCGGAACTCATGGCAAGACCACCACAACCAGTCTGGTCGCGAGTGTGCTGGCGCAGGGTGATATCGATCCGACTTACGTGATTGGCGGCAAGCTCATCAGTTCCGGCCGGCATGCCGGGCTCGGCCTCGGTGATTACCTCGTCGCTGAAGCGGACGAAAGTGACGCTTCGTTTCTCTATCTGCAGCCGATGATGGCAATCGTTACCAATATCGATAACGATCACCTGTCGACCTATGAAGGTGACTTTGAGCGACTCAAGCAGGCTTTTATCGAGTTTCTGCATCATCTGCCTTTCTACGGGCTGGCCGTACTTTGTATCGATGACCCGGTGGTACGCGAAATTATGAGCCAGGTGGCACGCCCGCTGCTGACTTATGGCGAGGCCGAGGACGCCGATGTTCGCATCACTGAAATTGTTGCCCGGGGCGCCAGAACCCATTTCAAGGTACAGCTGCCTGATGCCTCCGGGGTACTGGATATCGAGCTGAATCTAACCGGTAAACACAATGTTTTAAATGCCACCGCGGCAATCAGTATCGCCTGGGAACTGGGTGTTTCGGGTGACGCGATTGGACAGGCCTTGTCGGAGTTCTCCGGTATTGGTCGACGTTGCCAGATCAGTGAAGGTCTGATGGTTGCCAATGGCAAAATCATGCACATCGATGATTACGCGCATCACCCCAATGAGATTGCCGCTTCCCTGGCAGGTATTCGTGCCGCCTGGCCAGACAAACGGCTTGCCGTTTTGTTCCAGCCACACCGATACACGCGCACCCGCGATTTGTTCGAAGACTTCACCCAGGTGTTATCTGATGTTGATCAATTAATTTTACTGGACGTCTATCCGGCGGGTGAAAGTCATATCAAGGATGCCGACGGGCGTGCCCTGGCACGTTCGATTCGTGGTCGTGGCAAGGTCGACCCGGTGTTTGTCGAGGACCTGCAAGGACTCGACGAAGTAGTCGAAACGGTTCTACAGGATGGCGATATCTTTGTCACCCTGGGTGCCGGCAGTATCGGTGCCTGGTCGGCAGAATTCCTGGCGCAGCATCAGCCGACAGGGAAGGGGACATGAACGTGGCTAGCAGACAGTCGATAAGAGGCAAGCTGATGTTTGACGAACCGATGTCAAAACATACCAGTTGGCGCCTGGGCGGCCCGGCTGACCGTTATTATGTGCCTGCCGATTTAGAAGATTTACAAAATTTTCTAGCCGACCTGGAGACCGGGCTCGATATTCTATGGGTGGGTCTTGGCAGTAACATGCTGGTGCGCGATGGCGGTTTCCGCGGTCTGGTAATCGCACCACTTAATGCACTAAACGAAATTCACCTGAATCCGGATGGAGGCATATATGCCGAATCCGGCGTCAGTTGTGCGAAGCTGGCGAAGTTCTGTCGTAAACGAGGGGCTTGCCGGCGCCGATTTTTTTGCCGGAATTCCAGGCACTATAGGTGGAGCCCTGGCGATGAACGCAGGTGCATTCGGTGGTGAAACCTGGACAGCTGTGGAGCAGCTGTTCATGCTCGACCGACGCGGTCTCCTGGTCGAACGTAATGCGGCTGAATTCGAGGTTGGTTATCGTCGTGTTACCTTGCCGCATGAAGAATGGTTTGCGGCTGCATTGTTTCGCTTCGATCGACGCGCAGCGGGTGAAGACTCCAATATCAGGCAATTGCTACAGCAACGCAACGCAACCCAACCCATAGGCCAACCATCCTGTGGTTCGGTATTTAAGAACCCACCGGGCAAACATGCTGCACAATTAATCGAAGCAGCAGGCCTCAAGGGTTATTGCCTGGGTACAGCCTGCGTATCGGACAAGCACGCGAATTTCATTATCAGTACTGCGGCAACCACTTCGCATGATGTTGAGGCCCTGATCGAACATATCCGTGTAAGTGTAGCGGCAAAGTTTGATATCTGTCTCGAATCTGAAGTACGTATCGTGGGGGAAGCCCTGTGAGCATGCTGTTGCACAAACCAGCTGCCGAAGCAGCAGCAAAATGCGGCCGGGTAGCGGTACTAATGGGTGGCGATTCTGCAGAACGCGAAGTTTCACTTAACAGTGGCAATGCCGTATACCAGGCCTTGCTCGAGGCCGGCGTTGACGCGATCCCAGTTGACTTACAGGCCCGCGCTTTTCACCAACTAGCCGAGCTCAAGGTCGACCGCGTATTTAATGTGTTGCATGGCCGCGGTGGTGAAGACGGCACGATTCGAGCGGTTCTCGATTTTCTCGGTATCCCCAGCACCGGTAGCGGAGTATGTGCTGCGGCCCTGACGATGGACAAAATTTTAACCAAGAAAGTCATACGCTGTAGTGGAATCCCGACACCGGATTTCTTCGAGTTACGTAGTGAATCCGACTGTGAGCGCTTACTGGCCGAATTCGACTTGCCGGTATTTGTTAAACCGGTGGCGGAAGGTTCAAGCATAGGCATGACTCCGGTGCATCAGGCCAGCGATTTGATTCCAGCCTGGAAAAAGGCGAGCCGTTACGGTGCAGCATTTGCCGAAAAATTTATCGATGGTGGCGAATACACAGCCGGTTTCATTTGTGGTGAAGTTTTACCATTGATCAAGCTCGAAACTCCACGTGAATTCTACGACTACGAAGCCAAGTATCTGGCAGACGATACGGTTTACACCTGTCCCAGTGGGCTCGATGAAAGCAAGGTCGCGGAGATCAATGAGATCGTCCTGGAGACGACCCGGGTCACCGGCGTTAGCGCCTGGGGCAGGGTTGATTTCATGCTGGATCAACAGCAGCGCCCCTGGGTGATCGAAATTAATACAATACCTGGAATGACAGATCACAGTCTGATCCCGATGGCAGCCCGGGCCGCTGGCCTGGAAATGCCCGATCTGGTTCTGAAAATACTCGCAGCAACGCTCGCAGGAGATGACTGAAATGTTTAAGTTCCGTAAGCAGAGTAAACAGGCAAAACGCAAGCAACCGGTATCGCAGCCAGCTTCGTTTCAGTGGCGCAAGTCATACAACTGGATTTTCCTGTTGCTGCCGATACTACTGGGTGGCTTCTACCTTGAGCGGGCAGAACGATTATTACCGATACGCACCATTCAGTTGTCTGGAACCTTTGAGAATCTCGATCAGCGGGCGGTAGAGACAGCGCTGCACCAGTATATTGGACAGGGATTTTTTTCGCTCGATATACACGAGCTGCAGCAAACACTGCATGCCAATGCGTGGACCGATTCGGTTTCAGTGCGCCGCATCTGGCCTGATAAATTGAGAGTTATGATTAAAGAAAAGAAACCGATCGCGCGTTGGGATGATGAACATTTACTGAGTGATTCAGCGAAGGTCTACCTGGCTGATACCGGTTCGTTCAGTCACCTGCCGGTTGTGCATGCAGCCAATCACCAGCCGGTTTGGGCGCTCGAGCAATTCTACCGACTGGAGGCACGATTCAATAGTGTCGATGAGCGCCTGGTGGCATTGCATGCAGATAGCCGCGGGGCGCTCAATGTTGAATTGATCAATGGCCTGCAAATCAAACTGGGTAGAGGAAATATCGATCATAAAATCGATCGTTTGATGAATATTTACCAGCAACAGATTCTACCCCGGCGCGAACAAATCGAGCGCCTGGATTTACGTTACAGCAATGGTTTCGCTGTGGCCTGGAAAAAGGAAGCTCTGCAAGCTAGCGACAAAGCATCAATCTGGAGTAACAGTAATGTCTAAAAAGACATCGGCAAACCTCATTGTAGGGCTTGATATAGGCACCTCCAAGGTGGTCGCGATCGTTGGCGAAGTCACGGTCGAAGGTGATATCGAAATTATCGGCATTGGCACCCAGCCATCACGCGGTTTGAAGAAAGGGGTCGTAGTCAATATTGAATCAACCGTGCAGTCGATTCAGCGGGCGGTTGAAGAAGCGGAATTAATGGCAGGCTGTCAGATTCGTTCGGTTTATGCCGGCATAGCGGGGAGTCATATTCGCAGCATCAATTCTCACGGCATAGTTGCGATCAAGGAAAAGGAAGTTACTACCGCCGATGTGGCGCGCGTTATAGAGGCTGCCAAGGCGGTAGCCATTCCGGCTGATCAACGCATTCTACATGTGTTGCCACAGGAATTTGTCATCGATGCCTCGGAAGGAATTCGCGATCCTATCAGCATGTCCGGAGTGCGGCTTGAAGCCAAGGTACATCTGGTTACCGGTGCCTTGAGTGCGGCACAGAATATCATCAAATGTGTGCGTCGCTGCGGCCTGGAAGTCGATGATGTAATCCTTGAGCAACTGGCTTCGGCAAGTGCGGTTTTGACCGACGATGAAAAGGAACTGGGTGTATGCCTGGTCGATATTGGCGGCGGTACTACCGATATTGCGGTGTTCTCGGATGGTGCGATTCGCCACACCGCGGTAATCCCGATCGCCGGTGACCAGGTAACCAATGATATCGCGGTGGCACTGCGCACCCCGACCCAGTATGCCGATGATTTAAAGATCAAGTATGCCTGTGCCCTGCGCCAACTGGCAACGGATAATGAAACCATCGAGGTGCCCAGTGTGGGTGATCGTGAACCCAGGCGCCTGGCCCGACAAACCCTGGCCGAGGTGGTGGAGCCGCGCTACGAAGAACTATTAAGCCTGGTGCAGGCGGAATTACGCCGCAGCGGGTTCGAAGAAATATGCGCCGCCGGTGTAGTGCTTACCGGGGGCAGCTCAAAAATGGAAGGTGCGATCGAACTGGCGGAAGAGATTTTTCACATGCCGGTGCGCTTGGGCTATCCACAGTATGTAACGGGACTAGTCGACGTTGTGCGAAACCCGATACATGCAACAGGTGTTGGATTGCTGTTGTTTGGAAACAGACAGCAATCCGGCTTGTCCGGTTACAAACTGGACGATAAAAACGAGGCCGGCCTTTTGGCAAGAATGAAAAGCTGGTTTCAGGGCAATTTTTAAATAACGCAAGAGGACAATAAAATGTTTGAACTGATGGATTCACACTCCAAAGACCCGGTTATTAAGGTTATTGGTGTTGGTGGTGGCGGTGGCAATGCCGTTCAGCACATGGTTTCGGCGGGTATCGAAGGCGTCGAATATATTTGCGTCAACACTGACGTGCAGGCGCTCAAGAAGATGGAAATGCGAACCACCATGCAAATTGGTTCCAGCATTACCAAGGGGCTGGGTGCCGGTGCCGATCCGGGTATCGGCAGGCAGGCGGCGCTGGAAGATCGCGAGCGCATCCAGGAAGCGATCGAGGGCACTAATATGCTCTTCGTTACCGCTGGCATGGGTGGTGGCACGGGTACTGGCGCGGCGCCGGTAATTGCGCAGATCGCCAAGGAAATGGGTATTCTTACGGTTGCAGTAGTCACCAAGCCATTCGCCTTTGAACGCACCAAGCGCATGTCACAGGCTGAAATGGGGATCAAGGAAATGTCCGGTGTGGTCGATTCATTGATTA
>CAWCBX010000001.1:0-5750 GCA_963793595.1 uncultured Gammaproteobacteria bacterium | reverse complement strand
ATGTGCGCCACCGATGCCAATGCCGCCCTTACCTATGGTCGGAAAGACTGCATAGCCGTAGCTCTTATCGAAGAAGTCGCCGCTTTCCCCTGCGTTAGAGAAGACCTTGATAGTATCTTCATATTCACCTGCCCAGCTGCCGCTAAATGGCAGTGCGAGCAGCAGCAGAACGAGACAGGCTCTAATCGTAACACTCATATTTGTATCTCCACAGGACGAATTATAAATGTCTATAAACCACTTATCTGTATGGTCGAGTTTTTACAGACACCACGTTACTGGATAGTACGCGGAACGAAAGAATAAACACTATTTTCCCTTACGTCCACCTCGCCCTGGCGGATATATGGCGTCCAATTTTATCCCGCTTGAGCTGCGTCAACATGCCAGATCGATATCAGTGTATGTTGACTTTTCACGGCTTGGCAAATATTACGGAGGCCTGTCATGTTCAGCAAGATACTATGTCCCACCGACGGTTCAGATCATGCCTTCAAGGCTCTCGACCTCGCCATTGATATGGCAAAAAAATACGCTGCCGCAGCTTGTCATATTGCATGTACCTCATCGCTCCGAAAATATCGATGCCTTGCAGCGATTTGCCGAAATTGAGGGGCTGACACAGCATGTCAACACGGAAATAAATCGCCTGAGATCGATGGACTACAGGATTGCAGTGGCTACGGATTCCGCCTTCCAGGATTCAGGGAGTATCACCACGCTTACTGATCGAGATAGGCCAGCATATTATTGACGGAGCAAAGGGCCGTGCAGAGCAAAATGGCCTGGAAAATGTCGATGTTCGTCTTGAAGCCGGTGATCCGGCCGATAGAATTCTGGAATGTATCGACGAGGAAAAAATTGACTGCGTGATTATGGGTTCGCGTGGATTGAACGATTTAAAAGGACTGTTTCTTGGCAGCGTATCGCACAAGGTAGCAAACCGCGCACCCTGCACCTGCATCGCGGTCAAGTAGCTTCTCCACGGAATCTGCACCGATAATATCGGCGACCGCAGGTCGGTCTTCAGATTGAACATGGTGCTCTCGCAGCATCACTCCCGAACTATCCTATTCCTCCCCTGATTCCTTCTCGACAGGTTTATCGACAGGGCTCCTGTAATATACTTCCGGCAAAAAGTCACCGAACGCGACGCCATAAAGCTCCCAGATCGTTACAAACAATGAAGCGATCAATGGACCAATAAAAATACCGGGGATGCCAAACATCATGATGCCACCAAGGGTGCCGAAGAAAATCATCAGTTCGTGCATCTTGGTATCTTTACCCACGAGAATCGGTCGCAACACATTATCCAGGCTGCCAACAACAATACCGCAAAAAGCCAGCAACCCTACCCCAGCCCCGATACTGCCCTGCATTATCAGGATAGCGCATGCCGGACCCCATATCAGCGCCGAGCCGATGCTTGGTATGACCGAAAGCACCGCCATAACCGAGCCCCAGAACACGGCATTGTCTATACCTGCAACCGCAAAAGCGACGCCGGCAAGACCACCTTGCAATATACCGATTAAGAAAGACCCTTTTAGTGTTGCCCGTGTTACCGAAGTAAACTTTTGCAGCATCAGGTTTTCATCGTCACTGCCCAACGGCAGATAGTAGAGAATTTTCCTGATCAGCTTTACGCCGTCCATCTGGAAAAAGTACAAGGTGTATAAAAATACGAACGTCATGAACAGGAAGTTCGCCGTACCAAGGGTTGCCGAAGATAGTCCGTTCACAATCAATTTACTGATTGATCCAACCAGTTGCCCCGCTTTTTCCAGGATGAGTTCACGGTAAGGCACCAACTGTTCGTAAAAAGGCAGGTGCTGCAGATAAGCGGTAAGACTGTCAGGCTGATCGATATATTGTTTGACCCAGGGGGTAGCCGACTGACCGACATCTATCGCTTGCCCCACAATGATACCGATCAGAAACATCACCGGAATCAACACCACTACTATCATCAGCAACATCGTGGTAACAGACGCTAAATGCCTGCGTCCCCTGAAGCGGAGTTTCAGGCGCCGGTAAATGGGACGCGCCAGAGCGCTGGACAATCCGGCCAGAAAAATCGCCATCAGAAACTGGGAAATCATTGAAAAGAACAGTGCTGAAATAGTAATCGTCATCAGCACCAGGATTGACTTGTTTACGGTGTCTTGAATCATTAAATAAACTCCATACCAATTGCAGCCATCGCAGGGATTGGTTTAATTTCGCGCGTAGCCTATATTTACATACAGCGTTCTACATCGACAGGAGCATCGAAGTGAAATTGACTGTAATGCTAGCAATATTAAATATTCTGACCGTAACAACGGCTTTTGCCAGCGACGCCCTGGTAAGGGATATCGTGGTTTACAAAAATCCCGAATGCGGCTGTTGTACCAAGTGGGTCAAATATTTGCAGAATAATAACTACAACGTCACGATCGAGCATACCCGCGACGTGCTGGCGGTGAAAAAGCGCCTCGGCGTTCCGGAAAAACTCGCAGCCTGCCATACTGCGGTCATCGATGGGTATGTAGTCGAGGGTCATATTACCCACCGGGATATCAAACGGCTCTTACTGTTTCGGCCGGAAATCAAGGGGATAGCGGTCCCTGGCATGCCTGTCGGCACGCCAGGTATGGAAAGCGGTAGTACGGTCCATTCCTACAACGTCATGAGTTTCGATGAACAGGGAAATATGGAAGTATTTGTAGAGCATTAGATAGGAATTATGGTGACAGTTTACTTAATTCTCCCGCAACAACAGGTATTTGATATAACTGCAAATACAGAATTCGAATAAGAATCAATGATGCCGCAACGAATCGATTCAGATATAGCTCTCGATAGTCCGGGCTGGATTGGTAACGGGCACTCGCCCGTAAATCATCGGTACCCGTCTTCTGCTGGTCTTAGCCTAACCTGTCTCGAACCTCGCCAAGCAGAGTCTTCGCTTCCTCGAGCGTGTCACCGAGGCAATTGATGTGCCCCATCTTGCGCCCCGGGCGGGCTTCTTTCTTACCGTAGAGATGCAACTTGGCCTGCCCAAACTTCAGCACAGCATCCCATTCTGGAATTCCGTCCCCGGGCCAGATATCGCCGAGTACATTCCACATCGCAACAGGGGTATGCAGGCGGCAGGATCCGGCCGGCAAACCACAAACCATGCGTACCTGTTGCTCGAACTGTGATGTGTCACAGGCGTCGAGGGTATAGTGTCCCGAATTGTGCGGGCGTGGCGCCATTTCGTTGACCAGCACGCGGTTATCGGTCGAGATAAAAAACTCGACCGCCAGCACGCCGCAGTAATCAAGCCCGTTGGCGATCCGCGTTGCCGCGTCAATGACTGCAGCCGCCAGTTCGGCTGAAATCGACGCCGGCACCAGCGTCACATCGAGAATACCATTGGCGTGACTATTCTCGGCAATTGGAAAACAGGTTACATCGCCGTCCAGCGAGCGCCCCAGCACCACTGAAACCTCGCAGGCGAGATCGATACGCTGCTCGAGCACACAGGGCTTTTTACCGACCTGTTCGAAGGCCGAGCTTAATTCGTCGAAACCATGGCAAACCACCTGCCCCTTGCCATCGTAGCCTAGCGTGGCGGTTTTGAGGATTGCCGGGTAGCTGAAATCACGCGCGCTATCAAGATCAGCCTCGGTTTCGAGCGCGACAAAATCGGCAGTGTCCAAACCCTGCTGGCGAAAGAATTCCTTCTCCAGTCTACGATGCTGGGCAATATGCAGCACCGTCGCGGAGGGATGTACGGGTAAAGACTTGGCCAGGTAAGCCAGTGTAACCGCGGGGATATTCTCAAACTCGGTGGTGACTACCGCACAGTGCTGTGCCAGGTAATCAAGCGCATCGGTATCGTCATAGTCCCTGGCGAGGTGCTCGCTGGCCAGACCGCCAGCCGGGCTGTGCGGGTCGGGGTCGAGCACTATCACCTCGTAACCCATGGTTCTTGCAGCGGTTACAAACATGCGCCCGAGTTGCCCGCCACCGAGCATCCCGAGTGTACTGCCCGGAAGAATCGCCATGTTATTGAGCCGGCGGCAAGGTCATATCCAGCACCGCATCGCGCTGCTGGGCACGGAAGTCTTCCAGTTTCCGCAGCACGGCCGGATCGTTGTTCGCCAGCATCGACACCGCGAACAGCGCGGCATTAATCGCGCCGGCCTTGCCGATCGCAAAGGTTGCCACCGGCACACCCTTGGGCATTTGTACTATCGAGTACAGGGAATCCTGGCCCCGCAGGTGCTCGCTTGGCACCGGCACACCCAGCACTGGAATCGTCGTGTTGGCAGCGAGCATACCGGGCAGGTGCGCGGCGCCACCGGCGCCGGCAATAATGCAACAGAAACCGCTAGCTCTGGCGCTCCTGGCAAATTCGGTGAGCAGATCAGGGGTTCGATGCGCAGATATGACTTGCGCCTGGTACTCGATGCCGAATTGCTCAAGGTATTCGGTTGCGTGTTGCATCACTGGCCAGTCACTGGTGCTGCCCATTACTACCGCCACTAGGCTATTCGGCATGAATTGCTCCGGGTTATCCCAAAAAAGCGGTCGATTATAGCGCGAAACGGTTTAAAAAATTAACCCCGAATTGACTATTCCTGGCGGAGTGCATGTTATTATTCGCGAGCTGGAAATTCTGGAAGCGGCAATGAGCGACGACCCAATTTTTGAAACCCACATCGATAATCTCGAACTGATCGCGCGCGGCAAGGTACGCGATATCTACGCCATCGACGACGCGCATATGCTGATCGTAACAACCGACCGGTTTTCTGCATTCGATGTAGTGTTTGCCGAACCGATGCCACACAAGGGTGAATTGTTGACCGAGGTATCGAACTTCTGGTTTGCGAAAACCGCAGGGATAATCAGGAATCACTTGAGCGATCTCGATTTAAGCGATTATGTCAGCGCTGAGGATTATCAACGCTTAAAGGCTCGCTCGATCATCGTTAAGCGTCTTAAGACACTGCCGGTGGAAGCGATAGTACGCGGCTACGTCATCGGCTCAGGCTGGAAGGATTACCAGGCGAACGGGGAAATCTGCGGTATCAAGCTGCCGCCCGGACTGCAACAGGCGGCCACGGCTTCCCGAACCTATTTTTACGCCATCGACCAAGGCCGAAGTGGGCGATCACGACATTAACGTCAGCTTTGCAGATATCGTCGCCAGGATCGGTGCCGACAGGGCTGCGCAGATCAGGGAAACCAGTATCCAGCTCTACCGGCTGGCCGCCGACTATGCGCGCGAGCGCGGCATTATTATCGCCGATACCAAGTTTGAGTTCGGCGTCGACGAAAACGACGAGCTGATGTTGATCGATGAAATCCTGACACCGGATTCGTCTCGCTACTGGCCCGCCGATGAGTACCGTGTCGGCATCAGCCCGCCGAGTTTCGACAAGCAATTCGTGCGTGATTATCTCGAAACCCTGGACTGGGACAAGACGCCACCGGCGCCGCCAATCCCGGCCGACATCATCGCCAGGACCCAGCAAAAATATCGGCAGGTGCGTGACATCCTGCTCGGATAGTTAATTAGTAGGTCGTACCCGCGCCAGTCCCCTACTGTCAGGAATAAAAATAATGATCGCAGATTCCCTGACGTTTTAAGACTACCCTCAAGCAGGGTATTTTATTCTGGACAGTAGTGCGCGCCGGTGGGAATCTTCCGTGGGCGTTTAGCAACCGAAAACTGTTAGAATTCCCGGCATGTTAATCGCGGAAACGAC